>JABDEI010000048.1 GCA_013287145.1 Chlamydiota bacterium
GATCGATTTCCAAAGTTTCTGCCATGGCATCTGTGATAGGAACTATCAGACTTTCGAGGTTGCCATATAGATCCATCATCGGTGTTTTTAAGGTGCCATTAGCTGGCCATAAATTATCAGGATAACCCAATTGCTCCTTTTCTATGTGATTCAGTTCGCGTCCAATGTGCAAAAATTCTTTGTGATCTTTTGTCTTGCTGTCATGACCTTTAGGTGATTCGGCAAAAACATATCCACGTTCCCCGCTATTGGCAGGATGATTAATTTCTAGCTTTTTTGATAAGGGTAGATTAAAAAAGGAGTAAGATGCGGCATAAGCTTGATCTAAGCCTTGGGTATTAATTGGCACATTTATTAGGGCGACGAATCCGAAATTAGACAAGGCATTTTTAAGTCCATAGATAAACGCTTTGCGTTGAAGAGGATCATTGAGGTCATGCCAATCGAGAATGGGAATTGACTGATCGAAGGTGTTGTTCTGATTTTGAGAATTGGAGATAGGCTTCCCAAAAAACAGCGCATCTTTTGAAATGAAAGTAATTGCACAGATAATTGCAGCAACAATAAAAACAAAAACCTTTAGTTTCATAAGATCTCACAGAATGTTAAATAAATAACTATTGTATATTAAATTGTTAAAAAAAAGCAAATATTTTTTATAATATTTTTTATAATTTGTGCTTTTTGGAGGAATATGATTCGGTACGTTAAGGTTATCATTGTCATTACGATGGGTTTATTTTTTGCGATGATTGCATTAAATAATTTAACTGATCTAGAAACGAACCTGACTTATACACACGGAATTATTTCGATGTCCTGGATTAATAACGCGAAAGTCCATTGGCGTGCTATCGAAAATCCGATTTGGAGCCATATTGCCTATGGAGCTATTGTCTTTTGGCAGATCATAACATCACTCTACTGTTGGATAGGTGCTGCAGTAATGTTGAAACATATCCATAAAGACACGCAAAAATTTGCTCAGGCAAAACGCTTTGCCTTAATTGGTCTAACGATGGGCTTTACGTTCTTTATGATTGGTTTTGTCGTCATTGCTAGCGAATGGTTTTATATGTTCGAAACTGAATTGAACAATGTTGTTGTAAAAGCTCTCTTGTTGGCTTCTTTGATCATTTCCTGTATGGCTTTTATCTTCTCGAGTACTAATGAAAATGCAATAACTTTGAATCACTAAGATCTGTTACATATGACTATTATGCGATATAAGAGGAGTTTACATACTACTTTCACATTAAGATCGTTTAGAGCAAGATAATATTATATTATTATCAATTTTACCAAGAAAATATGGCAACTCCCTTCCCTCCTAACCCCCAAGTGCCTTTATCTTTTAAATTTAAAGGTCCTATTTATCTAAATTTCTTACAACAAGTAGCCAAAAATCCTGATGCCATTGCGCTTGTTTCAATCTATGAGTGCTGCACATACCATGAACTCAATGCAATAAGTGATCGTATAGCAAGCTACCTCTTGAAAAAAAAAATTGGCCGCGGTAGCACCGTAGCGCTTTATTCCGAAAGAAATCCTGCTCTTATTTATGCTTTATTGGGTGTTCTCAAAACGGGGGCTACTTTTTTTATTGCAGACTCAGCCTATCCTATTAGCCGTTTTTTAGATTGTTGCAGTCTTACCATGCCATCTTTTTTGCTCATATGTGGAGAATTAGAAGTTGACTCTAAAATCTTATCGTCTTTGGACGAAAAATATCAAACTCAAACTCTGCGGATTCCTTCGACCAAAAAAGAGGCCTTGAAAATTTTAAGTAAAGATTTTGTATCCATTGAGCCAAGTCTTATTAATGAAGATGATATTGCTTACATTATTTTCACCTCAGGTAGTACTGGAATACCAAAGGGAATAATTACCTCTCATGCCCCTTTAGTTCACTTTATTGAATGGCATGTGAAACAGCATGATTTCACCCAACATGATCGCTTTTCCTTCCTTTCCGGCTTAAGCCATGACCCTGCCTTACGAGATATTTTTACTCCCCTCTCTATTGGCGCCTCTTTACATATTCCAGAACAATCCACTCTTTTCAATCCCTATAAATTATCAAGTTGGTTGTCTGAACAAACCATTAGCGTCGTGCATTTAACACCCGCTTTAGGAGAAATCATATGCACCTCGGCGCTAAAGGATAAACCCTTAGATCGAATACGATATTTTTTTTGGGGAGGAGATACCCTTAATTCGAAGCTCTCTAAAAGGATTTTTCAAATAGCACCAAAATCCACTCAAGTCAACTTTTATGGCACGACAGAAACTCCGCAGGCAATGTCTTACTTTGTTGTTGATCCCACAAAACCTAGTCAAAGTAGCTATCCCATCGGCTCTGGCATAACCGACGTGCAATTACTTATCGTGACAAATAAGGGAGAGCTGGCTGCTATAGATGAAGTCGGTGAAATTTATGTTAGAACTCCCTATCTTTCAAAAGGCTATCTTCACGATTTAGAACACACAAAAATGCAATTCGTCACAAATCCATTTACCCATGATCAGTCAGATCTTTGTTACAAAACCGGAGACCTTGGCAAATACCTTGTGGATGGGAGTGCCTTGTTTCTAGGGCGATTTGATCATCAGGTAAAGATTAGAGGGTTTAGAATCGAATTAGAAGAAATCATCGCAAGAATAGAACAGCAACCAAAAGTTGCACGAGCCATTGTGATCACAAAAGAGTTAAGCAATGCATCAAAAGTGCTTATTGCTTACTTTACATGTGAGGAGGATAAGCAAGTACAGACTAAAGATGTGCAAGAAGCCCTTAAAAAAATACTTCCCTCACATATGGTACCATCATATATCGTAAAATTAGAGAAGTTTCCGCTTTTTCCTAATGGCAAAATAAATTCATTGGCTCTTCCTTCTCCAATAATGGATATAAATGAGCATGATCTCCCTCAAACTGAGCGAGAAAAAGAATTAGCTAAGGTTTGGCAAGAGATTCTCAATACAAATCAAGTGGGTGTCAACGCCAGTTTTACTGATCTAGGGGGAGATTCACTAAGTGTTATTGAAGCACTGATCGCTATGCGCCGAATGGGAATTTCTGAACATTTAGCAAGTGGAGTAATCCAAGGAAAAACTATTGCTCAAATTGTGAACGAGGAAAATGGCATCACTTATACCGATCCAATCACCTATAAAGGCATTTCAAATTCTGCTCAAATAAGTCTATTAGTTAATCTTTTACGGTGCATTCTTATAATCATTGTTGTTACAGACCATTGGCTGCCTGGTTTACTAAACCGATTGCCTTTGAGTTTTGGAATGTTTCATTACATTTTATCCCCTATTTTTAACATCGCAACTCCCGGGTTTGCGTTTGTATTTGGACTTACCGTAGGCTATAATCTTTTTCCAGACTATTTTGTAGACCCTATGCGTATTCGAAAAAGACTTCGCTTAGGGATATTGCTTTTAGGTACAGGCGTTTTACTTAGCACTATTTTTAGTCTCGCCGTGTTGGTGGTTAAAAAACAAACGCTAACTCCAACTTTAGTCTTTGTAGCTCCTTTTGGACCCCTTCTTTACTATTACCTTGCTTTTCTTACGATACCGCTTTGGTTTCATTTCATTTCGCACCTTTCATTTATACCCAACGCGACTCAAAAATTGGCATTTGGGCGATACCAATTTTTGAGTCGTGTTCCGTATGAAGTCAAATCAAGTCTTTGCTTAATGGTGATTTTTTATTTTGCTTATCATCTTTGTTTGTTATTGTTTCTAGATAGAGAGCAAACAGGCTTCTTACAGCTTATCCGACTTATACTTGTGGCAAAATATGCTTATTTTAATATGTCCATAGGGGCCGTTGGAGGTATTGCTTTAGGGATATATCTTACAAAGATTCGTTTTGATGAGTTAGATACATCTCAGCTAGTGCTAGGTGGTGGGCTCCTTTCTATCATCGGCCTTGCTTTATTGTATTTCGATAAGGGAAATTTTGCTCTTCTTTATGGAAATGGGGATGACATGGGACTTTGGCGTTGGTTTTTTTACATCGGCATTATTTTAATTATTATGGATTTTTTAAAACAACTAATCGCAAACTATGATCAACAACCTTTATTATTACGTAAATCGATGAATTGGGGTAGCGTCATCGGCCAATGCACTCTTATTATTTTTGTTCTTCATGGACTTGTCTTATCATTCAAAGCCTTGCTTGAAGCCATCGGACTGCCTGAAAAAATCGCTTTGTCACTGCCTTTACTTTTTTTTGTTTTAATTTGCAGTTGGGTAATGGGTAAAATTCACCGTCTGTACTATTACCATTCTTGAGCGTGATGTAGAAACAATTTCATCAGGATCCCGAAGCAAAAACTGCAACCAAATTTTATTATCCATCTCATCTTTGAGCATAAAACTTCTTCCACCTAAGTGACATTGCAGTTTACTTGACATTAACTAGTAGTAAACCTAAAGTCACCGGACAAAATTTCATGATTTTAAAAGCATTGCAATGCCCATCTCATTTTCCATAAATTCCACAGGTTTTGATAGCAACTTGACAGTTAAAAAAAATGTATTTGGCTTTGGAGAGGTCGGAATCATAGGAAACAGCGCTAAGCTAAAGTTTAGCGATAAACAAGCCGGTCTTAGTAAAATTATCCTTAAAATAATCGAAGTCTTATCTTTTGTATTTCCCTCCTTAACCCAAACACGATTTGTTGCAAGCACTTATATTGATAGCCACGGTCAAACGAAATCTTACTTCGCCTCTATAAGCCGAAATCAGCTAAATCGTTTTATTGAATTGAGTTGCAAAGATCGTTTTGCTCCTTTAGGAGGGAGTTCACCGGAGGTAATCAATAAAATCAAGGAACAGCTGGTTGGCAAAAATAGCTATTGCAAAGCAGCCGGAACCCCTTCTTTAAAGCAATTCTTCATTTTATTATCCAATGAAATTGGAAAAGAGGCTTCCAAAGAGTATAAACATGCCTTGAAAATGCAAGAGAGCCTCCGCAAAGGAGAAAGACCGGAAGTTCTATTGCTTCAATCGATACAAGCTGGTTTTCCAAGCAGTGCGGAATGGCTATTGCGAAATGGAGCTTCTCCTTCTGTTCTTCAAATGATGATACCTCAAACTAAACAAGAAGAAGAAATGATCGATTGGTTGAAAAAGATAATCCACGCCCCCCTATCGGTCCATCCTGACACCTTAGATGAAGCAGCCTTAGGGCGCGGCTTTGGATATAAAACAGCTAATCAAATGGTGTTAAAAGCTCAAGCTAAATCATTGAATGCCAAATTGAAAAATTGCGCTGTAAAAATCGCTTCTTTTCTGCCATTAAGCGATTATCAAATGCGGCATTATCTTGAAAAGAACTTTCCCGATTTTTTTACCTCTTCGGAATAAGTTTTTGGATTCTTTTGATCCGGCCTTAAAAAAAGAATTTCTCAATACCAACCGCAAGCCACATGAAGTGCCCCTTCAAATTTCTCAAGAGGGTCTTAAGATACTTCACGAAATTCAAGATAAAATTAAATTGCAATTTCGCAATTTCCCCTATTTTACATTGCAAATTGAAGAATGGCTTAAAAAACGCAATCCTGCCTTCCTTATTGCGAGAAGTACTGCAAATGAAGATGGAGAAATAGCCAATGCAGGAGCCAATGATAGCATACCGATTGCCGATCCAGACCTTCTTAAAATTTCTGAAGCCAAAGGAAAAGTGGTCGCTTCTTATTTTAGTGAAAAATCTATCAATATGAGGCTAAGAGCCGGAGATCGAAGCCTCTTCAATGAAGCAAACCCCTTTATTCCGGTTCTTCTTCAGGTCATGATTGCTGAACCCCTGCAAGGAGCTTCCATAGATGATATAGAAATTCCGCGTTCGGGAGTTTTTTTTACTAAAGAGCATGATAAGGCTCAAGATGTGACTTTTCTCCAAGTGGGATATGGACACAATGAAGGTATTGTTTCCAGCCAAGTAGGCGCAGATAGTCACTTTATTAAAGGAAAAAAAATACGGTCGGTCATCCGCAGAAAACCAACTCGGCTAGCCTCCTCGATTGATAATGCAGGCACTTATAAGGTTGCTCCCGTTCCCAATCGAAGCGCTTTTTTAGTGGATCAGCCAGCTTTGCCTGATTTTGTGATACAAGATATCAAACGCATTTCTGACAACATATCTTTGCAATATGCGCCCCAAGGCGGCATACCGCGGGCTATGGATATTGAATTTACTGCCAAACTTTGGGAACCTCAATCAAATAAGCCGGTGATTTATTTGCTCCAAGGAAGGCCCCTTCAACAGCCAATTCAAAATATTGCGGTTCATACCTTTTTAGATTTGAAAAAACTCAATCAAGTAAGCAAAGACAATCAAATTCCAGTCACGACTCTTCTTGATGGACAATCCTATGTGCGAACCTTAGCAGCGCAAACCGATGCGATTTTTGTAGATAACTTGGCAAATGGATTGAGGCTTTATAACGAAACCCCGACAAATGACACAAAAATCATTAACATAAAAAACGAGGCTTTGTCGACCTCCCATGAAGCGGTGGCTTTGAGGCCAAGGCGCGTCCCTGTATTCAACATCAAAGATCCGGAACAATTCCAGCATGCAAAAAAAATGATCGCCAATGCCGACAATGCCCACCCTGTTCTTGCATGTCCGCAACGCAATGTCATCGTAAGCACAAAAGAGTTCACAAACCCAAAAGAACTGATCTCAGAGGGTCTGATAAGTTATCCCATTCCGCTAGAGTTCACTATCCCAAAACATGGTCTTGGCGATGGCGATCAGATCGATTACCCGTTACTGCAAACAAAACTTCAAGATCTAGAACTTACATATCGCGCTTTAATCCACAAGCTTACTTTCGGTCAAATAAACAAACTTGATAAGAACTTATCGCTAAAAAATCTACTCGACATCATGGCTCGAGGCGAAGCCCAAGACGCAAATCATGCCTTGGCAAGGATGCTTCAGCATTTGCATGCTTGTTTAAATCAAATGTCAAAGAAAAGCAGTTCATTGCATGCAGACATAAAAAAGGGGATGTTGCGTTTATTTATTACTGCTGTCGACTTAACGCGTACAGAGATTCTTCCTGCCTTAAAACATCCACCTCAAAGCATGGCAAGGCTATATCCCCTGCGTTTTTTAGAGGCTTTAATTTTCCAAAGGTCCTCAAATAATATTATCGATGGATTCTCCTACGCGGATCTTTTGCATTATGATCATATTTTGCGAAAGTATGAGCAGTCGATCATAGAAAAAGGGCTTCCCTTGAATCTTCACACCTTGATTATGCTTTCTGCTGGAGCACAAGCCTATAATGATACTTGCGCTAATAACTGGGAGATTTTCACAAGTGAGCTTGCTAAGCTTTCAAATAGCTTAAAAGCCGTTGAAGATTGTGTCAAAATCGTGTGGCAGATGCATGAAATGAAAATGACGGCCCCTTGGTTAAATTTGGTTTTTTATAAAATATGGCAACGACACCAAAAAAAATGGAATGACAGGGCCAAGTTAGTCCTTGCAGATATTTTACATATACACGATGACTCCAAAGACACGCTCGAGTGGATCCAAAATCAATCGCAGGAACTTAAAACACGAGAAATGCAAATCGCTTATTGGGCAAATCCCTCTTTTGTAAAAACGAATTTAGAGAATCTCAGAAAAACCTATCTTGAACGATTTTGTTTTCATTCGTCCCTTGGGGCTAATTCCTTTGCTAGCCAATATAAAAAAGCTAAGCTTTTAGGTCGAGTATCTCTTTTAGAGTTTATGCGACAAGCCGTCGATATTTTAGATTGCAGTACAAAAGCAATACAGGGCAGTACCGAATACAAAAACGTCAAAAACAAGCTAAAAGACTATGCGGAATTGCTTCAGATTTTCTTTGAAATGATGCAAAATTGCCTGGAAATGCTATCCCAAACCGACGAAGCTGAGTTAATGACAGTCAATGATGGCGAAAAGACCTCTTTTGTCAAATATATCCAAAATTTAAAAGACGGGGTTACTTATTATTTTGGTTTTAAGGATAAATATACTTCAGTGGGTTTTGAAAAGATTTTGAGTCAAATTGACTCCGATAAAAATGACAGCAACCTGTCCATCCAGCTAGAAACAAGACCGGAGTATTCTGTAGAATCGTTAGTCATTGGATCCAAAGCCGATCTAAACTTCTCCGTGCGCTGGCCAACCCTTCTTGGAGAATATCACACGGCGTTTCATCAGATTACAGAAAAAATTCGAAATTACCTTAATAAACAATGCGGCCTAAATTCTTTAATCTTGCCAACAGCTTTGCAGCCAAGCTGCAATGAAATCACAAAATTGTTTGGACATGGGATCTCTCATATCCGCCCAGATAATTCCCGCATCAACGCTGTTTATCAAATCCCTTTACGGCAGCATAGCGGCTTGATTGAAGTAGGATTTGACAATAGATCTGCCAACAAAAAAGTACAACTTACTGTGAAATTGTTTGGAAATGATGAAGACGACCGTTGGGATCAAGTAGCCACAGTTGCTTCACTTCTTGCCCACAACAACTCTCAAGTCTCTTTTGCCTATGATCAGCCTCCTATTATTGATTACAATAGTCCTAGGCGTGAAGGCATTGCTTTTACGTGGCAAATTCCGCCTTTAGACGAAAAAAACGCTAAACTTATTAGCCATCTCCATTTCATGCTAGCGAAATTGACAATGGGCGACATTAAGACTCAACAAGCGCTGATAGAGGCCTTGAAACAAAAAGAAGCATTTGAAGATTGGAATTCGATAGAAGAAAGTTTCTTCGCAGATTCGTTTTATTTAAATTCTTATCTCATGGATTATTTTGCACAACCTCAGATAAACAATTTTGGAATGGTAGTACGCATTGCCAAAAACAGTCTCTTCGGTTTGGCCAGACAAAATGTTAAAGACTATGTGCGCGGAAGAAAATGTAAGGGCCTTAATGAATATTTAAACAACAAAAAATTCATGCCAACATCGCCAAAAAATGAAAGTTCAGACTTCGGAATCCCAAGTTTAAAACTCTATGCAACTTTATACCTGATTAAAGCGTGGCATAAAAACGAGACTAATATTTCAGAGATCATTGCAGAATTGCTTAACACAGCTGATGTAAAGAAAAATTTGCCTGACTGCGTGGAAATGTTGGAAAATGCAGTTACACCGAAACACATTCGAAATTTGGATTTTTGACTGCGTGCGGTATATGCAACAAAGCAAAAATCAATTATAAACTTAACTTGATCTTTTCATCGTATTGCCTAAATATTCGATATTGGGAGACATTATGTTTCGGTTAGAACTCAAAACTATTGGTTTCAGTCAATTGTTTACCCAAACAAAAGATAAGGTAGGAAACACCTCTAAAAATTCTTTAACTATATATGGCAATGGTTTTTTTGATCGAATAGTCTTTAAATTTTTTGAACTTCTTAGCAATTTTTTTGCCGACTTCAAGCCGATTGAAATTAAACTTGCCTCATCTTTGCCAACCAAATTATTTGCGAGAAAAGGCGAAATTCGACAATTTATCGCAAAAGAAATCAAGCAGACATTTAAAGAGTGTGATAAAGAAAAAAAATATCAAATAGGTCAATCAGACCTTGTAAAGAGCATCAATAAAATTATGGATGCCCAGAATGTAATTGCATTAAAACAAACTCTCGAAAAGCTGAATTTTAACCTAAGCCTTGAAACGCACTTCAAAATGGCAAAAACTGCTAGGGATTTGCAGATTTCACTGCAAATCCAGCCAGACATTGCTTCAACATTAAAACACCCCATCTTTATACATCCGAAAACTGGGGAGATTTGCTTCAATGGCCCAACTCAAAGTGAATGGGTGAAAGGAGTGTTGGCCATCGATAATGATAAGCTTGTGAAGATTACTTTCGATAAGCAGCAAGATGAAAAGATGAGCTATTTTGTGGAAAAATTAAAGAAGGGCTTGCAAAAACATTTAAATGGAACCGATAAAATCCAAGAAGCTGTTCTGCAATTTAGTTTGCGCATAAAACAAAAAGAGTTTGAAAAATTTGTTGAGCCCGCCAAATTAGAAGATCTTTCCAATGCAGGCGTAGTTGTGGAAATAAAAAATGGTAACTCATCTACAAAAAAATATCCGCTTGATGCCAATTACATTAACTTCAATCAGGGCCACTACATAGCTTCCGTAGGGCCTCAAAAAAAATATAAAGCTTTTTTTTGGGAAATGATTTTTCAAAATAAAAGTCCTTTGATTGTCAAATTGAACGAAGTCGTTAAAACCCCAGACTCCTCAGATCAGTCCTACTGGCCAGCTCTGAATGAAACTTTCAACTTCGATGGTTTAAATGTTAAAACAACCCAGGAAGAAATCATTGGGAATGCTCTAACAAAGCGCACTTTGGAAATTACGAAAGAAAGCGAAAAAAAAACTGTTATACAGCTTGATTACACAGGATGGCCGGATAATAATACTCCCACAAATAAAGAAGATTTAAAGCGTCTTATCGAGCTTATCCCCGCACAATCCCCAATCGATGAACCCATTACCGTCCATTGCACTCTTGGAATTGGCCGAACAGGAACTTTTTTAGCATTACTCGGGGCAAGACATCTTCCGCAAGTGCCTACTCGCGACCTCGTCCTTGCGGTTCGAGAACAAAGGCCCGGTAAAAGAATGGTAGAGACAGCGGCGCAATATGCCTTGATTGAAGAATTGCGTAGCAAAGAATAACGTTTCTGAAATTCTATGATTTAGATATAATCTTTTGTAAAAAAATGCACCTCTTTAGGAGAAATACTTATGACTGCTATTACAACGGCTGTAAATCCCATCGGGAATTTTTCTATTAGCAAGCTGTTTTCTACTACTATCCAACTTATCGGAGCTTCTTTATTTATTGCCATCTGCGCCCAAATCACCCTTCCGCTTTTCTTCACCCCTGTGCCGCTGTCGCTTCAAACCTTTGCCATACTTTTGGTCGGCGGAGTACTTGGAAGCCGCAAAGGGATGATGAGCGTATTGCTTTACCTCTTTGAAGGACTTATCGGACTTCCTTTTTTTGTAGGGGGCGGATCTGGTCCTGCTATTCTTTTTGGTGCAACAGGAGGCTATTTTTTTGGGTTTATCATCCAAGCCTATCTAGTAGGCTGGTTCTTAGAGCAGCCTAAAGGGTATTCGAAGAGCAAAATGTTTGCTTATCTAATTTCAGCTTGCATGATTCAATTGATTCTTGGCGTGCTTTGGTTGGGTCAACTTGTTGGTTGGAGCCATGTACTAGTAATGGGGTTCTATCCCTTCATTCCTGGAGAAATCTTAAAAAGCTTCTGCGCCACCAAATATTTATCCAGCAAGCGTTTATCTCTATAGATTAATGAAAACTATTTGCGTCTATGCCGATGAGGGCGTTTGCCCAATTTCATTGAAATGTTTATGGAAAGCTCTTCACGATGAAGAGCTTTGCCAAAATTTTATCTTAAAAAAAACCGATAGCCAAAGCCTAATTCGCGATGCTTGGGAGGAAACAACTCAGTTAGTCATCGTTCCGGGTGGCAGGGATATTTACTATCATAGAGCTTTAGAAGGCGTAGGCAATGCTAAATTGCGATCCTTTGTCCAACAAGGCGGCAGTTATTTAGGACTTTGCGCAGGTGGTTATTATGGCTGCGCCGACATTGAGTTTGAACTTGGCAATGCCCTAGAAGTTACTGGCGATCGCGAATTGGCCTTCTTCCCGGGAAAAGCCTGTGGCCCAGCTTATGGTTTAGGTATATTTCGTTATGACAGGGAAGCGGGCGCTAGAATTGCGAGATTGTCCACTCCATTGGGCTCATCGGCAGCCTATTTTAATGGAGGCTGCGCTTTCATTACTCCTGAAGCCTACTCCAATGTGAATGTTCTAGGGCGCTATTGCGATATTGAAAACTCCCCTGCAGCTATTGTCGAATGCAAAGTGGGGCAGGGCCGTGCCATTTTGTGCGGAACGCATCCTGAATATAGCGCAGCCTATTTGCCAATCAATCATCCTTTACAACCAATTTTAAAAGAAGTCGAGAGCGCGCGAAAACAGCTTTTTTCTCATTTACTTGCAAAATTGCTGCTAATTCATCCGAAACCATAGAGAAAAAAAGTAATATTAGCCATGCCTCTTGCAGAGTTGGTTCAAATGTATCAAATTGAAGAAAAATTCATACAATTTTCTAACATTCAGTCGCCCTACCGGGCTCTAATTCTTTGTTGGCCCACCCAGTTCCTTCGCTAATCGCTCAGTCACTCTGAGTTATAGTCGGTCGCCCGGACGGGCTCTAGGGCATAAGTAACGTATTTTTGCCCTAAGTCCGGAGCGGATGCGCAATGTCATTGTATTAAAAAAAATGTTTTATTTTTAAATGAGGCAACTACGGGATTTGGTATTGTAATGCATTAAACTGCGGTAGCACATACGCATTAAGCTAACATAACATACCTATTATCAACGTTTTAACTGTCGATTACCTGCTTATGATGTGACTAGGACGTTACTGCTCGTTCTCACATAGTTGCTATAAAAAATTATATCGTTCTTACAGAACTTAATCATTCCTTTGAAGATAACCCAGGCCTCTCGCTGCGCTTCGGCCTGAGCTATGATATAAAGGCCTTTCAGGCCATGAAATAAGTACATTTTAAAAAAATTGTCTTTCAATGGTCTGAAAGACCATAATAACATAATCCAGGCCGAAGCGCAGCGAGAGGCCTGGGCAAATGATAAATAAAAAAAGAGTTCTGTAAGAACGGCATAATTTTTGTGATTTCAAATCATTTATAAATAAACACTTGTGTTAGCTTAACGCGTATGTGCGGTAGCAGTTCCTCTTCTTTAGCTTCATGCGGCAAGACTTTTTGAGATCGAATCGCAAGATTTTTTTTAATTCACTGACATTGCGCATCCGCTCCGGACTTAGGGCAAAAATACGTTACTTATGCCCTAGAGCCCGTCCAGGGCGACCGACTATAGCCTAGAGTGACTGCGCGATTAGCGAAGAAACTTTGGATAGGCCAGCCCGAAGTGGAACTAAAGGGCGACTAGCAAAGTTTCACATATGTTCGTTGGATTATAAGCTGTGGTTGTTTGAGGTTTAAGGCTTAGCCCCTTTCAGATTATGGAGAAACACCCTACCGCTTTGCGTTAACAACGATTGAAATGAAAATTAATTAGACGCTAATTTTGCCGGTGCTTCGTCCGAGCATTTTAAGGGTTCTAAAGTGCGATCTTAGTGCGGCGAAAAAGGTAGGTTGTTCGTAGTAAGGAATTCCGAATTCTTCGGCAGTCTTTTTTACGATAGGGGCTATGATTTTATAGTGAACATGACAGATGTAGGGAAAGAGATGATGCTCCACTTGAAAATTCAAACCGCCGACTATTGTCGATAACACCTTATTATTGGTGGCAAAGTTTGATGTAGTATACATCTCGTGTATGGCCCAATTATGCCGCATTTGGCCCTCTTCATTAGGTTCAAAGTATTTGACAGGCTCAACGATATGGGCTAGTTGAAAAATCAACGCGATGGTAAGCCCTCCCACAAACTGCAAACATAAATACCCGAGGATCACGACCCACCAAGCCACGTTCAAGTGGATTAGAGGGTAAATGATGAAGAGAAATAAGTTAATGAGCTTAAAAGTTAAAAAAATGGCGATGTCTTTTTTGCTGATTTTTCGTTTTGCAGCCTCTCTAATGAACCAGGTGTAATCGGACACAAACACCCAATTAAGCCCTGTCAGGCAATACAGAACAGGCGCATACCAGTGTTGGAAACGGTGAAACCAATAGAGCCTATCTTTAGGAGAAAGCCTAAGCCATATGGCTTTGTCGATATCCTCATCGAAGCCTGGGATATTAGTATAGGTGTGGTGATGAACGTTATGAGCAATCTTCCATATCAAAGAGCTCGTTCCATTGAAATCGAAGGTATAACCTAAAATTCTATTCACAGTAGTATTAGAAGAATATGATCCATGTAAGGCGTCATGCGTTAGATTAAAACCCATTAATCCCTTCGCCAATCCTAAAAGACCATATAAGACAATTACACCTACAGCGCCAAAGTAATTTGAAATAATCGAGAAGTAAATGCTTAAATAAGCAATGACCATAATAGCAGACTTCAAATACATCTCCGCATTGGCATTATAAGAGAGGCCTCTTTTGGCAAACTCTTCCCCAACCCTATTCTTGACAGTGTCATAAAATTGGGCGTCGCTCCCCTGCTTAAATCTAATTTTTTTTATTTTTTCTGCGACAACCATATAAATCAGTCTATTTTTTGAAAATTTTGTAATTTTATTTAATCTCTCATAGACCATTGGACTTATTTTTTCAATGCAAGTCGGCATGAAAGACATTTATCAGAAGACATAATAAATCCCCCTTTTGATTATTATTATAATTAATATTTTGATTTAAGTAAAATCATCGAAAAATTAAAAATTATTGTGTTTTTTTAGGCTGGAAAAGGAATAAAATTGCTCAATCAGAGACAAAATCAAAAAAAATATGGCTAGATAAACTGAGATTAAGTATTAGAGACATTTGATTAGAAATCGCCATTCCGTAGGAGGAGCCTCATGAAAACATTACTTGACTGTATTTTATCGAATAATGGCCTAGCTTTTGGTGTGGGCACACTTATCTTTTTTATCACGATTGTTCTCATTGCCACAAGGCTGATCGGCTTTGGTATTTCCCTTCTGCTTCTTGTTTTTGCCCTTGCAGCAAGCCTTTCCATTGCAAATCAGGACATCATCCGCAACTACCTGCAAGCTCATACAGAAAAAACTCCAATAGCACCCGAAGCTAAAAGCAAAATCGCTTCATTGCAAGAGCAAATCATGCGAGCTCATAAGGCTTACAACGCTGTAGGACAAACCGAAGATCTCGATCAGGAAAATCCCTAGGCCTTAGTTAATAACTTGTTGACTCGAGTTTGACTTTGCCTTTAAAGATCCAATACACCGCAAAAGTGTAGGAAACGACCATAGGGATGCCAATGACTGCCATAAGCAGCAGAATCTCTAAGGTTTTCTGGGAGGAAGCCGAGTTGAAAATTGTTAAACTCAACTCCGCAGGATTATTACTAGCGCGAATAGCATTAGGATATGTTCCAATGGCAAAAAGAGCCAAAAGGCAGATAATATTTACACACGATGAAATAAAAGCCCATCCATCGCGCCCTTTTTGAATCTCGCGCGGAATATTGGCAATGGCAAACATATTGATCACAGCCACGAAAAAAAAGGCCGGTCGTTCTTGAACGGCCTTTGACATATGCGGCATGTAGATAAGCGTCGCCACTGTCGTTATCGCGTAACACATGATAAAAAAGATAATCGAAGGATTAATCCACGATCTCATTTTATCATGAAGCTCTCCTTCTGTTTTCATCACAGTGTAGATAGCCCCATGCATAAAAAATAAAGCTATTGTGAATAATCCCACTAAACCAGCGTAAGGGTTAATCAGATCGCCAAGAGTTCCGATAAACTCTTTGTGTTTGTCAAGAGGAATCCCTTGAATTAAATTTCCCAAGGCAATGCCTAAGATCGCGGCGATAATAAGGCTGGCTATACTGAAAAAGATGTCCCACATCCAGCGCCACCATTGCATAGGCTGTTTACTGCGAAACTCAATGGCAACTGCCCGAAAAATCAATCCACTAAGTAAAATCATAATCGGTGCGTAAAATGCCGAACAGAAGGTGGCATATACCCCAGGAAATCCTGCAAAAAGAGCTCCTCCTGCCGTCACCAGCCAAACTTCGTTGCCGTCCCAGACAGGGCCGATAGCATTAAGCATCAAGCGTCGTTCTTCATCTTTTTTAGAAAACAGATGAAGCATTCCTACGCCGAGATCAAATCCATCCAAGATAGCATAACCTGTCAATAAGAGCACAAATGCTGTGAACCAGATGAACTCTAAATCCACCTGCAAATTATCCGATAGCATCATGATCTAGCTCCTTATCAAGTTCTTTTACATACTTTTGCAAGTTGTGGTAGGGGGTGGGAAGATCTTTCTCGCTAGGTCCATGCTGAATTTTTTCGTTTAATAGGTAAATGAATAAGATGAAGAGAAAGAAATAAACAATAAAAAAAAGAATGATTGATCCTAACACTTGATTAGCTGTCACAGATTTTGAAAGGCCTTCAGATATGCGCAGCAAGCCCTGGACAATCCAAGGATAACGCCCCATTTCACAAGTGACCCATCCGGCCTGATTCGCTATTTGAGGACAAAGAACCGATAAAACCAGCGCCCGTAACATCCATTTATTTGTAAATAATGTCCCCTTCCACCAAAAATATACTGAAAGAAGGGATAAAACGA
>JABDEI010000049.1 GCA_013287145.1 Chlamydiota bacterium
TAATGCTTGTTTTCCTTTATAAAACAGAACATGAATACTTAGATCTGCTAAGCAGATGATAACAATGAATAAAAAAAAGAACTTTGCTTAAAAAGCTCATCTTTAATTTTTAGTTTGGCAAGAGTTATACGCAGTCTGTTCTTTTTAGCCTAGACTTTTCATGTTAATTTTTCTATCGTTATTGCCAAATTTCGACATGGGATGAGTTTATATGGTAGAGACCAATAGCAAAGTTAAAATCGCTCCGAACTCTAAAGAGGCGGAAATGATGGTCCTAGGATGCATGCTGACGAGCATTAATGCCCTAAATATTGCAGCCGATGCGCTAGATGATAGCGATTTTTATTATACCGAACATAAAATCATCTTCCAGGTATTAAAGACTGCCTACAAAACGGAAAAACCCGCTGATGTGCATCTTGTGTGTGAGGAGCTCAAGCGCCAAGATAAGCTGAAAGCCGTGGGAGGCGCCGCTTATATAACGACTCTTGCTCAATATGCCGGAACTTCAGCCTACATCGAGGAATACTGCTCCGTCATCAAAGATAAATCGATTTTGCGAAGTATGATTAATGCCGCACAGCATGTGGAAAAGAAAGCCTTAGAAGAAGCCCATGATGTGCGCGACTCCCTCGATGAAGCGCAGCAGCTTTTTTTCAAAATCAGCCAATTTGCCAGCACCTCTGCCGGCGTCCTTATGAGCGAAGTCTTATCGGGAGTCAAAGCCGAATCAGCAACGCCTTATTTAAAGGAACTGCAGGAAAAACAAGAGCGCTATCAGCAGCGCGGGCCCGAAGATTCAGGCATCACCGGCATTCCATCGCATTTTATCGATTTCGATAAGATGCTGAATGGTTTGAATAACTCCAATTTGATGATTTTAGCCGCTCGCCCTGCCATGGGAAAGACCTCTTTTGCCTTGAATATCGCCGAAAACGTCTGTTTTAAAAGCCAAATACCCGTAGGCATTTTTTCATTAGAAATGAGCGCAGAACAGCTTGTGCATCGCATTGTCTGTTCGCAAGCAGAAGTTGAATCGGATAAGATCAAGACCGGCGCCATCAATGGAATTGAGTTTCAGCGCATTGTCGCAGCTGTCAATTTTATGCAGAATCATGTCATGATTATCGACGATCAGCCCGGATTAAAGATCACTGATTTAAGAGCACGTGCCCGCCGCATGAAAGAAACCTATGGCATCGGTTTTCTTGTCATCGACTACCTGCAGCTGCTAACAGGGTCAGGATCCCGCAACCAAGAAAATCGTCAAAGTGAGATATCGGAGATTTCGCGCATGCTTAAAAACTTAGCTCGTGAGCTTAATATCCCGGTTTTATGCCTTTCACAGCTTTCACGTAAAGTTGAAGAGCGGCAGGGACATCGCCCTGTGATGAGTGACTTGAGGGAAAGCGGCAGCATCGAGCAAGACTCCGATGTGGTCATGTTTTTATTTAGACGCGAATATTACGATGCCATGGATAAACCAGGCTTGGCAGAGCTCATTGTTGCAAAAAATCGCCATGGTGGCATTGGCAATATCAATTTAACTTTCCGCAAGGAGCTTGCGCAATTTGCAAACTACACGCCGATGAAATACGATTCCCCAAACCAGGCGTCAGGTATGGATAAAGAAGCGGAGAAAGAATTCAGTCGTTTTTCTGTTTAGTTTAAGGAAATGGAATGAATTTTCTTAATGAATTAGGGCTCAATCCTTATGCTGTGACGCAGGCTTTTTTGTTAGAGAACCCTATTGAGCCAAGTTCTGTTAATTTCGATTTGGATATTCAGCAGTCCGAGTTTTATCAAGAAAATATTGACATCCCAATAATTGAACGCATACTTTGCCATTATAATGTTGCGGGCATATATGCGATTGGAAAACATTCATCGTCAGATGAAGGCTATCACCTTATTGTCACACAAAAAATCGAAAGCTATTCTATTGCCATTGCTAAGTACTTTATCAAAGTAATAGGCCAACGGCTTAATCTCTACCAAGACAATAAACTCATCTCCTCATTTAACAACGTTGCCGATCTTATTCGCATAGGCGCACATGGCTTTATTTCTTATAAACGCCTTCAAATATTGGAAGATGCTGGATTCTTCGATCCCATAATAAAAGAAGAAGAAGTTATTAAAAAAGAGACCTTCTTAAATTCTCTTGCTGAAATTGGTGGACTGCACCGAAAGCCTTTAGAAATCGATTTTCCAATGCAAACGTATGTTTTAAGGCGCACTCACCAAGGGCAACTTCTGTTGAGCCATTTTGTGCTTGAAAATGAGCATCAAGAAACTCGCTCGCAGAATTCGAATACTTTCCGCGTTTATTCAGAATCTCTTGATTCCAGTAATCTTAGCAATTTGGACAAGCTTGGAAAAAATTCTTTTGGCAAGGATATTTTGCCTCTAAATATCTTTATCAATGAGTTTCAGCGCGCTTGCAAAAGCGAAAGAGAAAATACAATTAAAAAACAATTAGGCCTTGTCTCGTTAGAAAGCGATTCTTCGAAAAGGCAGTTTGTGAAAATGTACAAGGCTCTGCAAAGATCTCCTGTGGGAGTTTTCTTCGCAATACGTGTTAGCGATGCACCCGATTCCTGCAAATTATTTGTCCAAAAAAAAAATTCTAGCAGCATTTTTATTGAAGAGTATGAATTTTCACACTTCTCCTCCTATTCAGCTTTGGTCGAATCGATTGTCCGCAATGGTGGCTTATTTCCTTTACACCAGATGGAAGAATTTACAAAGCTTGGCTGGCTCGATCTAACAAAACATCCTACATCAGAACAAATCAGTGCACGTCTAAAAAAAATAGATGGTAATCTCCCAAATCGCACTTTTGGTATTGCCTACTCTTTTTCAAATCAGGATGGAGAACTGTGCACTATTGCATTGTATCCTAACGGCAGCGTAGAGCTCTATCATCATTGCTTTAGCTTTAATCCCTTCGATGAAAAAATTTTTAAGGTCCATGCTGCTTCGAAATCGTGTTCCATTCCCCTTTATGGATTTTTACTCGTCGAAAAGCAGATTCAACTTAAAGAAGAAACATTGAAAAAATATGCTAAACTTAATGATGCCCTAGAAAAAAAACTTTCTTGCAACAACATACAAGAGCAGGAATTGAGCAAAGAACTTAGGCTATGGGTTATTAACTTCAATATGCTGATGTGCCGACATAACACGAATTCTAAAAATCTTGCGGATAGCTTTCCTTTATTTTCTCAACCGTTTCTTAGCCTACTACGCCTTAAAGAAAGTCATGTTGACTTGGATAGCGTCCTAAAACAGATCGCTTTTTTCGAAAAACATCTAAGCTCAGAAGAAAAACTTTCTCAATATCTTGCAAAAGCTGCAATCCTTTGGATTATTGACGTAAAAGAGTTCAAACAAGTCGATTACCTCATCGCTCATATCATAAAGCAGGGTTCTTTTCATGAAAAAAACCTTACAGCTTTCCTGACTCTGTGCATCGACGCCAAAAATGATGCATTTAACATGCCCAAAATTGCGACAGAGATTTTATATTGCCATCCCAACACAGAACTCAATGTCCTAATGACAATCATCAAACGCTATCAATTTGCTTTGAAGCAATATCAAAAATTACCCAGCCCTGGCAGCTACAAAGACCAAGACTTGCAGAAGGCATCGCAATATTTAAGTCTAGTTCAAGCAGCCCTCATAAAAATAAACAAATGATCATGATCACCCTGCAAATTTGTTGTCCCGCAGCAGATTGATTCTTAAGCTCTTTACTTTTTATCGGCGATGAGATACTATTCCCGCTTGTATCGATTCAGCAATAGCAAAAGTTAAATCATTGTAATGGAGAAGAGATCGCTATGTCCTCCGTAAAAAAGAAGCGAAAATATAAAATATCAAAGCATAAGCGCAAGAAGCGAAGCCGACGTGACCGTCACAAAAGCTAATAAGCCTTTTTAGTGCTTCATAGAGCATAAAACGTCATGTGGAAGTATCCAGTCGATTATGATGTCATAGTCATGGGCGGAGGCCATGCCGGCTGCGAAGCGGCATTGGCTTCAGCCAGAATGGGAGCGAGAACTCTACTTCTGACTATGTCCTTAGACACTATTGCCAAGATGAGCTGCAACCCAGCCGTCGGAGGAATAGCCAAAGGACATATCGTAAGAGAGATCGACGCCCTTGGCGGTGAAATGGGCAAAGTCATCGACTGCACCGGCATTCAGTATCGCATGCTTAATGCTACGAAAGGCCCTGCCGTTTGGGCTCCGCGGGCTCAAGCGGACAAAGTGGCTTATCAGTATGAGATGAAGCATCGCCTTGAGCGAACGCCAAACCTTGAGATCAAACAGGGTACGATAGAAGATCTTCTCATCGAAGGCGATCGCATACATGGTGCGATCACTAAAGAGGGAATCATCTATCACACTAAGGCGTTAGTGATTTCATCCGGGACTTTTTTGCGCGGTTTATTGCACATAGGCGAAACCAATTACGCCGGCGGCCGTGCTGGCGATCAGCCTTCTGTGGGATTGTCAGCGAGTTTGGAAAAGCTTGGAATCAAGCTTGGACGCTTGAAGACCGGAACTCCCCCGCGTGTCAACAAACGCTCTATCGATTATAGCCATACTGAAGAGCAGCCTGGCGATCCCAACATCAAGTTTTCTTTCGATGATGAAGGCATCCCTCGTCTTCCTCAAGTCTCATGCCACATCACCTATACCACTGAAGAAACTAAAAAAATCATCTTAGCGAACATTCATCGCTCACCGATGTAC
This sequence comes from Chlamydiota bacterium, assembly GCA_013287145.1. Lineage (GTDB taxonomy): Bacteria > Chlamydiota > Chlamydiia > Chlamydiales > Parachlamydiaceae > JABDEI01. The sequence goes on from JABDEI010000049.1 coordinate 4,767, forward strand.
TCCGGCAAGATCACGGGCATCGGTCCCAGGTATTGTCCTTCTATCGAAGATAAAATGGTGCGCTTTGCCGATAAAGAGCGCCATCAAATCTTTTTAGAACCTGAAGGACTCACCACACAAGAAGTTTACGTCAATGGAGTTTCTTCTTCTTTGCCTTTTGATGTGCAGCTCGACTTTATCCGCAGCATCCCCGCCTTACGCAACGCTGAGATCATGCGGCCGGCCTACGCCATCGAATATGATTATGCTGTCAGCGGTCAGATCGATTCCTCCCTTGAATGCAAAAAAATTGAAGGGCTTTTTCTTGCCGGACAGATCAATGGCACATCAGGCTATGAAGAAGCCGCAGGCCAAGGGATCATGGCAGGCATTAACGCCGCTTGCCGTGTGATGGGGAGAAAGCCATTAATTCTTTCGCGATCGGAAGCTTACATTGGCGTCATGATCGACGATTTAGTGACAAAAGGTCTCGATGAACCCTACCGTATGTTTACAAGCAGAGCCGAGCATCGTCTGCTTTTGAGGCAAGATAATGCCGACTTGCGTTTGCGCCGTCATGGATATGAACTTGGCCTTATTGACCATGCACGCTATGAGAAATTGCAGCACAAACAACGCATGATTCAAGAAGAGACTGTCCGCTTAGAAAAAATCTTTAAACAGGTCAATGGCAAAGGCTTCACCATAGCAAACCTGTTATGCCGCCCAGAGAATACCTACGCGACACTATTAAAAGAGTATCCTGAGTCTATGCAGGATCATGGCGAAGAGATCAATTTCCAAATCGAATTGAATCTCAAATATGCCGGCTACATCGGAAGACAGCATGCTGAAGTTGCCAAGTTATCCCATGTTGAAAATATTCGCATTCCATTGCATTTCGACTATGCCGCCGTCACCGGCTTGCGCAATGAAGCTAGGCAGAAGCTTAGCCAAACTAATCCGCAAAATCTGGGCCAGGCTTCCCGCATATCAGGAGTCTCCCCTGCAGATATCTCTGTTTTAATGATTGCTTTGATGCGGCGAGAGCCCTCAAAATCAAACAGTGATCCTCATGATGAGGAATGATACAGCATCCTCTCACGCCGTTCTGAATCTTCTTCATCTCAATGCTTGTCCTATCATCATACAGCTTCAATTGGAAGAGGCACTTCTACGCAGCGATTTAGGCAATTGGTGCATCATTAACGAAGGAACACCTTCTCCTGCTATCGTCATGGGTATTTCAGGCAGATCTGATCTGCTCGTTAATGATTCAAAATGGCAAAAAGCTCCTATTCCTATCATCAAAAGATTTAGTGGAGGCGGCACTGTCGTCGTCGATCACAACACCTTCTTTGTGACTTTTATTTGCAATAGTGCCGAATTACAAGTGCCATGCTATCCTGATAAAATTCTTAAGTGGACAGAATCTTTTTATCAGCCCATCTTTTCGCAGGTAAATTTTGGCCTTAAAGAAAATGACTATGTAATTGACGACCGCAAATTTGGAGGCAATGCCCAATACCTCACTAAAAATCGTTGGCTTCACCATAGTTCCTTGCTTTGGGATTTTGATGCTGACAACATGGAATATCTACTCTTTCCACCCAAAACTCCCGCTTATCGACAGCAACGCTCCCACGCCGATTTTTTATGCTGCCTGCGTCCGCATTTATTAAAAAAAGCGCTGTTCACAGAGAAAATTATCTCAGCCCTGTCAAATTTTTTTCACGTAAATCCGGTGACCATGGATGAGACGGACTCCATCATCAACCGCCCACATCGCAAAACGACCACAATTATTAAACGCTAAATGCTAAATGATAAATGATAAACGTTAAGTCGGAGGAATGTTTCATTTAGCGTTTATTTAGTTTATTTAGTTAGTGGAAAAATAAATCTTTTTTTGTTAATATAAAGATATGAGTTTTGCTGCTGATTGGGTCACGCTAGAATATTTGAATGCTCATCAACGATATTTTTTTAGTTTAAGGGATCACGACGCTACATGGAGAGATTCAGAGCTTAATGCTCTAGAACTCGAACTTTAGGAAGTGAACCCACCTTTATAACTGGTTGATAGCCGTATTCTAGACCCCTTTCAGCGGCCCTTTTCTACAACGCTAAATGCTAAACGATAAACTAAGAGCATTCATTTCGCTTGTGCCTTTCAGTTTTGCAATAACCGAGCTTTTTCTAGATTCTTCAAAGCTGGTAGCAAATTCATTTACCTATTTCGATAATGTGCGCTACCGTCTTCATGCCTGGTGTATTATGCCAAACCATGTGCATGTCATAGTTGAAGCAATGCCTGATAATGTCCTTTTCAGTATACATGGGGGAATCCAGAAAAAGCTCGGTTACAAAACTGGCAATGGCGATGGAAAACCGATAATATTTAGACTTTCATTAGAATCAGGCCGAGAGACGGCCTGATTACCTTTTCGTTCAGATATCCCGACGAAGGAGGGGTATCTACCCCATGGAACGGTTACGAATCTTTAGATTTTTAGAAAACCCGGCGTCATCTTTTCGGCTTTGGGAATGATATCGGATGGTTCAATCAGCAGAGATTTTATTTCAGGAATTGTTTCAAAAAAAGTTTCGAGAGCGGAGCTGAATTGCTCGGAATTAGTATTTGGGATGGGAATAGAGTAACAATAAATTAAGAAACCTCCTCCCGGAACTGCTGCGATGGCTCCTCCTCTGGTCAAAACTTGAAAAGCATTCAGCTCTAAAGCTTTAACTAGCAGAGCTGTGTTCGAGTCTTTATCTTCTGCAGACAACGCAAGCAGCGGGCTATAAATATGGACCATAGGAAAATCAGATGAAACTTCTAGGGAAATCAGGTTTTCTCCAATTTGAAAGGTGCATACTCCTTCATTATCGAGAGAAAGTTTTACTTCCAAAACAGAAGATAGGTCTTGCAACCAGGAATTGACAATCTGTATTTGTTCTTCTCTTTCCATTGTCGATCTCCTTATAGGTTTAATCATGGATTTTAGGCTATTTGTTTCTCCAGAAGTTCATATGCCTTATCAAAACAGCAGTGGTTAAAAAGACCATTTTTTTCTTTATCTTGGCCGTAATCCTCTGCTGATAAACGTGGTAAATGATAACAATGATTTCCTACCGAGCGCGGTACAGGAATGCCTATAAGCCTTTCAAAAGCCGCGGCTAATGCATTAACGCACTTACTCCCACTTAGCCAATCTCCTTTTCCACTAAAAATGGTTATCTTTTCCGCGTTTTCTGTCACACTAAAAAAATGCCTCATATACCTTAAAGTACTAGCCCCTATCGGCCTTGAATTGAAGACTACGGCTTTATGGCCATAAGATGCTGCTGCAATTTGAGCAAGTCCACCACCATGGGAATGTCCGCTCACAACAGGGGTCATATCTGTCTTATCTGTTGCATCTTTGAGTATTCTTCCAATTTCAATCGCTTGACGAGATGATGGTGGAATGCCTCCGGACCAATCTGCTCCGGCTGCCTTAAAACATTCAGCACCCACTTTTTCTTTAATATCTTTTACATTGCCGTATGGTTTTAAATTCTCATGGTGCCCCATACCTTGAAAAAATAAAACAATTTCTTTCTTATCTTGATTGTATACGAGATTAAATATTGTCCCAGTTTTTGTATCGTAGTAATTGCCTTGAGCATCACATTTAAATCCTAGCTCTGCGAATTTCGGTAAAATTTTTTCGTTTAAAATTTTCTTATGATTTTCGGGGATTTTGTTATCTTTTATTTGTCCATCTAACTTGGTATTGATTATTACCCCATCCTTTTCATTGAATCCCCCCGGTTTTTCATTGGGGTAAGCGTAATTCATATAAAGCGAATTTTCTTTTATTACTTCTTGGGCCCTTTTCTTAACCTTTGGATCCTTTGAAGCAAGATTTGCTTCAAGGTCTGTATAAAAAATCTTTACACCTTGATTCCAATCCTGGGCCATATACTTTTTCATCTTTTGTGAAAATCCTGGACCTGCACTTTGAATGAGCCTTATGGGTATGCGTATCGGTGCAGCAATTATATTAAAAAGAATTGAACGAGTAGAAAAAGGAAGTATTGCGGTTAAACTGATCCCAAATCTATGAACCGCTTCTAGCATGCCGCCGGTAACTTTCTGTATTGGTTCCTTTTTTTTAGGAGGAGTAGCCATCGAGATAGGGAGAGAAAGAGAGCTTTCAGAAGTTCCTTTTAAGCTGTTTAAGTTGTCTACCATAATAATCTCCCTTGATATCCAATCAAATTAATAGTTAAATATCTACTTACTATTATAATACTACGATTGTTTTTTTTATAAAAAATATTTTACATTATTTATATTATTCGCAGCAATTAGGAGTGGAATAAAAAAATCGCGAATTTGACGATTTCAGTTCCAAAAACACCTGAAAATGACAAAAAACATTTGAAAAACGTAACAGATACCCCTCCTTCGTCGGGATATCTGAACGAAAAGATAATCAGGTCGTCTCGGCCTGATTCTAATGAAAGTCTAAATATTGTCGGTTTTCCATCGCCATTGCCAGTTTTGTAACGTAGTGCTCTATCAAGCTTAAAATGAGGGTTTGGCTTGTGTCTTTCAGTTTAGCAATTATCATTTAGCGTTTCTTTTTACGGTCTCGGCCAATATCCCAAAACAAGCGAAACCACAAACAAGATTAAGAATAGAATAAAAATAATTTTGGCTATATCGGCTGCAACACCAGCTACGCCGCCCAATCCAAGCACCCCAGCGATGATCGCGATAATCAAAAAAATGACTGCCCATCTAAGCATTGTTAATCTCCTTCTTTTAAAAATTAAGATATAGAATAAAAAGAAGATGAGATCAAATTGTTTTTTTGATCTTTCTAATACAAATTGGATTCTTTGGGTTCTTTGCCATTGTATTTCAGGCACTTAAACATGTATGCCCCTTTTACTTCTTTACCATAGCTGAGAAAAAGAGGTTTTACTCCTAAAAACACAACATCGGAAAAGTACTCCTTTAAGATTTTTTGGTAGCGATCGATCGTCGCTTGTTGTTCTTTTTCCAAATGAGGCGAATTTTCAGCTAAGACGAAGTAGCCTGTTTTCCCAAGCTGATCTTGTGCCATGGAAGGCCAATAGGAGAATTGATTTTTACGCACTCCTTGCAAATTAAGGAAATAGGCCCGCTTTTGGTGAGGCCCATAAAAGCTTAAGATGCTGCTCATCTGATATTTATCACCAAAGAGAAAATGCTGCGATGAATCATAGCCGCTTTGAATTAATGCTTCGCTTAAGTTATTCCAGCCGATATTATGGTGAAAAGGATTTAGGCGATAAGCAATGGGATAACGCCCCAACAAACTGTGTTCTTGCACATACGGTATGCTTAAAGCCAGTAAGCACAGAATGAGTGAAAAAAGCGTTCCAATCTTTAGCCAAATCCTGCCCCACGAAACTGATTCACAGCAATACGCGCACAAAAATACTATAGTGCTAGGATAAATGTAATCGATCCAATTGCCTTGCAGTTTAGTAAGACAGGACCAAATGAGACCCAAAACAAAAGGTACAAAAAAGATGAACAGGCAAAATGATAAGGCTGGATTTGGGGATACTTTAGTTTTTTTTCGATAATCTAATAGAGCGATGACAAGCAAAATAAAAAGAATGGGTGAAAGCAGCACTATCTGAGCTCCCAAGAACTCAAAAGCGTTTCCTTTGCTTAAGGGTGTGGTTCCAAGATCGGAGCTTTGCCCTCCTGTCATCGTCCTTAAAACATGGCGGAATGTGGCCCATTGATGGGAAGTATTCCAAATGAAACTTGGCAATAGTCCCAATAGTGAAATGGCCATTCCCCAGAAAATATTCCGGCTGCGCAAAAAGGGGAAAAAAAGCATAGCAACAAAGATGATGGGCCAAAAAAAGTAAATGGACCATTTAAACAGAGCTCCTGCCATAATGACTAAGCCCAAGATCATGTAAGAAGGTGTTTTTTCATTCGCAAGAGCCTTGGCGACAATAAGGACGCTCAGAGTCCAAAATAATACCATGCCCACATCAGTGATGGCAAAGAGCGCAGAGAGCATTCCAAGCGGAGTGAGAGCAAAAACAGCTCCCGACCAAAACGCCGTTTGAGGCTTTAGGCGGCAACTTCTTGCAAACACATACAGAACGACACTAAGTAAAGATGATAAGATGATGGATCCGAAGCGCACCCCTAATTCAGTATTGCCAAAGAGCTTGCCTCCTAGCCATATTTGCCAGGCAATGGCCGGCGGCTTGCTGTAGTATCCCCAGGAAAGATCGCGGCTCCAAGTCCAATACTGAGCTTCGTCTGGGCCTAAGCCAATTTCTGCTGAGTAGATGATCCCAAAGATAAAAATAGCCTTGCTAAGCAAAAGCAAGCCTAAAAGAGCTAAGTATTTTTTGTCTGTATTCAAGAGCAACAACCTCGATCTAAAAGTTCATCTGCGCTATATTAAGCTGCAGACATCATAAGGCATAAGGAGGCCTTTGTCAAAACAACGATGGAAGGATTGGCACAAAAATTATTTTTCGAACGCACCGGCTCCACTCCTTGGCTGGCCGGTAAGGGCGCTTCTTCGCGATCGGATTGGCCTGCGCTCGATAAGATGCTTGCCCGCCGTTATTTGGCTTATATCGACTATGCTTTAGCAAGAAATCTGTTAAAAAATGAAGATGGCGAAGCTTGCGGCGCCTTTCTTTGTCACTTGTCTGCAGCGCTGCGCAGAGGACACCTTTGCATAAAAATAGGTCAAGGCACTGTTTTTCCGCATCCTAAAGATTTATGGAAAGAGACCTTTGGAGAGCAGCATGATAGCGATACAGTCTACCAGGAAGAGGATTTTCATAAGATCACTCAGTTGATCTTAGAGGGGGCATCGTCTTTATCTACAAATTTAATGGCTGACGTTAATGACATTCAGCTTGATCAATATCCTGTAAAGCCCGTCTGCCGTTATAACGATTGTTTTTATTTTCAGCGCTCTTGGATCCAGGAAACCCATTTTTTACAACACTTGCGCAATCTTATCTCCACTGAACCTGAATTTGCAATCGATGCAGAGTCTGTAAAGAATTATGTCACAAAGCTTCAAAGCCGCAATCAACTGCTAAAAGAGCAAGCAGAGGCAATCTTAGAGTCTTGTAAAAAACGCTTTACGATCATCTGCGGCGGCCCAGGCACTGGCAAGACTTATACGGCAGGACATCTGATTAAGGCCTATTGGGAAAGTCTAGACCCTGATATGCGTAAACGCTGCAACATTGCCTTGGCAGCCCCTACTGGAAAAGCGGCAGCTAATCTCCAAAAAAGCCTGTCAAAAGCTATTCAAGATATCCCTGACTTTAAACCCATCCAAGCAAAGACTTTACATGCCCTCTTGGGCATTAATCCCCACAAAATGAGACCTTCCGCTGTCGAGAAGCTCGCTGCCGACCTCATTTTAGTCGACGAAAGCTCAATGATCGACCTCCAGTTAATGGTGCATCTTTTTGCTGCCATTAAACCGGGAGCAAGACTGATTCTTCTAGGGGATAAACATCAACTGCCCTCTGTTGAGGCAGGATCGTTATTTGCCGATTTGGTGACTTGCGGTTTATCTTTAGTTGAACTTAAAGTCTGTTTAAGAACAGAACTTATCGCTATCCTCAACTTCGCAAGCATCATTAACACTGGTGATGGCAGCAAAGCCTTAACGTTTCTCAATGATGCTTTGCCAAGTCAGGGCCTAACGCGAAAAATAAAGGATTTTTCGCAAGCTCCTCAAACTGATGGCCAGCAAGCTCTGTTCGATTACACCTATCCTTTTTTTAAAGATTTCCAAAGTAGCGACGATGAAGATCCCACAACTCTTTTTGATGTCTTCAACCGTTTTAGAATTTTATCGCCTTTGCGCAAAGGTCCTTTTGGCATCGATCAGCTTAACGCCTTTTTTTTAAAAAGACTGTTAAAACTCAATAAAGACAGTAAATTCACAGCTCCAATTATCTTAACGGCCAATGATCAACGCCTGGAGATGTTCAATGGTGAAGTAGGCATTTTAGTGCGCACGGGCAATAGTGATAAAGCCATCGATGGCGATTATGCCCTTTTCCCCGGAAGAACACCTGAAGAGCCTGTAAGAAAAGTTCCGGCGATACTCCTGCCCAGATATGACTATGCTTACTGCTTGTCTGTATATAAAAGCCAAGGCAGCGAATTTGACAGTGTTTTACTTCTGCTTCCTCAAGGATCGGAAATCTTTGGACGCGAAGCCTTTTATACAGGGGTGACTCGTGCCCGCCACAATTTAGAAATCTGGGGCAGCGATATCATCATTAAGACAATAGTAGAGAAACAATCGCATCGACTGTCAGGAGTTCAAACGAGAATCTTATGCAACTGCTAAAACAAGCCTACACAATATCTTTAAAAGTTTTGTCGACAATGATAAGAACGGCTCTAGTGTCTTTAGCCCTTGCTGCTCTTTTTCTTTGCTGGTCGATAAGCCAGCTTTTATTCCGTCCCTTATATCATGGCCCTCGTTCTAATCACTTTGACGGCAAGCGCTTCTTCAATATCTGCCATACCAGACGCAGTTTTTGGGTCTTTATGCAATGGTTCTTATCCCGCAAACCTGCCCAATGGCCAAAGCATATTGACATCGATAATCAAGATATTCCCATGCCTCGATTGAGCGAAGATGCTTTGGAGGCCACTTTTATCAATCATTCGACAGTGCTGCTTCAATGGAGTAATATTAACATTCTCACCGATCCCATCTGGTCTGAACGATGCAGCCCTCTCTCCTGGATTGGCCCTAGACGGGTTCATCCTCCGGGAATCGATTTTGAGCACCTCCCTCCAATAGATCTGATCTTGCTTAGCCACAATCACTACGATCACATGGACATCCCTACCTTGAAACGGCTGCAAGCCAAAAATAATCCCTTAATCATTACGGGATTGGGCAACCGGCTTTTGTTAAAAAAACATGGCTTTGAGAAAGTGTACGAGCTTGATTGGTGGCAAGAAATTGAGTTAGAAAACGGACTTAAAGTGATCTTCGTGCCGGCGCAACACTTCTCTGGAAGACACCTTGGCGACCGCGATTCCACCCTTTGGGGCGGTTTTATTTTGCAGCAGCCGCATGGCGTTGTCTACTTTGCCGGAGATACGGGCTACGGACCGCATTATCGACAAATTAAAGAGCGTTTTGGCTCGCCTTTACTTTCCATCTTACCTATTGGAGCCTACCAGCCGCGCTGGTTTATGCAACCGGCCCACCAATCCCCACAAGAGGCCGTGCTTGCACATCGTATCCTTGGAACACACAGAAGCCTTGCCATCCACTTTGGCACTTTTCCGCTCTCTGATGAACAGATTGAGGATCCCTCCTCTGCCCTAACACAAGCACTCTCTTTGCAGCAAATCCCACAAGAAGCCTTCATCATCCCAAAGCCCGGCAAAAGAAATAAAATCTTTCTTAAAGCGTGTTGAGAATTTCCTCTCAAGCATTTGGATTTATCCCCATTTGCCTCCAGAAATCTTCCATAGATTCAAAAGAATGACCACCCCCTTCATCCAATTCTTTCATAGCGGCAAGCGTTTCCTTATTTGTATGTAGTTGTTTTGGTTCATCGCAAAAATGAGTACCTGTCCGATTTGTCATAGATAGTGAATTCAAGCAGAAATGGCCGACCAGACAAACTTGAACAGACGAAAAATCAATTGGCAAGAGCTCAAATACTTTTGCAATCGTCCCGGTAGGGCGACTGAATGCTAGCAAAGTTGTATAAATACTTTTTTTTAATTTAACGACATCGAACCTGGGCCACCCGCTGTTGCCGCTATTCACGGCTAACTACTAACTTTAAACTTAAATTCTTTAATTTACTAAAACGAGGTACTCGTTTTTGCGATGAACCACCTTTACTAAACTTTATAAACATTTATTGCGAAATTTGACAAATAGCTTTCTTTATTTTATAATGACTACCAATACACTATTTGGGGTTATTTATTATGACAGGCATTCACGCTACTAAAATTACCGATCCTCAAGATTTCAATTCTACAATTAATAACCTCGATAAAACATACAAAAAAGCAATTACAACAAAAAGCGCTACTTTGCGCGGTAAGGCTATCATTAAATTGAACGCCATTTTGAGGCATTTGGGTTTTGTCCGGCAATTTGCAGTGGTAGATAAAGATACAACAACAAAAATTGCTGTGCAAGTATGTACTATAGCAACGGATTTTTTTAAATCCAGATAGCCCAGACCATTTTACTGGAATCGACAAAACCATATTGGATAATCTCTTTACCACATTAGAAAAAAATGCGGGCTCAACAGGAAAACCAATAGTTAAGAGTTGTCATGATAAAGTTGATAAACTTTTTGTTGGAATTATAATAACGACAGAAAAGCCCAAGCCTCCCCGAATAGAAGAGAAAAAATCTGATGATCAGGAACAAACATCTGCATCAGAAAAAGAGGGTGAGCAAAAACCTGAAGTTGATGATAAAACTAAAGTGAATAAGTCTGATGATAAAGTTAACAAATCTAAAGTAGAAAGCAAGCCCAAGCCCGACAATAAACCCGTTGAAAAAAAGCCTGCTGAAAAAGCTGATGTTAAAGTTGACAAGTCTAAAGTAGAGAGCAAGCCTAAACCTGACAATAAGCCCGTTGAAAAGCCTATCCCTGAAAAAAAACCTCTCTCTGAAACGTCTGATGAGGAGAGAACGAAAAACTACAGCCCAGACGATTTTCTAAATGAGGATAATATAAAAAGACTCAAAAAAGAAAATCTGATGGATTTAACTTATTGGCAGTTCCCCATCAGGGAAGAGCAGCTGCAAATTGCTTTGGCGAACAATCCCCACATCACAAAAATCAAATTTCCATTTTTTCGATGCTCCGCGGAAGCTCATCTAAGTAGCTTAAAAACCCTTATTAACAATCTATCTGAACAACATCAGTTCATTCTGCCGGGACAATACGAGAGCGCTGCCAAAGCGTTTGAAAAACTAAGCAAAGAAGACGGTCTTAAGCTCTTTAATAAAATTGATAAAACCTCAAAGCCATTAGACAAATTGATCGAGGATCTCGATAGAAACATAGATTGGGCTAAAGAAAGTGCTCCTAAAGCGGCCTTGATTGAATTTCTAAATCATGTGCTGCAA
>JABDEI010000050.1 GCA_013287145.1 Chlamydiota bacterium
AGGCATGTAGATTTTGTCTATTATGAATATGAAGTCACTATATACATAAAAATAAAACAACGTTATAATAGTATTGTAAAAATAAATCTACATTAAGCCTTTTGTCATTATGAAAATTATCAACAGCTATTCCAATATCAATGAACTTCAACCTCAACAAAACATATTGTTGAAAGAAGGACAACTGTTAAAAGAAGGGCGATGGTTTAAATGGAAAAGAGTTTTTGTTCTTAAAACCAATGAGAAGTATGCCGTTGTCTCTGTAAACTTTTTTGAACGGTCCGCACGCCTTTTTTTAAGTATCTTCAAAATCGACTACTTTCGTGTATTTGGGGATAAAAAAATATTCGGGAATAAAAAAATAGAAGTTATTTCTCTAGAACAGCTCGAAAGAGAAAGTGCAAGATTTATACAAACAGCAGCAAAGATCAAGATTGTTAAAGAAGAACCATTTAATAATAAGCAGGGTGGTTTTAATAACTCTTCCGAAGGCGAGGTTGCGCTTAGGGACAATAAACCCCTTCCTATGCCACCCGAAACCTCACAACACTTGGATAAACCTCTAATCATAAATGAAGAATCGACTGAAGACGATCAGCTGGATGCAGGCTCTAAGGCAGCGATGGAAGATAAGCCTGAGATCGAAGCTGCAACTTTGGATGCTTCCCAAAGTTCTGATACAACGCTAATCGCAGGCGAAAAATCAACTGAAGATGCTCAGCCCGATACAGTTTCTGAAGAACTTATGGAAAATGAGTCTGATATCGCGGTTGCGAGTAAGAATAAATCCATCAGAGAAGCAATATCAAAATCAGATCAATGTACTTCTCTATCAGGCATCTCGAACATTACAAGTAAGGATATCGACAAAATCTGTAAGGGGATTTCCAGATTATACTGGCTTATGCTCAATAATTGCGAAAATTTTACCGGAGCATCAGCTATAGAGAGTGAACATCTTGGGGTACTCGAATTGAACAATACGAATGTCACCAATCAAGAGATTGAAACAATCTTAGGAAATTGTCCATCACTCCATGTCTTGGAACTGAGTAATTGCAAAAATATTGGCAACGACATCGAGATACTTGGATGTGAGTTAACAAAGATAAATCTTGAAGGTACCAATGTAACGGATGAAGATATCAATTTTCTCTTAAAAAACTGCCCCAAGTTAAGCAAACTTGATCTCTCTAATTGCAAGCAAATTACAGGGAGTTTTATACAAAATCTATCTCCGAGCGTTACCAAACTTAGTTTAGAAGGCATTAATCTTTCTAATGCATCGATTGAATCCTTAGAGCAAATTGGCTTCAGTTTTGATTGGTCCTGGGTAAGGCCCAAGAACACTGTAGTCAAATCAGAGGAGTTGCCTGATCTCGACAAAACAAACTATCTTGAAAACAAGATATTTCAGGCGTTAAAATCCAGTCATATGAAGCTGTCACAAATTTCAAATCTAACGGACAAGGATATCATTAAAATTTTCCATCGATGCCCCGCTTTAACAGAATTAGAATTGAATAATTGCGATAAGTTCACCGGCGGTCCAGCAATTGAAAGCAAGAATCTTATAAAGCTCTCTTTGAGCGATGTCGACGTTACCAATGAAGATATTGAACTTATCTTAAACAACTGTCCCAATTTAAAATCTCTTTCCCTAAGTAATTGCGACAAAATCTCACAGACACACCTCGATAGGTTAAAAAAGAAGGGACTTTCAATATCTTGGAGTCAGTCTAAGCTCACATCTTATAAAAATATTTTGTAATTTATCGATTGTGCCGAATTAAATCCAACCCATTGAAAATTGGGAGCGATGCGGCCAATCCAGTGAGCGCCAATCCAGACAATTTTTTTACATGTTTATTCTTCCATTGAAACTCCTTTTTTCCTGCAGTTAAGTTAACACAAGTGTTTTTTATAAACGATTTGAAATCCCAGAATTTATGTCGTTCTTACAGAACTCTTCTTTCTATTTATCATTTTTCCCAGGCCTCTCGCTGCGCTTCGGCCTGGGCTGTGTTATTATGGCCTTTCAGGCCTGCTAAAATGACTTCAATTGGTCTGAAAGACCTTCATATCATAACCTAGGCCTCTCGCTGCGCTTCGGACTGGGCTGTGTTATTATGGCCTTTCAGGCCCACTGAAATGACTTTAATTGGTCTGAAAGACCTTCATATCACAGCCTAGGCCTCTCGCTGCGCTTCGGCCTGGGCTGTGTTATTATGGCCTTTCAGGCCTGCTAAAATGACTTCAATTGGTCTGAAAGACCTTCATATCATAACCTAGGCCTCTCGCTGCGCTTCGTCCTGGGCTGTGTTATTATGGCCTTTCAGGCCTGCTGAAATGACTTTAATTGGTCTGAAAGACCTTCATATCATAGCTTAGGCCTCTCGCTGCGCTTCGTCCTGGGCTGTGTTATTATGGCCTTTCAGGCCTGCTAAAATGACTTCAATTGGTCTGAAAGACCTTCATATCATAACCTAGGCCTCTCGCTGCGCTTCGTCCTGGGCTGTGTTATTATGGCCTTTCAGGCCTGCTGAAATGACTTTAATTGGTCTGAAAGACCTTCATATCATAGCTTAGGCCTCTCGCTGCGCTTCGTCCTGGGCTGTGTTATTATGGCCTTTCAGGCCTGCTGAAATGACTTTAATTGGTCTGAAAGACCTTCATATCATAGCTTAGGCCTCTCGCTGCGCTTCGGACTGGGCTGTGTTATTATGGCCTTTCAGGCCTGCTGAAATGACTTTAATTGGTCTGAAAGACCTTCATATCATAGCCTAGGCCTCTCGCTGCGCTTCGGACTGGGCTGTGTTATTATGGCCTTTCAGGCCTGCTAAAATGACTTCAATTGGTCTGAAAGACCTTCATATCATAGCCTAGGCCGAAGCGCAGCGAGAGGCCTAGGTTATCTTCAAAGGAATGATTGAGTTCTGTAAGAACGGTATAGTTCTTATGGCAACGATGTGAGAGCGAAATATTACTCAGCGCACTAGGTTGTTACTTTACAGGAAAGCTACTGACTACCGACTACTGGCTACCGACTACTGGCTACCGACTACTGGCTACCCACCCTCCCGTGCTTAGAAGTTTCTTTCGGCTCGGTCGCGCTGATAGTGGCGCTCGATCCCATTGGCGACTTCTTCGGGGTTGTCGGTAATTTGAATGAGGTTGAGATCCTCTGGCGAGATGCATTCTTGGGCAAGGAGGGTGCCTTTGACCCAATCCATCATCCCAACCCAATAGTCTTTACCCATGAGGTAGATGGGAAAAGGGTGAATTTTTTGCGTCTGAATCAGCGTTAACGCTTCAAAAAGCTCATCTAAGGTTCCAAAACCGCCGGGCAAAAAAACGTATCCTTGTGCGTAGCGGATAAACATCACCTTTCGCACAAAAAAGTAGCGAAATAAAAGATTATATTTTTTATCAATGAAAGGATTTGATGCCGACTCCATGGGAAGGTCGATGCTTAAGCCGCAAGAGGGGCCATCGACAGATTGTGCGCCTTTGTTGGCAGCTTCCATGATGCCGGGGCCGCCACCTGTAATGATAGCGAAACCTTTACGAGAGATGTGTTGAGCGACATCGATGGCAAGATTATAATAGGGGGTAGCAGGTTTCAGCCTTGCCGATCCAAAGATTGACACAGAAGGACCGAGATTTGTCATGGTTTCAAAGCCTTCGACGAATTCGGATACGATTCGAAAAACACGCCAAGAGTCGGCGGTCATGAGACGTTCTTGAGCATCATTGGATCGATCAGTCATGAGCCATTTTCCTTAGTCACGTTCGATATACATATAGTTGAGGAAATCTTTTGCTACAACAGCAAACTTTTTATGAATCGTTGTCGATAAAGACTGTAAGATAAGGATAGGCAAATTTGAGAGCCTCAAAATCTTTAGGCGTATAATTTGTATCTGATAATTTTATATAAAGAAGACGCGGATACAAAGAGGCTAATTTATTTATGAGTTTTAAGGTGACGAAGCGAGCATTACCTAAAATTAGAATTTCGAGGCGGGGACTGACTTTTGCCAAAGCCTCAAAGTGTTCATCTTTGACAGAAGCTGCATGAGAAAAGGTGAGAGCAGAGAGTTCTGATGAATGTTTGGCTGTTTCATAGAGCAAACTAAAAAAAATATCCATATCGCACGTGTGCATACAGTCGAGAAAAGACAATGTTTTTAATGAAAATGAATGATTTGCGATTGCTTGCATAAGTGTTTGAGTAATATCTATTGAGTCTAGATAGAGTTCAGATAGGTTAGGAGAAGATTGGATGAAAGCTATCACGCTCTCAGAATTTAGTTCGTTTAAAGTAAGGCACGTTAGCTCATCAAAATTTTTAGAAAATGATTCTACCATTAAGTTTGGACAATTTTTTAATGACAGTTTGTTAAGTTGCAAGCAATGTTGATTTAAAGAATCAAATCCTATACCTGTGAGTTCATAACAATCATTTATTTTTATTTCTTGAAGATTTGAACAGGTTCTTGACAGCGTTGTGAGCTCATCACCTGAGAAATCACAGCGAGTAATTGATATAAAAAAAAGTTGCGGACAAACAGAAAGAAACGGTTTAAATATTTTTTTTCCCCATGAGCTTGCAGTCAATGATGTTAGATTCTCAAATTTTTTTTCAAAGAAGACTTCCTCTTCTTCGACTACAAATATGTTACTCAACGACAATGTCCGAAGCTCTTTGCTATGGACATTCAAAGCTTGCAGAGCCTGTAATGAAGATATAGGAAAGCAATTTGAGCTCAATTCTTGAAGATTAGGACAGCTTTTCACGAGCACTTCGAAATAATCTTTGTCTTCGTTGTGACTATCGTTAAGAATTAATTTAATTAAGTTTGGACAAGATTTTATGAGTATCGAAAAGTCTTGTAAAGATAGGGCGCTGGAGGAAACTAGTTCTAATTTTCGTAGATTATTAAACTGTTTCAGAGGCTCTAAAAAGGCTAATGAAGCGAAGGATTCTCTTAGAATAAGTGAGGATATTCTTGGGCAATGCTGATTAAGTGTTTGTATGCTTCGACTAGTGAGAGAGCAACTGCTAAGATTAACATATGTAAGCTCTGGATTGTTACTCGCAAGTAAATGCACATGATCATCTGTGAGAGTGCCGCATTCGGTGAAGTCGACCCAAGTAAGGTGTTTGCAATTTTTAAGGAATGCATCAATTAATTTAGGGGGAAGCCCTTTAAGTCTTGCTAAGTCAAGTAAAGCGAGTTTATTGAAAGCCTTAAGCTGATCTCTTATCTCTAGTGGTTTAATAGTGCAGATTCTATCACAGCCGGCAAGAATGAGAGATAATAGGCTTTCGCGACAATGCTCATTTAAACTTATGAGACTCTTAAGGCCAATCTTATCGCAATCACTCAAATCAACTTCTTCCAAATATGGATTATGCTTGCTCATGAGTTCTATGGTACTATCTTCAACCTGGCTTTGTCGTAAGTTGATCATCTTTAAATTGAGGCAACTCTTGAGAAGCTTAGCAATTGATTGATTGTTAAGGTCTGAACTTACAGGTCCCAATACCAATGCAGACAAAGAAGAAAATTTTTTCTTTAGATTGGGAACATCGGTTAAGTTGGTACATAAACTGATATCTAACGTGTCAAGTGCTTCACAATAATCATTTAAGCTTGTAAGTATATTCCCTGTAATTTTCGGACAAGCTTTCAAAGAAATCTTACGCAAGTCCGGACAGATCATTGCCATCAAGAAAACTTGCTCATCTGTCACCCAAGTACAATAGGATAAATCAATCTTTGAAAGTTTGGGTTTCATTTTTAATATTGTTGTCCAAAGAAGCAGACAAAAAGGCAACGAATCATCTATCGTTAATGAGTTAAAATTTGCTGTGGGTAATCGTGTTATGATTTCTTGTAGCTGAACGTGCGCTTCTTTCCAGTCTTTTGTCGTAAGCGCTTCGGAACCTAACGTCAAATCGATAGTTCGAATAAAGGGAAAATCAATTAAAAGAGTGGCAAAGCTTTTAAAGGCTTCTTTATTATAGGATGCTTTTTGAACGGTCAGAGCACAGCGACTCCAATCCTCAATTTTTATTACAATGCCATCAAGCCCTTGATTGAGGATATTTATGCATGCGATTTGCATCTTTTCATGTTGCAGCTCGTAAGCAAGATATAAAAACTCTAAGACTTCATCTTGACAATAAGGTAAAAGGCCAAAGGCTATCTCAGGCAACTGTAGTCTTCCTATTGCAGAGAAAAAGTCTTCTTTTTTGTCTTTTTTCTCTGCTAGCAGATACCCCATTTTCTCGAAAATCGATGGTTGGATCAATCCCGTTAGAAGCAATTCTTGAAAAAGCACTGCCAGCTCGCCGGGGAGGTCATTTAGAATGATCTTATTATTTATTGATTCGAGGAATGAGTTTTCAAGGGCTTTATGAAAAAATGGACTGATCTTCATTAAGCGGTCTCTGCTTACTACATACTCTTTATTGTTGATCTCAATGTGAACGGGATCTTCAATAAAACATGTAGAACATGACACCTTTAGTACTACACTATCAAGTAACTGAGCATTATCTGAATTAAGATGTGTCTGTATCTTCGAAATCATGTGATTGATCAGCGTAGCATTTTGACATCGCCAAGGAAGATCTTTAAAGGCTTTTTCTAAGATTGTGATCAACCACTTAGGATAATTAATCGCAGTTTCGGTGATGGCCGCATCCATGAAGACTTCCCTGGCAAAATAATCAATAATATTTTGGGGAGTTCCTGTAGGAAGAACCATTGTTTTTTTTAGCTTGTTTGAATTTTAGACTCGTATTTTTAATTCAACAAAGGGAAAGGTTCCTCTAATTTTTTTTATTTCGTCTAAAGAGAAATTTTTTCCTCTCATTTCCAAATATTGAAGTTTTTCACATTGCTCTAGAAGCTTTATAATGGCATCCAAACTGAGATTAGTAGTTTCCATTAACACTAATTGTTCAAGACCCTTAAATGCTGGAGTCATGTTTAGCAAGTGATTATCGCTTGTTGATGAAGGCAGTGGGATGACAAGGGTCGACAGTTGCGGTGAATTTTGAGTGAGAACCTTCATTCCTGCAACGAAGGTATCTATAGCACAGATATTTATGGCAGGCCAAAGGCTTAAAGTATGTAAACTACGCGAGTTATTGACTAATACATTTATGACGTCTTCATCAATGTTTAGACTTTGCAAGCTCAAAGTAGAAAGCTTTGGAGAGGCTTGAATGAATTTTACAGCCTCTTGTGAAGGTAGATCCAATGCTAGCGATGTGAGCTCTTTAAAATTTTCGGAGAAGGATTCTAAAGAATGAATCTTCTTGCATTCGATTAATTCTAGATGTTTCAACTGCAAGCTGTGTCCATTTAAATGCTTGAGTGATTCTGCTGTTATCAGAGGACATTGCGTTATCGTGATTTTTTGTAAGTTACCGCATCTTTTTACGAGCGTTTCAATAGCAGCATCGGTGATGTGACGAAAATTCTTAATGGAAATAGAGGTAAGGTTGGGGCAAGCATGCACAAAATTTTCAAAATCTTGCGGGGTGGCATCGGAGTCAATCATCTCTAAAGAAGTCAGACATTCAAAAGGTGTTTCAAGGGACTCTGAGCTTCTAAAAGAAAAACTTAGCGACCGTAAAGACTTGCATTTTTCGTTGAGTTTTTTCAACCCTTGAGATGTGATGCTAAATTCACCCAGATTGATTTTTTCAATATGAGGACAATTTGCTGCGGTGGTAGTGATAACTTCAGGGGTAATACCGCTGCATTGCCTCAGATTCAGCAAGAGTAAATTAGGAGATGCGGCAAGCAGGGGAAGATAATGGGATACGATCTCTGTATATTGCCCCTTCAATTTTAAAAATTGTAAATGCTCGAATTTTTTTGATAACTCTGGAATCACAAAATTGGGTGCGAAATTCCAATTTAGGCTAAGAGATCTTAAGCCTAGGCAATTTTCATTAAGAAGCCTCACACTATTGCCGGTAAAAGTGCTTTCACTGAGATCAACTTCCTGCAGCAGAGGGTTGCCCTTAACAAGCAATTGAACATGTTCATCTGTCAATTGTTTGCAACGATTGAGTTTAAACTTGGTCAGCTGTGTGCATGCCTTAAGCGCATTGCTAAGCAGGGTAGCAGATAGTTCGGGCTTGCATCGCAAATGCAAAGAAGTCAATTGTGAAAATTTCCCAAACTTTACAAAAATTTCCTGATTTATTTTGTAATCTGTTCCTACATCCAATGTGAGTGAGCGAAGATGCTTATGGCAGTACTTATTTAAACTGATGAGGCTCTGTGATTCGATCAGAGAGCATTTCAATAAATTAACTTCTTCTAGACCAGGGTTTAGCTGTGCTAATAAGTCGATGGTATCATTACCCACTTGACTGCCGCTAAGATCCACGGATTTCATCGCTGGGCAGCAAGCTTTAATCAATGTTGCTATGGAGGTATTATCCAGCCTTTGGCTTGCATTCGCTAATTTTAATGATACAAGCTGAACGAAGGGGTTCTTTAATTCAGGAATTTGCTTGAGGGCAGCACAATTGCTGAGATCGAGAATTGTTAATTCTGGGCACTGGTCATTAAGTGCTTTTATTGCATCCCCGCTGATTCTACTGCATCCGCTTAAGTAAATTTCTTGAAGTTCAGTTTTAGCAGCAGCCAAAAGTGATATATCAAGATCGGTCACACAAGAACAATCACTCAAATTTATTGCTGAAAAGGGAAGGTTTTTTTCTAAAATTGCCATCCCCAATTGTTTGGTGAAGGGAAATTCCTGGTCAATTTTTAATGTAAGTTTTACTTTCGGGGCAATAGCGTTTAAGAAAACGAGTAAGTCTCGATAATTTTTACTTGTCTTTGTGTTTTTAAGAACAATGGTGATGTTATCCCAGCCATTGGCAACAAGTTGAATTTCATCGATTTTTGCATTGATGGTTTTTAAACAGGCTGTGAGCAATTCTTGATGCTGTTGTTGATAAGCAAGATATAGGAATGAGAAGACCTCTTCTGTGTCGTAGGGTAATAGATTCACCGCTAGGTCCGGCATCCTTAGCTCTTTTAAGGCCACAATAAAAGCAGGATTAGGTCGTTTCTCTGCTAAAAGAGATCCCACTTCTGCAAAGGTTTGCCGTTGAATAGTTCCTGTTTGCCGCAGTTCCTGAATCAACTTTGTGGCATCTGCGCAAGGTGTTTTTTGATTGTAAGGCTTTTGGATGAGATCAGAATTAACGCTGGAAAATAAAGCTTTTTTTACGATTATATTGAGTTGGGACTGATCGAGAGTCGAATGGTGCTCTTTTATTTGCTTGATCAAACGATCAATTAACGTAGGATATGTGTTACTCCATTCTAGATCTGTTAAGGCGCTTTTAAAGAACTCAATCAATAAATCCGGTCTTTGGATGGCAAGGCTGTTTAAGCCATCTTCTGGCTTTGAATTTTGAAAATAAGGAATGACTGCCGAATTAATATTTTGTGGTAAAGAAATCATGGGGGCATACCTCCATTGAGTTTCACGAAATGTATTCAATCCCTCCTAACTTTGCAACGCCAAAAAAGTCATCACCACCTCTCTTTAGTTGAAAATCAAAAAATTCAGAAGAGGAAATAATTCCCTCAATTTGGAAAAATCTGATGGGCGAAGATTTCCAGTCAAGTAAAGCGAATTCAATTGAGGACATTTAGTCACAAGAGTGTATATCAATTTCCGTTTTATTTGTTTTTTCACAACTACTGATTGATTTTTATTATCAAAGATGTGCCTCAAGAAGAGTGCCAATATTTTTTTTGTAGCTTACAAAAAATTTATGAGATCTTTATTCGCTCTTAATTTAAGTTATGCATCTCTAAATCACGTAAATCAAAAAAGGATGTCTTATGAAAAAACACTTTTCTCTGCTTATCATGCTATGTTGCTTTGCTCCTTTTCTAGTTGGCGCTCAAGAAAACACTAAAGAAGAGAAGGAAGATGCCGGTCTACTTGCTCGCGCCTGGTACGTGACTACCCATGAAGGAGTTTTTCATCGCGGAGTCGCGGTTTCGGCGTATGGGGACGAGATTCAGCTTGAAGATGGCTCATGGTGGACTGTTCATTGGTCCGATCGCTATCAACTTTCCGGTTGGTTGACTTCTGATGATGTGATCATCACGCCCAATATCAATGGCAATTATAGCTATCCCTATAAGCTTGTTAATATTGTCACCGGCGCCTCTTTACAGGTGTATTTGGCGAGTAATCCTGTATTGTGTCATTGGATTGTCAGCTTCGACGATATCCACGATGAAGTCTATTTAGAAGATGGATCTGTATGGCGCATTAACCCCGTTGACGCTGCAGCCCTTTGGACGTGGGGGATTAATGATCTGATTATTCTAGGCCTTAATGCTCCAGAATATTCCGGAAATGGCCCCAACATTTTAATCAATGCTAGAACGACTACTTATGTTTGCGGAAGATGTCTTAATTAAATAACAAGGAGGAAAAAATGACGACTTATTCAGTACAAATTGGTTCATGGCAGCGTACTTGGAATGAACAAGCTCTTTTAAATACTCTTCAGTCACTAGGAAGGGCAAATAGAAACAGTCGGATCCGTTATGATCTCACTGTTATTCCCAATCCCGGTCTTTTGAATCGGATATTCTGGGCCGTGATTGCAGGGCATTTCCACTTTCTACGCTACAATATTTACCGCGTTGACTTTGAAAGAACGAGAACAATCTTATTACAACTGCAGCCACAGATTGCACGCAATACGGTAATCTATCAAGAATATGCCACAGCTATTGCTAATTTTCGAAACCTGCATGATGCCTATAAGATCATCGACGATGGTCAAGGAGGCTTTATTCGTCCCCCTCCTGTTGTTGTGCAGCAACAACCTAGCCGGCCTTTTATCTCTTTTTCCCCTGTGAAGAGCGTGAGGACCTTTTTCTCCTCAAATCAGGGGACTCGGCATCATTCTCATCCATCGGTGCCGGCAGTTGTCAATGCATCCAACCACCATGGACACCACGCTCCTACACTTGGAGGCCACCACGCTCCTGTAGCTGTAGCCGTAGTAAATTCGACTACCAATACCATTCCTGTACCGCCGCCCTATATCCCGCCCCCTCCTTCTGTCCGTCAACCGCGCCCTACTGCCCCTACATCTACAACACACTCGGCCCCACCCCCTGGACGAACTGCAACAAAGCCTTCTAATCCCGCAAGAACCATACCAATGGCTCGACCAGGTATGCCAAACGATCCTAATAGAGGGTAAGGAAGAAAAAACGCTAAATGCTAAATGATAAATGCTAAACTGAAGAAAATCTTTGGTTACCATTTGTCATGCAGACATCTAGGCAAAAAAAGCCATCAGCCTTTGCCGATGGCTTTTTTTTTGAACACTAAAAAACTAAAAGCGATGCAAGTTTGAAAAAAGGTGCCGTTGTTGGGGTTTAAGGGGCTTCGCCCCTTTTTGGAGTGCGCGTACGGCAACCCACACACTTATGCAAAGATATCCTGCCGTACCGCTTTGTCATAGATAGTGAATTCAAGCAGAAATGGCTGACCCGACAAATTGAGCAGACTAAAAATCGATCCAGAAAAAGCAAAAAGTTTAGCATTTATCATTTAGCGTTTTTTTCTCATCCTTTCACTTCGCCTTCTTCCTCTGGTTTGAGGATGCTTGAAAAGAGATGTTCGATGCGAGTTTTGCGTTTTCCAACTTGACCGTGTTGTTTGCCTGTGGCTACCTCATGCAAGTTTTCAATGGCAATAAAGGCGGTAGGGTCTTCGCGGTGAATCAGCTCTTTTAGCTCGGCTAACTGAAGGCGTTCTGCGATAACATATAGGATTTCACGCTCATCTCCTGAAAAGCCCCCTCGACCATACATAATTGTCAATCCCAAACCTAATTCATGGATAATTGCATCAGCGATGGCTCTGGACTTGGCGGAAATGAT
The DNA here is from genome assembly GCA_013287145.1 of Chlamydiota bacterium. Taxonomy (GTDB): domain Bacteria; phylum Chlamydiota; class Chlamydiia; order Chlamydiales; family Parachlamydiaceae; genus JABDEI01. The sequence goes on from JABDEI010000050.1 coordinate 11,973, forward strand.
GAGAACGGATTTCGTTTCGTCTAAGCCGACGATGACCGAGTCCATGACTTTAACGACCACTAAATAGGTAATGAGTGAAAGCAGGGGAGGGTGCCAATCTTGAAAAACTAAGCCAGCGCCGCCAAAAACAAAGACGTTGCAGACTAAAACGACTTGTCCAACAGTGAAGCCCGTTTTTCGATTGATGATAATACCTAAGATTTCAGTGCCATCCAAGCAGCCACCATATCGGATAATTAAGCCGATTCCAATACCTAATATAGCTCCGCCGATAACGACGACTTCAAGGCTTTCGCCTATGAATTGCCAGGGGACGAAGTTTTGAATAAATGCAAGGGATGCACCGAATATTACTACAGCGAAAAGCATATGCATCACGAAAACTTTTCCGATTGACCGGTAAGCTAGGTAAATGAAGGGTAGATTAAAAAAGATGACAAAATAGGGAAAGTAGCTTTTGCCAAAGAGGTTGCGGCAAATCATGGCGATGCCGACGATGCCTCCGTCGATCAAGTTGCTTGGGATTAAAAAAACTTCAATAGCAAAAGCTGCCAAAAAAGCGCCAAGAGCCATGGCAATATAGGCAAACAGCTGTGTTTTGAGAGATTTAATAGGAGAATGTGATGCATGCATAAGCTACCTTAAGGATCTGGACTTTGATGATCTGACAATACTTAGAAAGAAATTAACTCAAAAGCAGAAAATGAAGAGGTGATGTTGCGCAAAATGCGCGGGAGACGGGACTTGAACCCGCAACTTCCGACGTGACAGGCCGGTGCTCTAACCAATTGAACTACTCCCGCATTCGATAAGGCTTGGGCGCAACAGGACTCGAACCTATGACCACCTGTGTGTAAGACAGGAGCTCTACCAACTGAGCTATACGCCCTTGCAAAAACAAGCACTCACTTTACAGGGAGAGCGAATTTCTGACAAGCGTTTTGGTGTTTTATTTTTTTTCTTTTGAATTTGTAAATTTTGATTTGATACTGTTTGAGACAAGCAGATTTAGCTTTTAGGGTACTCACACAACTCTAGAAAGCACTTGATGATTGACTCTTTTTCTGATTTTTCTTCTTATAAGTTGTTTTATATTTAAACATTTTAAACTATTTAGTTTATGTTTTAATGGTTTAGTTGTATAATGGAATTGTTGACTTTACCTGTAATAAATGAGGGGATAATGTCAAAGCTTATTCCCAAAATACCCGATGAAGATGAAGAAAGGGAATTTATTTTCGATTTCTCTATAAAACGTCCTTCGCCAGATTCATTACTGAAAGGGCAGGCGTGGTGGAAGCAGATCGTGATAAAGTTTCGAACGTATTTTGATGCTCAAGCCCAAGTTGAAGCCAACCTAGCAGGCAGAATTCACGAATTGCACACCAATACACTTCAGGCTTTGCAAGAACTTGAAACAATTAAAGCTGAATTATCAAAGAAAATTAATCCAGACCTATATGCCTATGTCGAAGCTGTCATGGATCCTATGCTTAACGATCTCAAGCGCATCCATGATTCGGTGAACAACGATAACCATCAAACAGCACCCTATAACATCGTACAGAAATATACCCAATGGATAGACAGAGCCAGATTATGGGTTCAACTTTATGCTAAAGCCAAGGACAGCCAAGATATTGCTAAAGCAGTTGTTAAATATGCGATAAATCAAATAATTTCTCTAATAGAGCGGGATATTAAAGTCATAAACGAATATGAAGAACAGCGTCTTTCCAATTTGAAGATAGTGCCAGAAGGAAAACTTGTGCTAAAGCAATCCATCGAAAATGCTTTAGAAAATACTTTAGCCTCTCTTCAAAGCTTAAAAAAAGCTCCTGAAAGCTTAATTATTGAAAAAGTGGATATATGGAAGAAAGAATGCGATGCAAAACGCATGCATTATTTCAATGAAGCTTTGCATGCCATCGATCAGATTGTCGATGAGTTTGTCCCTCTTGCTTCACCGGAAACTCATTATGATGAACATGGAATTTTGGAAGTGGCAAATCAAATCATTAACTTAGAAGAAGAGCTTTTAGCAATTCAACAACAGTTAGAAAATGCAAATACAGGTTCAATTAAACAAAAAACGGCCTTGCAGCTACGCCTATCGGCTTTAAAGGACAGGTTAGACTCTCTCGAAAGTGATATGCATATCTCTCCAGAATTAAATAGGCGCTTAGAAGTCGCTGCGCAATCCCTTTTTTCTATCATGCAGTCATTAGATCAGCTCGATTTAGGATCTCAATAAATGTATTCATCAGCAATGTTGCGCTTGTCATAGCCTTCTAAGACATGAAAGGTTCGGATTCTGTTGATGAGTACAGGAGAAAGCTGCCCTATAGGTAAAAAAATAACTTTTTTGCCAAATCGTTGCGCTAAACTCTTAAAAATCGAACGCGGCGGCTTGCTCGCCACATAGACGATGATAGGCTGAGCTGCATAGTCAATGGCTGCCATAAGAAGAACTTCAGCTTTGGATCGACAATCCTGATAATCGCTGTCAGACCAGATGTCGAGCATACGCCTTGGTGGATATGACATCATAAATCCTCCATATTCGCATCGGCTAATACCCGGCCCCACAACATTCGCACTCACCGGTGTTGCATAAAAGGCCATATCGGATTCCTGTTGATGCTCCCCAAGCCATGTTGTTCTCCATGGATATTTTTCATTAAAGGGTTTTTCATCTTCAGTTCTATCCTCATCAAAAATCATCGCCACAGATCCCACGCCGCCAGGTGGTTTTCCTTTGACTTTGACATAGAGTTTTTTCTCATGCCAATGGCGGATAGTTTCTTTGGTATCAAGTCCATCTTCTAAACTCGCAGAAAAAGGGAGTGTTCGCGCAGCTTCTTCAGTAAGAATCTGTGTTCCCTTTTTTTTCAAAAATTCTCCAAAGCGTTCGATGACGACATCTTCCGGAGGATAAGAGCAGATGCTAAACGGTCCTGGAGGTTGAAATCGGAATTTTGATTTATCCTTTCGCTTTTGTTGAAAAAAGGAACTTTTCTTGCTCTTTTGTTTGAGGTGAAAGTTGATGATTTTACTGTGTCCCCAGACATCCAGAATGGAAAGATTAAGTTCGGGCAAAGAATCGATGTTTCGGCGAAAAGGATAAGACGATGCTAATTCCCAGACTTCGTAGGCATAATTATGGTCGACGCATCCTTTGGCACAAGAAAGGATTTGAAATAAATCAGGCATCAGCTGATTTGTCATTAATGCATAATTGCGCGCAAATTTCATGATGTTGCGCATGTGGTATCCGGGAAAAGCATTTCCTGTCGATGCTATATATTTTTCTGAAGCTTCTTTATAGAGTTGATAGATTAATTTTTGGCGGTCAGGGGGAAAGACAGGAGCGGGCGTTTCTAAAACCCCATCTTTTATTGCTTTTTTTTGGCTCTGTTCGCCATGTTCTTTTCGCATTACTTCATAAT
>JABDEI010000051.1 GCA_013287145.1 Chlamydiota bacterium
TCGATTTTTGCCGTTCCTGGATTTGTTTTGGCCGTTGTTTGCTCTGCTGGACGAGGCAAATCCGTTGGAGTTGGCTTCACACTAGGTACCTGGCCAGTTGCACTGGTTGATGAAGGTTGATTGCTAACTGCTGGTTTCGGCGTTGGTGTAGATGTAATGCTTGAAGATATAGGATCTTTCCTTGGTGGTACAACTTCTTTGCTTGGTGGTACAGTTTCCTTTTTCTGCTCTTTAGGAGATTCTTTTGGTACTGGGACGCTATCAAAAGAACTAGAGGATGTTTCATCGGAGCTAGAAACCGCCGAAGCTCTTTTTCGAGAAGGTAATGCTCTATTTGAGGGTCCTCTAACTCTATCTCTTTGAAGGTGAACAAGTTTAGGCGGTTCCCCGGCAGATTGATCTTTAAAATCATCTGAGGAGGTATTTTCACCATCTGCGCATTTTGGCGTTTCTACGATATTTTCTCGATTCTGGTATTCAGTTTCCAAATTTTTCGGCACGTCTTCATTGGAACTATAGTCCTCATCAGAAGTCTCACCCTGATTTTTATTTCTACTAGGAAGCCTTCTATTTTTAGGAAATGGTCTGTCTTTTCTGACATCCGTAAGACGATCGGAAGAGGCTGGAGTGCGCTCGGATTTTTCTTTAGAAGTATTATGGTTATCCGTTGATCCTGGTTCTTTTGTGGGAACGTCCGTTAATTTTCCGTTAAGATCGTTCGATGAATTTGTTTTTTTTACTTTACCTAAGCGTTCTACTTCAGGTTGGGGGGCGTGAGCTTTGGTAGCTAAGGGCTTTGCAGAAGGATCATTGGAAAGCGGCAAATTTTCTGTATTGGCATGCAATGAATGATCAACATTTTGGAGACTGCTTTTTGAAACTCCTTCTTTTTCAGAGCTCGAAATATCAATAGCTTGAATATCTTTGGCCAGTGGGCGGTTTCCATAAGTAGCGATTTTCTTTTCACACTCTTGTATTTCTCTATCTAAAAGAGGACTGCGAAGTTTTTTAAATAGATTGCTAAAGAGCATTACAAAAACACGTTTATTGTGTTTTTTTGCCTTTTCTTGAAATTGCACCAGGTTGCCTTTCAGATTGATAAGTTTTTGCAAATCGAAACTCTTGTCGTTCAAATCTATGGACTTAAGATAATCGTTGTGAACTTTAATGACGGCTACAATGATTTTTCTAAGGCATGAGGTGGGAAGACGCGACTCTGGTTGCAACCACAAAGTCATTCGCTGCCAGGGACTCATTTTGACAAAAGGTTTGCCTTTAACGAGTTCAATTTCACCCGCACGGTTTAAGATGAGGGAGTCGTCTTTGAGAAGGTTTTTATTTTCAAGAAACAAACATTCATTAGCCATAAGATTATTTTTATTAGAGTTAAGTTGAGAAAGAATCATAACATTATTGCCCTTTTTTGCAATTTGAAAATATTAACTCCGAGAGAAGTTATATCGAAATACATTCAAAATTTGGATTTTTGACTGCACCAAAGCCTGAGAGTTTTCGCGTTGTCCAAAACCAAATTTTGACTGTGTTTCGGTATTATCTTCGCTTAAGAATTGTTTCGGAAATAAGCCGCGAAGCTGATATGCCAGCGAAGGGATAATTGGCTATTTTGTTTAGCGTATTCAAAAATTTCTTTGGGAGTCATCAAAGCAAAAGATTTAATTTCATGATCTTGCAATCGATAAATCATTGCAGAACTTTTATCTTTATCTTGAATGGCCATCTGCAGTTGATTCAGGCAGCGTTTAAGTTGCCGATGTTTCCAAAAGAGCCTTTGTAACGCGTAGGCTATTAACCCGAGAGGGATGATTTTCAACCACATGACTGAGGAGTACATCTGCTCCTGTCCATTAACGACGAGAAAGAAATCGATAAGAAAAACAAAAATAAGCACGAGGACAAAAAAAGAGCTCTCACGAGAAGACTGTACAATAGGGCCGAACAGGCGTTGAAATCCTGATGATGATGTTTGATAGGCTAACATCTCTTCAAAAACAGGTTCTTGAAAAGTCATCCGGCCTACATGAGCAAGCTCATGGGCGATTAAATCTTTACGATCATAGAGATGAAGATAGCGCTCTTGAGTGCGAAAAGCATTGCGGAGCTGAAAGAAGGCTCCTGTGGGTGAATCTTCCGTGCTCTGAAAAATCCAAGCACAGCCCCCATGCCAAGGAGCCAAACGGTAATTGCTGAAGAAGACAGGAATCCAATCCGGAACAATATCGAATAATTTTTTTGTTTTGGGGTATGCTTCTTTAAGGAATAAACAGGAAGAATCAAAATCCGCTTGCATCATCGGAAGATTTTCCTTGAGTCTAGGAACCAATTGCTCCTTTAATTTTAAGCAATATTGAGCGCGTTGCAAAAATTGTTCTTCGTTTTCATCGGGTCCAGGAATTAATCCTAATTGATTGAATTTCAATAATGTTTCAAGTGGCGTTGTCACAATCATCATATCAATGCTTTACTCTTTTAGACTCTCTCTTATAACGATCCACAATTTAAGTGATAAAGAAAAAGATAGAAAGGGTATTCTCATGAAAATAAAGCGACTAGACCTATACCGCACGCGGCACAAAACTTAACATTCTGCCAGCGTGCTGTATATTTGCCTAAATGCAAGAAGGATTTTTTCTTGAAAGCTGATTCCAGATATGGCAGGCTGTGTAGATTCTCAACAAAAATTCTCAAGATAGAAAGGATTGCCAATGTTGCTAGACGATTATGAAGAGTTCACGGAAAACCAAATAAAAATTCTCGAACGCTATGTGACCAATACCAGCGGCCATATCTTTGTCTTGCAAAACCTTCCAGAAGTTATCAAAGGGGCTTTATTTTCCCGCTATTCCCGATCCAACCTAGGTTTGCGCTCCCTTCTATTGAAAGAATTTATATCCAATGAAGAAGAATCTGAATTTGATACCATCGTAGGGATAAAGAGCCGCGACGACACAGAGCCAAAAAATCAGGCTGAGGCGATAAAAAAAGCTCAAAATTTCTACGATCGCATTCTCGATGGATATGGCGACGACTCCATCGGGGAATTAGGCGGCGCCCATATCGCCATCGAGAATGTCTCCATGATTGCTGCTAAGCTCTTAGAGGATTGCCGCATTGGTGGGTCGCCTTTGGAAAAATCTACGCGATACATTTACTTTGATCAGAAAGTTAAAGGCGAGTATCTGTTTTACCGCGAGCCCATCTTGATGACATCAGCATATCGCGATGTCTACGTCAATACTTGCAACATGTTATTCGAGACATATAGCAAGCTAATTCCTCCTTTGACAAGTCTCATCGAAGAGCAGTTTCCTAAAGATCCGACCATTTCCAAAGCGGCTTATGCCGCGGCCTTGCGCGCTAAAGTATTAGATTGTTTAAGAGGGCTTCTGCCCGCCGGAACTTTAACCAATATGGGTGTCTATGGAAATGGACGTTTCTATGAGCAGCTGATTCATAAGCTGCATTGCAACCCCTTGGCCGAACTGCAAGATATCGGTAAGCGCATGCATGAGGAGTTATCCAAAGTTCTTCCCTCCTTTATTCGACGCTCGGAATTAACGCATCGCACTCATCAAAATTATGCGCAGTTTTTCGAGAATATAAAAATGGAATTGCAAGAAAGCGCATCGGTATTGCCAAACACGCTTGAAAGAAATATGGAAGCGGGAGTGCGCCTTATCGCATCTGACCCCGATGCCGTTTATAAAGTCGCCGCAGCTTTGCTATTTGCACAAACCAACAGAAGTTTAACCGATCTTTTGCATTATTGTAGGCAGCTTCCTGATGAGGAGATCAATCGCATTTTAGAAGCCGGCTGTAATGCCCGTGAAAACCGACGGCATAAATCTCCGCGAGCTTTGGAGCACGCCAATTTCACGTTTGAAATTGTCGCAGACTTTGGTGTTTATCGCGACTTACATCGCCACCGTATGCTTACTCAAGAAAGACAGCTGTTATGTTGTGATTATGGGTACTATGTGCCAAATGAAATCGTAGGCACGGAACTTGAAAACGAATACCATTTGGCAATGCAAAAGGCCAAGGAGGCATTCAATCGCATCGCATCTGAACTTCCCGAAGAAGCACAATATATCGTTCCCATGGCTTATAACGTGCGTTGGTATTTTCATGTTAACTTGCGCGCCTTGCAGTGGCTTTGCGAACTGCGCTCATCTCCTGCTGGCCATCCCAACTACCGCTTAGTTGCCCAATCAATGGCAAAAGAACTTTCCCGCGCTTTTCCGGCTTTTGAAAGATTCTTCAAATTCGTCGATTATGAAGGCTACGAACTCGGACGTCTTGGCCAAGAGCAGCGCAAAGTCGAAAAGCAGCTCAAAAGTTAAAACCTGAAGCATGTTTCTTCTTGTTATCATATGAAGGCTTCTTGATTATTTTAGTTGATGACATTGCGCTTTCACTCGCACCAAGGAAAACAAAAATTGACAATTTCTCCAAAAAAAAATTATAAAAGTTCCAACCGTTAATCAGGATCAAGAGCGGTTCATTGTCATTCTTAAATGTTTGGACAAATTATGCACACATCAACTTTAGCTTCTTTTAACGCCCTTGAAAAAATCACGGCTTATCAATTTGCAGGGAAGCATTTGTTTGCAAACTACTTTAAGTGTGATGTTGAAGCTTTAAACAATCATGAACAGCTTCTTGATACGATGATCAAAGCCGTCGAGCTTTCAGGAGCGACTCTCTTACAATGTGTGCATCACGAATTCCATCCCAAAGGATTTGCCGTCGTCATGCTTCTATCAGAAAGCCACGCTAGTATCCATACCTACCCTGAACATCAAGCCTGCTTTATTGATATCTTTACTTGCGGAGATCACTGCGATGTTGAAATTTTCGAGCAAGCTCTGCGCGAATATTTACTTCCGCAGGGCATTTCCAAAAAGATTTATGTGCGCGGCCTTGAAGTCGTACAGCGCTAAAAATACTGTTTAGATTTCTGCGGCTTTAATTTTAATGAAATCTTCCAGATCACATCCGTTCACTTTTTCTATTTTTTTGCCGTATGCGTACTCCAAAAAGGGGTAGAAGTTCCTTAACCCCATTTCGGTGAAGGAGAGAGAAATTGAGTGAATGAAAGAATGAACTCTTGAAAATTATGAGTCGTCGCTGTAGAGTTTTCGGTGTTTTATAAATTTAAAAAAGGAAATTATATGACATCATTGGTGGTTAGCAAAGAATATGAAAGTATTAATCAAAGTAATAATAATTCAAAATTTGAATTCAAGTCAGCAGTAATTGCTCAAAAATGGTTTGGTTATTTTGTTACGAAGAAAAATAGCTCTGAGCCAATGAAAGAGGTAGAAAAAAAAATTCTTGAGGAAATGGAAAACAGGGTGGAAAAAAACCTGAGATTTACTGATAGAGGATGGAAATACAAAAATGCCGATGTTAATAAAACAGTAGTTAATCTTGTTGAAAAAGACATCAAAAAGCTTGCTGATCTTTTTAATGAAGAATCCTGTGATATAAACAAATGGACTCTCGAATCACAAGTTGCTGCCCATTTGATTTTAAAAACAATTAAGGAAGCATTTAAAATCTTAGTTTTTCACGGCAAACCTTTGATGGACTCCATCTATGAGATGGAAGTTGGAAATAAAGAAAAAGACCCCTATAAACACCTTATAACCAATCATGAAAATTTTAAGTTATCACTTACAAAATTTGACCCTGATACATTACAACATTTCCGTCATGAACTTTGCGATAATCTAACAGATGTAAGAAATAAAGAATTTAATGTCCTCCGTCAATTTGAGAGACTTCATTGTATTGGAGTCTTAAATAAAAATTGGTTAAGTAGGAATATTGATGAACTAACAGAGAGAGAAATTGCGAGAAAGGGTCTTCACATCAGCACATCATGAGTTAATCTGAACTCAACATCTTATACCGCGTGCGGTATACCATCCATGATTTTCGGCGTCGCTGTCTACAGCTTTTAGGCAGCGACATTTTCTTATAAACAATATTTTAGAGTAATTGAAGACTTGATATTTATTATTTTTCGTAATAGGATTCCGTCGTTTTTTTTTTAGTTATTTTACAAAAGGAATTATATGGTGAATGTATTTTTCAAAGATCCTGAACAGAGTCTTGCGGAAAGCACAATACCGGGTTCTTTTCGAAGAACCACTGCTTTTTGCGCTCATACGGTAGGGATTTTATCTGTACCCCATCTGCAAAAAGCATCCTCAGCGATTTATAAGGTAGATATCGAACAAACAAAAATGCAGATCAGTGATTTTGTTAAGGATTTCCCTTTGTCTCAAGGCTTAGAAGTTAAATATTCAAGTAAGTTAGGCAACGCTAATGATCATATCTGGACACTTGTTACAACAAAGCTGAACTTGCTAAATAAAGAAGGTTTGCAACAATTAGCGAGCTTTTTAAAAGAAAATCCGAAAGATCAATTCAATTGGACCCCCGCGGGGAGAGTTGCTGCATATCAGATTATGGTCAAAATAAAAAAAATTTTTGAAAGTTTAAAAGAGCGTCGCATCGAATTTCCAGAAAGTTATGATAAACTACTCACCGATAATCCTTTGAAATTACTAGAAGAGTGTAAAGAAAGCTTTTCTAAAAATGAGGAAAATATAAATAAATTTTGGGGAGAGGTATTTGAAGAATTGAACCTTCGAAGGAAAGGCTTCGAAAAAATTAAAAAGGACCTTGATAATCTCTTGGAGCTGGGCTTGTTAACATCCTATGATGTTTATCATCGTGCTTTAGAAAAGAAAAATTCTGCAATGGCGGAATACGCTTTAAGTCATACTCTTTCAGAAGCTGGCGGTTTTTCAGAGATGATCGAGGGTCAACCATTAAAGTACGCAGAGCTAGCTTTTGAGTATAAAAAAGATGCTAAAGATCTTTTAGCAACTCTATTGAAAAGAATCTATAAGAAAGAAACACTAGAAAATTTGTATCTTGAATTAGACTCTGAAAAATCTAGTTCAAAGAGTGTTATAGATGAAAGAAAAACTTTAATCACAACTCATGTTAAGTTGAGATATGAACATTTGTTCGGTGTGGAGTTAAATAAATCTGTCATTCCAAAAAAAATTCAAATTAAATTCTTTGTAAACCCTGAAAAAGGGAGCGAGAACGCTTTTCATCCAGCAATTGCAAGGTACTTCATTGCTTTTTTTGCTAATCCTTTAAACATTTTAAAAGTGCCGCATTGGCACAACAAATCAATTTGTAAAACTGATCTCATGATATACTGTCAGGATCTTGAATATTCTAAGCTGCAAATAGAGATTGGAAAGAGATTCGGCACTCGCAATCAAAGAAATGAGAAAGCAGAAAAAGAAGTCGAAGAAAAATTGTCTACGCTTACTCAAGACGACCTCGCAAAATTGGCGATTTTTTTAGAAGAAGGGGATAAAACTAATTTCAAGAAATGGGATCAACCCGCTCGCATTGCTGCTTCTTTAATCGTAGAAAGAATCCAAAAAGCTTTTGAAACAGTGTTGCCGATCTATTCTAAAGATTTATTGTCAATAGTATTCAAAGATAACTTGCCAACCAAAGAGCAGATCAGACAAAGCCCAATGACCGTCTTGGAGAATTTCCAAAAAAACCTTTTTCAATTCTCAAGTCTGAAAAAAGAATGTCATTGTGGCGGATCTGCAAGAAATTTGGTGAAAGGTTTAGCTCATTCCACAAAAATCAGACTCGAACATGCTGAAATTCTCATGTCTTTAGGGGCTTTTTCAGCATACGATCTCTATACTATGGCCTTGAGTGAGAACAATCCGGACTTTGTGACATTTGCTCTAAATTGTTTATTCTCTGACCTAGGAAATTTTTCGAGCATGCTTAAAAATGAACCTTTGGAATATCTAAAAATTGGATTCAAAATTGATGGGGAAGAAAAAATCAATAAATGTTTATCAAGCCTTTTAAAAAGAGTTTATGATAAAGAGACATTAGGTAAAATGTATATAGGCACCCTTGAGCATACTTCTCGAGGAAAACCTAATGACATCCCCGATGGAGTTTATTACTTAAGGCTGATATCGGATGATCAATGGTTACGTATGCGAGAAGCTGTCAAAGAAAGGTATAGAGATTTGTTTAAACGAGACCTTGATTCGTCGATGATCAAATAGTAAACAATCAAGCTTGATCATTAACCGGTTCAAAGAGCGGTACTCCTCTCTTAGAACCGGTCTTCATAAATATGTTGAGACTAATTTTGAGTTGTGATAACATCGCTTAAAAGGTGTGGATTACAATGATGTCTATTCCGTCGTTTCATTTTTTTAGTCGTTCTTTCTTTTGGCGTTTTTGGTGGCCAACCAGCCACGCCATTTCTAATTAGTCCTATACCAGCATCTAGTTTAAATTTTCCATTTGGGCGGTGCCAAAGTTCCCGCGGTTGAGAGATCGAAAACGGGTCCATATTAACCCAATATTGACCACTAGCCCAAATGGAAAATTTAAACTAGATGCTGGTATATATATTTCTAACATTTATTTTTTTTCAGTTTAGACTCATTGAGATTGATTTTGATTTCTATGAGAAGAGAGTTGCATTTTTGATTTAACATTAGGAAAGTTATGACAGCACAAACTCAAGATTCCACTGCAAAGGGCAGTTTATTTGGCGCCATCTTACTCATAGCCAGTTGCTGCATCGGTGCCGGCATGCTCGGCCTGCCGGTTATGTCTGCCTTGGCAGGCTTTGAACCGTCCATCCTCATGTTCATTCTCAGCTGGCTTTTGATGACAGCTACAGGCCTTCTTTTGTTAGAAGTGAACTTATGGTTTCCTGATGACGCCGGCATCGTTTCCATGGCCGAACGCACCTTAGGCAAAGCCGGAAAAGCCATTGGCTGGACGATGTTTCTTTTTCTTTTTTACTCTCTATTAGTAGCTTATGTAGCCGGCAGCGGTATCCTGGTTGCCGACCTCGTTTCCGCTTTGACTCCTTATTCTGTGCCTTCTTACGTTGGCAGCTTGGCTGTCATTGCCTGCTTTGGGGTGAGTCTTTATTTGGGAACAAAGGCCGTCGATTGGTTCAACAGAATTTTAGTGATCGGACTCATTGTCTCCTATGTCTTGCTTGTCGCAATGGGCAGCTCCCATGTGAATGTAGAATTGCTGAAGCATCGCGATTGGTCAGCAGTGGCCTTGGTGCTGCCTACGATGATATTATCCTTTGGATTTCATAACCTCGTACCTAGTTTGACCGCCTATTTAAAGCACGATATCAGACGTCTGCGCATTGCAGTGCTCGTTGGGAGCGCGCTCCCGCTGATTGTGTACTTGGTCTGGGAGTGGCTGATTCTGGGGCTTGTGCCCGTTGAAGGCGACCTTGGTTTTAGGCAGGCCTTGGATAATGGCGATATGGCCACGCAAGCTTTAAAGAACGCTGTAGGAAGCTCTTTAGTCGTTGAGCTAGCCCAATATTTTGCATTCTTTGCCATCATCACTTCCTTTTTGGGAGTTTCATTGAGCTTTGTCGATTTTTTAGCCGATGGCATGCACATCAAGAAAACGCCTAAAGGCAAGGTTATTTTGTGCCTTTTAGTGCTATTGCCGCCGAGTGTATTTGCTTTTCTTTACCCTAAGATCTTCTTAGTGGCTTTGAATTATGCAGGAGGCGTTGGCGCCATGACGCTCTTTGGCATTTTACCGGTTCTGATGGCGTGGGTGGGGCGCTATCATAAAAAATTGGGCTCCGTGCGCCTGGTGCCTGGAGGCAAGATCGTTTTATTACTCATTTTATTGGTGTCCTGTTTAGTTATTGTGCTGCAACTTTCGCAAGATATTTTGAAATCATAAAATTAAGGATAGTCTATGAAACATCGAAGTAAACTCATCGGAGGAGTTCTTTTGGTCGCCGGAACCACTATTGGAGCAGGCATGCTGGCTTTGCCTGTCGTCACTGGCCAAGTAGGTTTTTTTCCCTCGATGCTTCTCTTCGTTGCCTTTTGGATCTACATGACTTTTACAGCTTTTCTGATGTTGGAAGTAAATCTTTGGATGGACGAACATGCTAACTTGATTTCGATGGCCAAACACACCTTAGGCCGTTGGGGTGAAGCGGTCAGCTGGGTAACCTATTTGTTTCTGCTGTATTCTCTCACCACTGCCTATTTAGCCGGGGGAGGGCCGATTTTCATCGATTTTGTCGCGGCGATATCAGGATATCAGCTACCCGCTTGGGCTGGGGCTTTACCGCTCTTAGCGATCTTTGGCTTCTTTGTCTACAAAGGGACTAAGTCTGTTGATTACGTTAATCGCATTCTCATGCTTGGGTTGGTGATCTCTTATTTGGCTATGGTTGTGCTGTTAACACCGCATGTCGATAAAGCCTTGCTGACTCATGTCGAGTGGAAATATTTCACCTTGGGGATTGCCATCATCGCCACGTCTTTTGGCTTTCATATCATCATCCCTACCCTGACTTCGTACATGAATCGCGATATTCCTAAGTTGAAGAAAACGATTCTCATTGGAAGCAGCATCCCTCTGGTTGTATATATCGTTTGGGAGCTGCTGGCCTTGGGAATCATTCCTATGCAAGGATCTTATGGTATTAATGAAGGCTATCGCGAAGGGACGAATGGAGTACATCTTTTAACCGGTGTCTTAGGAAATTCTGCTATCGCGATGATTGCGCGCTTTTTTTCCTTCTTTGCCATTATCACCTCTTTCTTGGGGGTTTCTTTAAGCCTTAATGACTTTTTGGCGGATGGACTTAAGATAAAAAAAACGCGTCAGGGAAGAGTGCTGCTGTATGTTTTAACCTTTTTACCGCCGCTGTTATTTACCCTGACAAACCCCCGGGCTTTTTTAACAGCTTTGGAATTTGCAGGCGTGTTTGGCGTTGTCATCTTGCTAGGTCTTTTGCCCCCTATGATGGTGTGGCGAGGGCGCTATCACAAAGGCTTTAAGTCGACATACAAAGTTCCAGGTGGTAAAATTGCTCTTATAGCGGCAATGGCATTTTCAATTTTAGTGATCGCAATCGACATTGCTAATAGGTTAGAACTGATAAAATTATAAAAGAGAGACTTAAAAACGATGAATCAAGCAGAAAAAAAACGCCTTCTTACCGGCGATAGGCCCACGGGGCTGTTGCATCTGGGCCATTATGTCGGGTCGATAAAAAATCGAGTTGCCTTGCAGGATCAATACGACTGCTTTTTTATTATCGCCGATTTGCACATGCTGACGACGAAAGCTTCAAAAGAGGATATCATGCAGATCCGTGAGAATGCGCGCATGACCGTTCTCGATTATCTGGCTTGCGGCATCGATCCCAGTAAAACAACGATCTATTTGCAGTCGGCAGCACCGGCAGTCTATGAGATGAACCTGATTTTTGAGATGCTCATCTCGATCAATCGGTTGACGGGACTTCCCAGTTTGAAAGAGATGGCCCGCAATGCACATATGGACCCTGAAAGCATTCCCTTTGGATTAATTGGATATCCTGTTTTGCAAACGGCCGATATCTTAATGCCCAAAGCGCATTTGGTGCCTGTAGGCAAAGACAATGAAGCCCATGTTGAGTTGGCGCGCGACATCGCACGGCGCTTTAACCAATACTATGGAGAAGTGTTTCCTATGCCTGATGTCATGCTAGGAGATCATCCCTCTTTGATCGGCATTGACGGCAAAGGGAAAATGAGCAAGTCCGCCGGCAATGCAATTTTTCTTTCCGATGATGCTAAGACCGTCGAGAAGAAAGTCAAAAGCATGTACACAGATCCC
The DNA here is from genome assembly GCA_013287145.1 of Chlamydiota bacterium. Taxonomy (GTDB): domain Bacteria; phylum Chlamydiota; class Chlamydiia; order Chlamydiales; family Parachlamydiaceae; genus JABDEI01. The sequence continues at coordinate 11,773 of JABDEI010000051.1, forward strand.
GCTCGCATCCATGCTCACATTCCAGGAACAGTCGAGGGCAATCCCGTTTTTACTTATCATGATGTCTTTAACCCCGACAAGGGCGAAGTTGAAGACCTCAAAGCGCGCTACCGTGAGGGCAAAGTCAGCGATGTCGAAGTCAAAGAAAAACTTATTGTAGCACTGAACAACTTTTTAGAGCCTATCAGGGAGCGCCGCCATCAGTATGCCGATGATAAGGGATTGGTTGAAGAGATCATATACGAAGGCACTCTTAAGATGATCGAGATATCCAATCAAACTTTAAAAGAGATGCGCAGCGCCATGGGGTTGATGGGGAATTGGAACAAGATCTCCCGCATCGCCCGCGAACGAAAAGAAAAAATAACAGGCAAATGATGTCTCAACCATTTAAGTTAAAAACAGATTTTTTTCCTTGTGGTGACCAACCTCAAGCCATTGGAAAACTCACCGATGGGATTCTAAGTAAGAGAAAAGCTCAAGTTCTTTTGGGGATCACAGGCTCCGGCAAGACCTTTACGATGGCAAATGTCATTGCTCGCGTACAACGCCCAACCCTTGTGATTGCTCACAATAAGACTTTGGCGGCTCAGCTTTTTCAGGAGTTTAAATCTTTTTTTCCGGATAATGCCGTTGAATATTTCGTTTCCTATTACGATTACTACCAGCCCGAAGCTTATATACCCAGGACAGATACCTTTATTGAAAAAGATATGGCGATCAATGACAGAATTGACAAAATGCGCTTAAGCGCAACAAGGTCTCTTTTAGAGCGCAGCGATGTGATCATTGTTGCCTCTGTGTCGTGCATCTATGGTCTAGGTTCTCCAGAGTATTACCGCGGCATGAATCTTACCATTAAATCAGGGGAAGAACGCCGCCGTGATGACATTCTCTTGCATCTCGTCGAGATGCAGTATAAGCGCAATGATTATGACTTTTCCCGGTCTACTTTTCGTGTGCGCGGCGATGTCTTAGATATCTTTCCGGCTTATGAAGAAGACTTAGCTATTCGTGTGGAATTTTTTGGCGATGAAATCGAAAGGGTCAGTGAAATCGATCCTTTGACAGGAAAGGTGCGCCGCAGGCTCGAAGACATTACCATTTACCCAAGTTCGCACCACGTCACTCCCGAAGAAGTGCGCCTACATGCTATCGAAACGATCAAAGCTGAGCTTAAAGAGCGCATGGAGCTTTATGAGATGGAGAAACGCTACATTGAGCTGCAGCGTATCCAAGAGCGCACGATGCATGATATCGAGATGATTCGAGAAGTGGGCTTTTGCAAAGGCATCGAAAATTATTCGCGCCATTTTAGCCAACGTAAAGCCGGTGAACCGCCTCCTTGCTTAATCGATTATTTCCCTGAAGATTTCCTTTTAGTGATCGATGAATCCCACCAGACTGTCCCTCAACTCCATGCCATGTTTAATGGAGACCAAGCCCGCAAACAAGCCTTAGTCGATTTTGGCTTTCGTTTGCCTTCGGCATTTGACAATCGGCCTTTGAAATTTGAAGAAACTTATCGCCGCATGAATCAGGTAGTTTACGTTTCTGCAACGCCGGGCGGATGGGAAATTTCAGAAGCAGGCGGCGAAGTCGTTGAACAGCTGATTCGTCCGACAGGATTGCTCGATCCTGAGATCGAAATCCGTCCCGCAACGGGACAAGTTGATGACTGCTTAGGGGAAATTCGCGCGCATGTCTCCCGGGGCGGCCGAGTCCTTGTAACAACACTGACAAAGCGATTATCAGAGGAATTGACCCAATACCTTGTTGATTTAGACGTTAAAGCAAAGTATCTTCATTCAGATATCGACACCATAGAGAGGATGCAAATCATCACAGACCTGCGTCGCGGAGAATTTGATGTCCTTGTAGGGATTAACTTGTTAAGGGAGGGACTTGATATACCGGAAGTTTCCTTAGCAGTAATTCTTGATGCGGACAAAGAGGGTTTTTTAAGGAGCGAAACCTCGTTAATTCAAACATGCGGCCGGGCAGCTCGAAATGCCGAAGGCAGAGTCATTATGTATGCTGATAAGATGACAAAAGCAATACTAAAAACGGTTGAAACAACGAACTCACGCCGCAAGCTGCAGCACGAATATAACGAGTTGCATGGTATTGTTCCGCGGACTGTTAAGCGTGAAATTGCTTTGCTGGTAGAATCTTTTGAAGAGGAAGTCACATACATTCATGAAAAAGAAAAAACCCATTTGCATGCCGCAGAAGCACATCATGAGTACTTAACGCCTGAAGAGATCCGTCAGAAGATTAAAAACTATGAAGCTGAAATGAAGCTTGCCGCCAAAGAGATGCGTTTTGAAGATGCCGCGCAATTTCGAGATCTTATGCGTAAATATCAGCAGATGGAGATAGCTTTCAGCTAGTGCACTACTATTTAGCGATTTCGCCCACCATGTAGCGATACAAGAAGCAATGGTCTTCTTCTTCTAACTTTTTTTCGAGAAAGTTGTTCCTTTGAAAATTTTGGGTTAAACCACTAGGAATAACGTGAGAAGATAAAAATTGCCTGATGGAAAAACGTGCACCTGGCCGCGCTGTGCGATAAATCGCTGATATAAGCCTATTAAAATCATGTGCCGGAAGGTAGGACGCCACATCTGAGATAGAAAAAGCATCGAAGCTATTATTTGAGGCCTTTTCTAAATAGGTTATCAAATCATCAGTCTTAATAGTCAATCGATCTAGCTGACTTTTAATAACCTGGGATCCTTGTTGTGTTAAATAAGGAGGATAGGCTTCTTTGTCGACAGTGCCTCTTAAAAATAATGAGATGAAGTAGTTATCTTTAGCTAATGTGTGGCTTAGGCAGGCATTCATACGGTTATAAAAATAGGCTCCTCCTGGAATGGAACGGTCGGTATTTTTATACGTTCCGAGATCGTTGATAAGAAAACGTGCAATCCAAGGGTGCAGAGCAAGATCGAAAGCCTTTCGCCAGAAAAAAACGTTCCATTTTTTTTGGATAAATATTTGCTGATCTTCGAGTTTATCGAATTCAAAAAGGCTTTGAATTTTTTTACCTCTGAAAAAGCGAAATGCATATGAAAACATTCTAAGAAGGCTTTCTAGAGATCCTTGATAGAGAATGCCTTTTTCTACTTTTTTTTTATTTTTTTGCCAGAATTGCCTAGAATCTTCATCCATGTTTTCAAAAATCTTTGCTAAAAAAGACGTCTTATCTACTTCCTTGGTTCCCTCTAAAAAGGCGATATATTCGTCGTAAGAAAGGTGTTTTAGAGCTGCGCTTTTTAATTTTAGAAGATGATTTTGGGCGCGGTTTGCGTCGATAGCAACGACTTCTTGACACTCATCTAGAAGTATGTGGAGAGGACGATCTCCGCTTCCTGTGATGCATATTACGCGATCGTTGGGTTTCAGACGAAGAGCTTGGCGTTCCGTTTTCCAATCTTCATTACCGAAGGTATAATTGAGTCTTTTGTAAAAATT
>JABDEI010000052.1 GCA_013287145.1 Chlamydiota bacterium
GGATCCTTCGATATTTGAGCGCAACATTGTCAGCAATGAGATTTAAAGTTTGAAAGAAAGAGTATATGAGAAAAGCCTGTTTTAGTCAGATTTTATGCGGTTTTGCCTGCTGCTGTGTCCCTTGGTGCCATCGTGCTTCGAGCTGCGCTTGGGGGCGTATATCTTTAATCGCATGTATGAGGAACTTCACCAACTTGCAGTCAAGTCTGAATTTGATAAAAATTAATGCATAGGAGCGTTATTTTTTAGCCAAAGCAAGAGAATCAGGCGTTCATTTAATGAAAGGCCTAACGACTCATTGTGTTCATTTTTGGGCATTGTGTTCTTTAGAATGACCGATTGATAAAAATTGGATTTTTCAAAGTCTTTAAGAGTGCCATCTTGATTGCGCCACAAGAAATAGTGTTCAGGCTCGGAGCCATCGGAAAAGTTGCGAGGGTAGCCTCCTTGAAAATTTTCTGCGTGGCATTGAGCACAATGGTGCTTTGTAAAAATCGGGACTACGGAGGCAAGTCCAATATTTTTCTGAAGATATTTCTCAAATTCATCAACATTATATTTTTGTATCTCACCAAGATCTGATTGAAGTTTTTCCTCTGTTAGCGTTGTTGCATCGCTCCTTTGACTAAAAGGAGTTGAACCCCGCGTAATTAAGCCGCCATAATCACTTGTCCATAAAGTCAGAGCTACCAAAATCACACTTAAAGCAACAAAGAGGACGGGAGGCAAGTCCCAGTTTTTTCGCATTTGCAGGATGCGAAAAATGGTGTAACACACCGCATAAATCCCTATGGCGAAACCAAGCAATTTATGTTTGTAGACATAGGCATCATTGGGATCAAATGCTTCTGCAGCTTCAAGTCCAGTGTATATTGTAGGTAACGCGGAGAGTGTTCCGGCGATGATTAACCAGTGAGCCATGTAAAAAGGCTCTTTTTTTCCAAACCCATGCAATAAATCGCACACTAAGGCGACTGTAAACAAGACGATTGGAAAATGAACTAGCACAGGGTGAAAGCTACCCCAATCGATATTCATGGAAGAGTGCATCAAATATTGAGGAAACATTTTATTTTGCCAAGATTAAGTTATTCTGCACGATATAAGAGTAAAGAAAAAAAGATAAAGAAAAATTTCTAGATGTTAATCTCTTAAACATGATTTAATTCTCAAAAATATTGGTTCCAGTAGCATCTCGAAATAGTCTGTAAAGCAAAGTGATTAAAGTTTTTTGAGTGTATGAAAACAAAACCCCTCCACGTTCTCAAGATTCCATCTTGGTATGTCACTAAGGATCAATATATTCTGGGAGTTTTTTTTCAAGAGAAAGCCCGTATGTTGGCCAGCTTAGGTGTGCAGATTGGAGTCATTGCGCCGGAAGTGCGTCCCTTAAAATCTTTTTCCTTTCCTTTAGTTCTGCAAAACTACTTCCAAACGTCTTTAGAGTTAGAAGATGGCATACCAATCTATCGCAGGCATTGCTGGAATCTTTTTCCTGCGATGGAAAAAAAACAGATGAACTTCTGGGTTTCCAGTGCTGAACAACTGGCGGAGAAATACATAAAAAAATATGGCATGCCTGATCTTTTACATGCCCATAGCGCTATTTGGGGTGGCATTGCAGCTAAACATCTGGCAAAAAAATATTCTCTTCCCTACCTCATCACAGAGCATCGCGACAACTTCTTAAATGAATCATTATTTCCAAACAAAAACACGGATTGGTTGACGCTTGAAATTAAAGATGCTTTTGATCAAGCCGGATGTCTTGTTGCTGTCAGCACCATATTACAACGTGCTCTAGAAAAATATATCTCCAATCCCGCTCTAAATCAAGTTGTGATTCCAAATGCTGTTGACACCTCGTTTTTTTCAGCACCGCTGCAAGCAAAGCCCCGCATAAATTTCCGCTATTTAGCGATTGCTCTTTTAGTTTCTGTAAAAAACTTCGAAGTATTGATACGAGCTTTTAGAAAGGTTGTGGAGCAAGATCCATCCGTGGTATTGGACATCGGCGGCGAAGGTCCGGAGCGGCCTCATCTGCGTGCCCTTGCCGATTCGCTTGGCATTGGACACAAAGTGCGCTTCCTAGGGGAGTTGTCCCGCAGTGAAGTAAGAGAGGCCATGCAGCGCTCTCACACTCTTGTCGTCTCTAGCCTAAGAGAGACCTTCGGCATTGTTTTGATTGAAGCGATGTCGACAGGCATTCCGGTTATTTCTACTTGTTGCGGAGGCCCTGAAGATATCGTTTCGGAAAAGGTTGGCAAATTAATTGAAAATGGCAATGAAGCCAAGCTCACCGAAGCTATGCTCCACGTCAAAGACCATTATCAAGATTATGATTTGCAAACCATTCGCCAGATTGCCATCGATAAGTATGATAGCAAATCCATCGCACAGCAATACATCAATGTTTATTCGCAGATCTTAAAATAAGTTTACATTGACGAATTGTAACTTTTAAGTTACGATAGATTTATGGAATACAAAATCGAAATCTATCAGATCGATACGGGTAAACGACCGTTTAGCCAATGGCTTAAAGACATCAAAGATCAAGTTACTAAAGCTAAAATACGTCTTCGATTAGATCGTTTGGGGAAATTTTGGACAATGCGAGTCTGTTGGTGAAGGAGTATTCGAATTAAAAATCGATTTTGGGCCAGGATACAGAATTTATTTTGGGAAAATAGGATTGAAATGTGTTTTATTACTTTGCGCAGGAGATAAGAGTTCTCAAAAGAACGATATCCAAAAGGCAAAGGCCTAATTTAAGGACTATCAATCCAGAGGAGATAAGAATGAATAAAAAACACAAACGTAGTGTTGATTATCATGATGAGCTAATTGAAGAATTAAAAGATCATGATGAAGCTGTCGCCTATTTAAATGCCGCTCTTGAAGAGAGCTTGCTTGGAGATGAAGAATCACAAGAAATATTACTTAATGCATTACGCAATGTTGCAGAAGCCCAAGGGGGCCTTGGAAAGCTTGCAAAAAAAACGCATGTCCGCAGAGAGGTTTTATATCGGGTGCTATCATCTGGAGGTAACCCGGAGCTTCGCACTTTCACTAATTTAGTTCATGCTATGGGCTTAAATCTGAGATTCTGCTAAGCTTCCGTCGCACAGCAATACATCAATGTTTATTCACAGATCTTAAAATAATTTATCATAACTCTTCCAGGCTGATAACTTTAGCAAGAGATTTTACAAAAACACACAATTGGAGCACTATTTCTGAATACTGCATTCGCACATATGCGTTAAGATAACACAAGTATTTATTATAAATGATTTGAAATCCCAAAATTTATGCCGTTCCTACAGAACTCTTTTTTACCGCGAAACGGCGTTGTTGCATAAATCTATTCCCCATCGGGGAAAACGCAGGTAGCCTCGGGTTTCAACCCGAGGTATATGCAAAAGGGCATTGTGCCCCGTAGGGTCACAAGAAAATGAGTCGATACGAATGTTTTTTACTCGCGCATATCTTGCGGCTCTAACGAGACGCAACTCTTTTTTTACGATATACCTCGGGTTGAAACCCGAGGCTATGTGCAACACACACATGGGTTACCGACGCATTCCCCGAATGGGGAATAGATTTATGCAACAACGCCCCGCGAAACGGTAAATTGCCGCGACAGCGGCTACAGAGGTTAGCCGGGGGTGACGCAAGGAACCCCCGGTAAATTTCAGATAGAATATTGAGCCAGGAACTGGCGAAACTTTTAACGAAATGTCGCCAGTTCCCGGCTCTTCAATATGCTTTGGAAGAACCGGGGGTTCCTTGCGTCACCCCCAGCTAACCTCTGTAGCCGCTGTCGCGGCCATAGATTGTTTTGCAATATATAAAAATCCTAAAGTCGAATCTGTATTCAACTGTGGTTTAAAATTTCTGATTTAATTTCCGGCGCCCTGTGATTGGTTACAAATCCCTTGCGTTTTATATGGGCAAGCGATAAAAACGTTTGGAGACATAACCATAGTGCTCCGTCAAGCTTAAAATGAGGGTTTGGGCACTAGCACCTGTATTAGGATAATCAATAATGCAAACACAAAATGAAATAAATAGCGCTAACGAAAATTTCTGGGATGAGCTTTGCGGCAGCACTTTTGCCCAATCGTTAGGAATCAAAGACCGTTCCTCCCACTCCCTTGAAAAATTCGATTACGAATACTTCAGATATTATCCATATTTGCTTAAGCATGTGCCTGCACAGAATATGAAAGGCAAAAAAGTCCTAGAAGTGGGTCTTGGCTACGGTACACTAGGCTTAAAACTTGCCCAAGCAGGAGCCGATTACACAGGTCTTGATATTGCCCAGGGGCCCGTTGATATGATGAACCATCGTTTGAAGCTCTTTGATCTTTCAGGTAAAGCTATCAAAGGAAGCATCTTACAATGCCCTTTAAAAAATCAATCTATGGATTATGTCGTCTCGATTGGCTGCTACCACCACACGGGTAACCTTCAGCGTTGTTTTGATGAAACGTATCGCGTTCTAAAACCCGGCGGCACTGCTGTCATCATGCTATACAATCAATTTTCCTATAAGCAATGGGTCAAGTGGCCCAAAGCGACATTGCAAGCTTTGTGGCGAGATTTAGGTGTTCTTAAACCGAACCTTGCCGTTTCTGAAGATCAAAAAGCCGCTTATGATCTCAATATTGCCGGCGATAACGCGCCGGAGACGGTGTTTTCTTCGATTAAGCAATTAAAAAAGATGCTTAGTAAATTTTCCAAAGTCGATTTTGCCAAAGAAAACTGTGATGATCATCGCTGGCCCATCACCAGAAGGGTGTTGCTGCCTTGGCTTGGCAAGAGTTTAGGCCTCGACATTTATCTTAGAGCCTATAAAGATTAGTGCGATTTTGTTTTTAGCGTGTGACTGAAAAACGTTTAATCCATTGTCCGAAGCTGATGCAGCGCCATAGTTGATAGTTGAAGGGCTTATTTCCTTGAATCATTTCACGAGCCCATTGATTGATCTCCGGTTTGAGAATTCCCTGAGAATGGTCGCAGGCTTCTTCAAGAGCATTGCAAAACAATTTTGGCTGCTGCACTCTAATCCAATCTTCTTCAGCCGTTGCAAAAGCAATTTTATCTGTGCGATTGCGGATGGGTTCCGGCAGAATTTCTGTCATTCCCTCTCTTAATACTCTTTTTGTCCAACCTTCGGAAAGTTTATGTTTATTAGGTAATCCCAAGGTAAATTCCACGAGGCGGTAATCTAAAAAAGGCGTTCTAGATTCTACTGAGTGCGCCATGGAGTCGCGATCTTCAAAATGCAATAGCATGGGAAGGCTGCTATGTAAAATCTGCTGAATGCTTTGATGAGTTAAAGTCTTATTTTGACTATCTCGAAAAGGATCTTTTCTTTCTGCATTAAGCATATTCGTATCGAGCCAATTAGGATTAGCAGCGGATTTACCCAAAACTTTTCTTAAGGGTTGCCGGATAAAATCTGGAATCAGTTTGTTCATGAGAAGAAACAGCGGCTGAACATGCTGATGCCGTTGTTTGGCGTGTTGGATTTCGGTAATGAGGCTTTTCCATTGCAGAGTTCGAAAGAGGTCGTAGAAAAGATTTCCAAAAAAACCGTGGTAGCCTGCCAGTTGTTCATCAGCGCCTTGTCCATCCAACATAACCTTGACGTTCTTTTCTTTGACGAGTTTGAAGATCTGCCATTGAGCATAAATGCTAGTGGAAACGAAAGGTTCATCTTGATGCCATATAATTTTATCGCATTCGTCAAAAAGACCATCAAGAGAAGGGTATGTATAATGAGCTTCTACGCCTGTCTTATTGACAATCATTTCGATATAGGGACGTTCATCATAGCGCTGAATCTCAGAACAGGCTGAAAATGTTTTTTGTTTTCCTTGCGCCTGCTTGTCTTTAAGAAAATGATTGGCGAGGCAAACAATAGCGGAGGAATCAATGCCCCCGGATAAACACGATCCCACATCGACATCGGCGCGCAAGCGCAGCTTAACTGAATCTTGCAGCAAATAGAGAAATTGCTCCGATGCTTCTTGCATCCCTCCCTGAAAAAAACGCTCTTTCAAATGATACCATTTTTTTGGATGAAGCGTTATCTTGGCATCCAAGAAAAATTCGAGGTATTCCCCGCCTCGCAGCTGCTTTACTCCTGCAAAAAGAGTTTCATGGGTGTGATCCAATACCCCCCAATTGAGAAAATCGTAGACTCGCTGTCCATTCATCTTGGCATTCCAGCCTGGCAGCGTATTAAATTGCTTGATCTCGGAAGCAAAGGCTACTAACCCTTGCGGCGAGATCCAGTAGTAAAGCGGCTTTACACCAAAGCGATCTCTTGCTGCAAATACCATCTTCGTTCTTCTGTCGAAGAGAACGAAAGCAAACATGCCATTAAAACGGTGAAGGCAGTCTTTGCCCCATTGTTTGTAGGCTTGCAGGATGACTTCAGTATCCGTTTGAGTTTGAAACTTATGTCCAAGTGCTTCTAATTCACTGCGAATCTCTAGATAGTTGTACACTTCGCCGTTATATGTGATCCAAATCATCGAATCGTTTGTGCACATAGGCTGATGTCCAGCCTGAGACAAATCGACAATAGAGAGACGCCGATGTCCCAAAGCAGCGATACAAGGTTGACGATTAAAAGAATCGATCGACTTATTGGGACAATAAGATTGAGGTGCTCCATAGACATTCTTGGGAGTATCGCAGCCACCAAAAATAAAAGAGTCAGCATTGTCTTTTTGAAAAAAGACATAGCCTTCGTCATCAGGCCCACGATGACGAATGATTGCAGTCATGCGATGGATAAGAGACAAATCATGAGCTTTGGATGCAAAAAGAGCGGCAATTCCACACATAGGCTAACTATTTAGTCAGATGATGTTTATGCTTAGCAACCGTCTGTTCAATCAGTGCTAAATGATTTTTCGTCCATTCGATGGTCTGTTTAAGACCTTGTTCAAAATCGGTTTTGGCTTCAAAGCCAAGCTCGCGCTTAGACTTTTCTGTGCATCCGAAGCGCTTGCCGGAATTATCCCAAGATCGTTTTGGAAGAAATTCCAATCCCGCGGGATTTTCAACGAAGCGATTAATCGTTTCAGCTAATTGAGCGATGGTGATTTCTTTGCCGCTAGCCAGATTGTAGACATCTCCTACATTTCCATAGAGTGCGCAGTGCATCAATCCGCGAGCGATGTCGTCGACGTAGATAAAATCGCGAGTAGCGATGCCTTGATTTTCTAAAGGAAGAGGCTGCTGTTTAATGGCTCGATAAATGAAGGTAGGGGCAACATTGCGCCATACTGTCGCTGGGGTTCCTCTCCATTTGCCGGCACCTAGGATTTCGCCGGGGCCGAAGACATTTTGAAAACGCGCTCGCACGGTCGGCAGTTGATGTTGCTTAAAATAGTATTTAGCGTAGAATTCGCCGATAATTTTTGAGATAGAATAGGGGCTATCCATATCAAGGGAAACCAGATCCACTTCTTTTGAAGCTTTAGCCTCTCCGAAAGTCTTTTCAGCCACTGAGCATCCGGCTGAGGAATAAACAACTTTTTTTATTTTTTTAAAGTTCTTGATTCTTTCGAAGAGCTTCAATGTTGTTAAGGTATTATTTTCATGGTCTGCCAATGGATCGAAGATGGAACTTTGATTGCCATGGTAAGTAGCTAAATGAAAAATGTAGTCATAGTGATCTTGCAGCTGTTCTAAAATATGATCGTCTACGATCGACCCTTCGGTAAATCGCACTCGAGAATCATCAGGTACGTTGACACGTTCGGCGGAAAGCAAATTGTCTATGATGTGAACTTGCACCTTCTTAGAAGATGCAAGTATGATCCGTGTTAAATTACTTCCAACAAATCCAGCTCCGCCTATCACCAAAATATGAGCGTCATTGAAAGCTTGAGACAAATCTGTCATGATTATTTTGCCTCAACAGGTTTAAGATGGGTATAGGTTTGGGTAATGCCATGCTGCTGGTACCATTCGATAGCTTTTTTCACACCCGTTTTAAGCGGTGTTTTAACTTTCCAATTAAAATCTTTATTCGTTTTGGCCGGATCGATAAGGATGGTGAAGACGTCGTCCGGGCTTCTTGGACGCACTTCGACCTCTTTGTCCAATTTAATATTTAGGGCATGAAGCGTTTCATCGAAAAGTTGCTTAATCGAATAATCTGATCCGCTGGAAATATGGTAGTAGCCTTTTTTGCCCTCCCCATAAATCGCTTTAATGACGACATCGGTGAGGTCGTCGATAAAGATAAAATCACGTCGTGTATCCATGATGAAGCAGGGTTTGTCAGTAGTTAGACGATGATAAAATGTTGGCAAAGGACCGCTTAGGTTGCGTGGACCGTAGGCATTTGCTAAGCGGAAAGAGATGAAGTCTAACCCGGAAAGTTCAATATATTGTTCCCCGGCGGTTTTGCTGATGGCGTAGCTGCTGCCATTTGAGTTGATAGGATGGGACAAGGTGATGGGCTGTTCTATCGGCTTTAAACCATAGCAAAGTGCGGTTTGGAAATAAATTATTCGTTTAATTTCTAAACGTTTTGCGGCTAATGTGACATTGAGAGTTCCTAAAATGTTGGTATAAGCATCTTCTTCCCAATTGTTCGGGTCTTTGTAAGACGCTGCAGCATGGACCACGTTGTCAGGTAAAAAAGCTTCGAATGTCTTATTGACAAGACTCTTATCAGCAATGCTTCCTTCAACAATTTCCAAATTTTTATGAGGCTTTAAATTATCGCGACGACCTGTTTGGTAGTTATCGATGACTAAAACTTTGTGTCCATCGGACAAAAGCTTCTCTGCCAGGTGTGATCCAATAAACCCGGCTCCTCCGGTAATTAAAACTTTCATGCTATTTTTCCTTATTTGTTATCATCAATAAAAATCATTAAGATATGGTTATCTCTTCTTTGCCCAGCATTTCGCTCGCGGCTGTGTTGTCTAAAAGCTTTCGAAATTCACTTGCTCTATCGTGAAATTGACGATGCCAAAGTTCAAGAGAAAGCAATCCCCAAATTTTGCGGCCGAACTTAGATTCTCCGCCCAAGCTTTTTAAAATTTCAGCTTGGTTAAAATAAGGCCTTTCACGCAGACGCCGGCTGGCAAAGATATCACAAACAAAATCTTTGATATCGCTTTTTAACCATTCATTTAATGGTACGGGAAACCCCATTTTATCTTTGCGATTGATAATGGTCCCAGGAAGCTCATGACGCATGGCATTAAGCAAGACCATTTTCAAGGTTCCATCCTTAAATTTAATATTGGAAGGCATTGTAGCTGCAAATTCGACTAGAGGATGGTCTAGGAAAGGTACCCGCGACTCAAGACTGTGCGCCATGCTCATTCTATCTTCAACATGCAATAAAGCTCTCAGAAGTGTTTTGAAGTCAAAATGGGTCATGCTATCGAAATAAGATTCTTTCCCCACATTTTTTCCATGAAAGATTTCTTGAAACGCCTCAAAAGGAGAATAATCTCCTAGCCCTTCCCAGGCGATTTCATTTTCCAAAGAAGAAGCCCTATTGATCAAACGGTAATAGCGTTTATCCAGGGAGTCAAAAAGGCCTTCTTTCCAAAATTCTTGGAGTAGAGGCTGATAGTTTTTTAAAGACCTTAAGTTTGGAATAATGGACTCGTAGGTAACAATAAAGTTGCCTTCTTGCATGGTGCCATTGATAGCAGCCTTAATGCATTGTTCAAAATAAGCGATAAGGTAGCGGGTATAGCCGCCGAAGATCTCGTCGCCGCCCTGTCCTCCTAAGACGACTTTGCGATGCTTAGCAGCTAGTTTTGATACGTGATATTGTGGAAAAGAGCCTGGACCTGCTACTGGAAAATCTAGGTGATAAATGACAGATTCGATGGAGTCGATAAAATCTTGACTTGTGATATCCACTTCATAAAGCGGGATGTTATGTTGAGAAGCTAAGGCTCTGGCATAATGGCTTTCGTCATACTCTTGTCCTAAGGAAAACTTTCCGGTGAAGCCAACGAAGGAGAGGTTATCTTGTGCTTGATATTGTGAAGCGATGGCAGCAACGATGCTTGAATCGATGCCTCCGCTGATATAAGCTCCGATGGGCACGTCAGCACGTGTATGAAGATGAATGGAATCGCTTAGTAATTCCCTTAACTTTTCTTCGAAATACTGCGGCGTATGCGAGAAGTCGAGTTCATAAAAAACTTCCCAATATTTTGAAATATTATGATGACCATTTTCAACGACAAGATAATAAGCAGGGGGAAGCTCTTGAATATCTTCGAAAAGAGTTTTTGTTCCAAGGCAAAATTGAAAGACTAAGTAATCTTTTAAAGCTTCGTTATGAGTTTTTACTTCAGGTAAAAAAGGAATCAGGGTTTTGACTTCGGAAGCAAAGAACAAATTATCTCCGACATAAGCGAAATAAAACGGCTTAATCCCAAAACGATCGCGAGCACAAAAAAGCCTTTGATTGGCCTCATCCCAAAGAGCGAAGGCAAACATGCCGCGCAGATGGTTTACGCAATCGTCGCCCCATTTTTGATAGGCGGCTAAAATAACTTCTGTATCTGAGGTGGTTTTGAAGGGGTAATCGCTAAGCTCTTTGCGTAGCTCTAGATAGTTGTAGATTTCGCCATTATAGCAGATGGTATTGCCATAAGGATCTTGCATCGGTTGCGTTCCAGTCTGCAGATCGATGATAGTCAAACGCCTATGGGCAAATCCCACGCTTTCATTGCGATTTTTCCAAATTCCTGAACCATCGGGTCCACGATGTTTTTGCAGGTGGTTCATGACATTTAAATGGTGTGATAAATTGCCATAACGCTTTCCTTTTAAGTTTAGGATGCCTGCAATTCCACACATTTTCAAATTCTCCTACAAAATTCACGTTAACACCGATGCAATTGTTCTAATGTTCTGTCAAGTTAAAAAGGGGAGCTTTCGCGCGAATCCAAATCTTCATTTTAGCTTGACAGAGCACTAAAAAACTTTGATTTTGTAGTTTGAACTATTGCTCGAAAAAACGCAACGGTTATGCGATCAAACAGCGGCTTTTAATCCACAGAGGTGTTGAGAGGGTTTCCTGTCAGCCTCTGAAGACCCTTTTTAGCGACATTTAAAACCCTTGATAAAATTCAATTGCACAATTATTGCCGGGAATGTTATTTTTTAGCCCCTTTTTAACTTTAAAAAAAAGCTACTTATGATAACTAACAGACATGTGTTAACGCTGCTGCTCTTTTTTTTTGCCCTCCGCTTTTAGCTAATATTGAAGAATTGGAAAAGCGAGCTCTAGAAGAAATTGAGCTGCTTAACTACCCATCTAAAACACACTGGATCCCGGAACGAAAGACTAGCTTAGGAGAGCACATCTTTGATGTCGCCATCGTAGGTGCTGGGCAAACTGGTATCACCCTTGCCTTTTCTTTGCAAAGAGAGAAAGTTAATAACATCATAATTTTTGATGAAAAAGAAGCCGGAATGGAAGGTCCCTGGTTGACACATGCTCGGATGGATAAGCTTCTGACACCAAAGGCAAGCCTAGGGCCCGATTGCGATATTCCCAGTCTAACAGCACGTGCTTGGTATCAAGCTAAATATGGAAAGGAAGCTTGGGAGCTACTCGAGTTTATTCCCCGAGTTGACTGGGCCGAGTATTTGCAATGGTTAAAGAAAGTTCTTCATCTTCCTATAGTTAATGAGACAAAAGTCGGTGCCATCAGATGGTGCGAAAAAGACAATTGTTTTATTCTTCCAACTCATTCTAAAGGCATTTCTCAAAACGTATATGCTAGAAAAATTATTCTTGCTACCGGCATTGAAGGATCAGGAGAATGGAAAATCCCATTGCAAGTCAAAAAAAACATTCCGAAGGAATATTATATTCACACAAGCGAAAACATTAATTTCGAAAAATTTAGCGGAAAAAAAATTGCAATCTTAGGCGGGGGGCCTAACGCCTTTGATAATGCCCTTCTTTGCAGCGAACATAATGCTCAAGAAGTTCATATGTTTATTAGAAGGGCCAAACTGCCGAATCGCCACGTATTTTTATGGGGGGCTTTTGTTGGTTTTTTAAAACACTATCCCGATTTATCCGACGCCAATAAATGGCAG
The DNA here is from genome assembly GCA_013287145.1 of Chlamydiota bacterium. GTDB lineage: Bacteria > Chlamydiota > Chlamydiia > Chlamydiales > Parachlamydiaceae > JABDEI01. Next base: position 12,130 of record JABDEI010000052.1, read on the forward strand.
TTTATGACTAAATTAAACGAAATAGGCATCGCCCCGGCCAAGTCTTCTGTAGTTAAGGCACGCACTAGAAAAAATTTGCAGATTCATTTTGACAGCCCCTGGTTAGATGCAAAAATGATTAATGGCAAACCCACCGTCGTAACGCCGCATACAACAGAGTCTTTTGATGCTCTCATCATCGCCACCGGCTGGAGTATTGATTTAAATTTGCGAGAGGAATTGAAAGAACTCGTGGATAAAATAGCGCTATGGGGGGATAAGTTTACTCCTCCACAAGGCCAACAGCAAAATAATCACGTTCTTCTAAGAGCTCCTTATCTTGGCAAAGGATCTACTTTCATGGAAAAAATTCCAGGGCATGCCCCCTATATAAGTTACATTTTCAATGCTACCGGCGGCGACCTCTTAAGCTCTGGGTTTAGCGCAGGCAACGGCATCATTGGAATGAAATATGGCGTTAAAGCAATTATTTATGAGCTTACTAGGCAACTTTTTGTTGAAGATAGAGATTATTTCTTTGAATCATTGGGCTCTTATAACGATATTCTTTTTGAAAATTGATTTAGGAAATGAATTATGCAAGATGTCTAATGCAAATGTATAGACAATATGTCGAATCTAATGCTAACGTTATGCCCAATTTCCCTATCTGACTTAAGCGAATGAAAAGAGCATGAATGGCCATTGAAAAAAATATAAAAAAAAATGTTTGTGAAGAGCGCTCCTGCTCTTCGCATGTTTTAAAAATACAAAGCGACCTTAGCACCCCATTGCATCTCCACGATCTTTGGGCCTATCGTGAACTTTTTTTCTTTCTTATCTGGAGAGACCTTAAGATCCGCTATAAACAAACAGTTCTTGGAGTTTTATGGGTGATTTTACAACCCATTTGCACCATGCTTGTCTTCTCTCTTTTTTTTGGAAAATTTGCTCATCTTCCTTCTGATGGTCAAATTTATCCTGTTTTTGTCCTCACAGCTCTGCTTCCTTGGCTCTTTTTTTCCAATGGGCTTACTACTGCCGGCAATAGTCTTGTAGGAGATGGAAATCTAATAAAAAAAGTCTATTTTCCCAGAATATTCATCCCATTAGCTAAAGTATTCGGCGGCTTGGTCGACTTCGCCATTGGACTTTTCCTCTTGATTGCGATTGCATTGTTTTATGGTATTTTTCCGACGACGCGATGGTTATTGATTCCTTTCGAACTCATCTTTATCCTCGCTGCTACTACCGGCATCAGCATATTTTTTGCCACATTGAATGTTTTATTTCGCGATGTGAAACACATACTCCCATTTCTTGTGCAGATCTGGCTCTTCGTAAGCCCTGTGGTCTATCCTCCCTCTTTAATTCCAGAACAGGGTAGATTGCTTTATGCCCTAAATCCCATGGTTGGAGTGATCGAATGCTTCCGATGGATCATATTAGGGACTACTACATTAACCCTAGGAATGCTCTGCGTTTCATTGATAATGACGGTGGTCATTTTTGTCGCAAGCTTGTTATACTTTAATTCTATTGAAGAACATTTTGCCGATGTGGTTTAAAAGCTTTCCCAATCTCTTACGGATCTAGTTATGGATAACGATGTTGCCATCGTCGCTGAGGGAATCAGCAAAAAATATAAAATCGGTGCAAAGCAATTAGCATCGCCTACAATGCGTGATTTAATTGCCGACGCCTGCATCGCTCCCTTCAAAAAAATTAAGTCCGCTATAAAAGGGGAACATGCCGTCATCTCGGGTTTAGAAAAAACCCTTTGGGCCCTTCAAGAGATCTCTTTTGAAGTTAAAGTGGGCGAAGTTCTGGGCATCGTCGGACATAACGGCTCGGGCAAAAGTACCCTGCTAAAAATTCTTTCTAAAATAACACGTCCTACTCATGGTCAAGCTACCTTGTATGGCAGGCTAGGATCGCTTTTGGAGGTGGGAACGGGGTTTCACCCCGACCTCACTGGAAGAGAAAATATCTTCCTAAACGGCGCTATCCTCGGCATGAAAAGAAAAGAAATTATTCGCCAATTTGATGAGATTGTAGCTTTTGCAGAAATTGATCAATTCATCGACACGCCGGTTAAATTCTACTCAAGCGGCATGTATATCCGCCTGGCTTTTGCCGTTGCTGCGCATTTAGAGCCCGAAATTTTGATCGTCGATGAGGTCCTTGCTGTCGGTGATTCACGCTTTCAAAAAAAATGCCTTGGAAAAATGGAAAATATCGCCAAACAGGGGCGTACGGTTCTTTTCGTCAGTCACAATCTTCCTTCAGTGCGAAACTTTTGTTCTAAAGCTCTTCTTTTGCAAGAGGGGCGCCTCATCGCTCATGGACCCACCGATGCTGTTTTGAAAGAGTATCTGCAAAGCACAACGTCATTTTCTGCAATAAAAACGTGGTCTCCTCATGAGTGTCCAAGCAACGGTTCTTTTCGATTTCTTTCGATTCGTTTGCTAGATACTCTGCAACAGGAAATCAGCTCTGTCCATCTTTCTGAGGATGCAACGATTGAAATCGAATACGAGGTCGTTAAAGAGGGAGTCCATGTCGGCTTTTCACTGATCCTCTTCGATATCGACGGCAACTGCATCTTCAGCTCGCCCAATAACCATGAGCCTCATTACTATGGCAAGCCTCTAAAGTCCGGAATATACCGCTCCAAATGCTGTATCCATGGGGATTTGCTCAATGAAGGGCGCTATACTGCAACAATCGTCGGCTTTTGTGCCAATCGCAGCGACAGCATCACTCTTGATCGGATCATCTCCTTTGAAGCTGTCGACGATGGCGTCCTTAAAGGCGACTTCTACGGTAAATTCGGCGGTATCGTCCGTCCTAAACTCCTTTGGAAAACCGAAAGAAAAGGATGAAGGATGGGGGTGGATGGCGGAATGCCAATATTATCAACTTAAAAAACTTTATACCACTTTGCTAGCCTTCAGTCGCCCTTCGCATTCGCTCCGGGCTCTATCTCAGTGTTTGCCTATCCCACAGTTCCTTCGCTAATCGCTTCAGTCACTGTGGGCTGTAATCGGGCCGTCCTGCGCATACGCTCCGGACTTAGGACAAAAGACACGTTAGCTATGCCTTAGAAGCCCGGAGTGCAATGCAATGTTATCAATTTAA
>JABDEI010000053.1 GCA_013287145.1 Chlamydiota bacterium
TAAGTAATCCTGTTTGCAGATGTAACACAGCATTATAATAAATCCAAGTAATAAATATTTTAAATTGACACATTCAAACAGCTTAGTTACTTTTTGAAATATAATCTATATATGATCATTCATATGAGGAGGTAATCAGTATGGCAAAGCGAGGAAATTTACTCTTATTCAATGGTAAAATCACAACGCTTGATCCAAAACAGCCTGAAGTATCTGCTATATTAATTTCCAACGGACTTATCGCTGCGATTGGCAGCGAAAAGGAAATCAAAACCCTTGCGGACAAAAACACACCCCAAATTGACTTAAGAAAAAAACGCGTCATTCCAGGCCTCAATGATTCCCACCTCCATCTCATTCGTGGCGGGCTTAACTACAACATGGAACTCCGTTGGGATGGCGTGCCATGCTTAGCCTATGCTTTGGAAATGCTGAAAGAGCAAGTTAAGCGCACTCCACCGCCACAATGGGTAAGGGTTATCGGAGGTTGGTCCGAATTTCAATTCGCAGAAAAAAGAATGCCAACACTTCAAGAGATCAATCAAATAGCCCCAGATACTCCTGTGTTTATTTTACATCTCTACGATCGCGCGCTCCTTAATGCCGCAGCCTTGCGTGCAGTAGGTTATGACAAGAAAAGCCCTGATCCCATTGGCGGACGTATCGAGAGAGATAAAAATGGAAATCCGACAGGTATTCTAATTGCAGAACCGAATGCTTCAATTCTGTACTCGGCATTGGCGAAAGGCCCTAAGTTGTCTCTGGAAGATCAAATGAACTCCACTCGACATTTTATGAGGGAACTCAATCGGTTGGGTCTGACCAGCTGCATTGATGCCGGCGGGGGCTTCCAAAATTATCCCGAAGATTATCAGGTCATCGAAAAATTACATAAAAATGATCAGCTCACCTTGCGCATTGCCTATAATTTATTTACGCAAAAGCCAGGCCATGAACTCGAAGATTTTCAAAAATGGTCAAAAATGGTTATCCCCTATTCTGGCAGCAGTATGTACCGTAATAATGGAGCCGGAGAAATGCTCGTTTTCTCGGCGGCCGACTTTGAGGATTTTTTTTATGAACGTCCAGAGATGCCCTCAAGTATGCAAGGCGATCTAAAAAAAGTGATTCGGTTCTTAGTGGAAAATCGTTGGCCCTTTCGTTTGCATGCTACATATGATGAAACGATTAATCGTGCTTTAAATGTGTTTGAGGAAGTTAATCAGGAGATCCCATTTAAAGATCTTTGTTGGTTCTTTGATCATGCTGAAACCATTTCAGATGGCAATCTAGAACGAATCAAGGCCCTCAACGGAGGCATTGCAATACAGCACCGGATGGCTTATCAAGGGGAATATTTTATTAACCGATACGGCAGTCAAAAGGCCAGAAGGAGTCCTCCTATACGCAAGATGCTGGAACTCGGCATACCTGTCGGAGCAGGTACAGATGCGACCCGGGTTGCAAGCTATAATCCTTGGGTATCGTTATATTGGATGGTGAGCGGAAAAACTATTGGAGGCACAGAACTTTATGGGCCTGAAAACAAGCTTGAAAGATTAGATGCACTGCGTCTCTATACCTTAGGAAGTGCCAAGCTATCTCGTGAAGACAATTTCAAAGGAAGCCTTGCTAAAGGGATGTACGCTGATTTGGCTGTTCTCTCTGAAGATTATTTCACTGTACCCGAGGAGTCAATCAGAAACATTACCTCGCTTCTCACTATCGTTGGAGGAAAGGTCGTTTATGGCTCACAGGATTTCCAGGAGTTAGACTCTAAAAAAACTTTGCCGGTAAGTCCTGATTGGTCGCCTGTTAAAAAATATAAAGGATATTTTCATGAATCTCATAGCCACCAATGCTGCCATCATCAAAAATGCTCTCTGGATACTCTTTTAGGGACTAATAAAAAGGCAGATGCCCCCCTCAATCCGTGGTCATTTGGGTGTGATTGCTTTACTTGGTAGTAAGGAAGGGTTAAACCGATTTATATGGAAATTTGCCAATTGCGAATAAGTTTAATCCTATTTTTAATAATAATCCTTTTTTTTAATAAACCAGCAAAAGCTGAAACAAATCAAAGCCGTGATATCCCAAAACGTCCAACAATCTTATCCAATCGATGGGAGGAAGACTGGTCCGTCTTAGCTAATCCACAAGTGCCCCGAGAACCCTTTGATTCCCTGAAATATATTCCTCTGTCAACAACTGACCCAAAAACATATCTTTCATTAGGGGCTAATTTACGGAATCGTTATGAATATATTAATGCCATCAATTTTGGAGTCCCGCCTGACAATAAGGCTCAATCTTATGTCATTACCAGAATGGAGGCACATGCAGATTTGCGCATTGCTAATCAAGTTCACATATTCGCTCAGCTTCAAAATGATCTGGCGCCGGGAAAAACAATTGTTTTCCCTGTAGATAAAGATAAGTTAGACTTAGAACAAGCATTTATCCTTATTACAGAACCCGTTGGTACCGGCATATTCAGATTCAGAGGCGGACGACAACAAATGGCCTTCGATTTGCAACGCTTTGTGTCGATTCGCGACGGACCTAATGTACGTCTATCTTTCGATGCAGTTTGGGCAGATTATACAATAAATAATTGGAAATTCATTTCCTTTTATAGCCGCCCTGTACAAACACTCAATGTTCATTATTTCGATGATTACAGTACGGATGCTTTTACCTTTAGTATATTTCGCTTTGAAAACAAAGTTATGGAAAATCTAACCGTTTCCTTTTATCTAGGGCATTTTAAACAAGATAATGCCTCTTATGCTACTGTATCAGGGAATGAAAGGCGGGATATTCTCGATGTTCGTTTTGCCGGGACCGGTACTTATTACGATTGGGAACTAGAAGCAATGGGACAGATAGGAAACATCGCAAATAAAAATATTCGGGCTTGGGCTTTAGGTTCAACCATGGGATATACATTTGCAAACATATGTTTGCAGCCTCGTGTGGGATTACAGGTTGATCTGGCATCTGGCAATCAAAATCAGAATAGCAAAACTTTTGGTACGTTTAATCCGCTTTTCCCAAACGGCTACTATTTTACCTTAGCTAATTATACATCTTATGCAAATTTAATTCATATTAAGCCTTCTCTGACAGTCACTCCTAGTTCATCTTGGAATGCCATGTTTGCGATTGCTGCGCAATGGCGCCAATCGACCGCCGATGCTGTGTATGTTGAGCCGCATTCACCCATTCCAAATACAGCTGGTCTTCCGGGTTATTATACCGGAACTTATTTTCAAACTCGTATCAACTGGCAAATGACACCGCATATCCAAAATGCTCTTGAAATAGCCTATTTCAAAATTTCAAATACAATACGCAGAGCTGGCGGGCATGACTCAATTTATATTGGAATAGAATCAAAATTCGGTTGGTAAATCACAATAATAGAACTATGCAATAAAAATCAAATTTATAGCGTAACTATTTATCTTTGAAAGGTTTGGATTTAACAATCCAAGGTAATATCAATTTTTTATTATAGAGAAATAATTTTTATTGCGACTCTATTTATGCAGGATTAGTATGAAATTATTGAAACGGGGGGGAGGAGAAAACATATGGATGGATATTTTGATGGTTTTGACTTCCCATGTTCAACTGATGTAATTCTATAAAACACTAAAAAAGGAGTTTTTATGGCTATCTTCGAACCTGATGGCAAAAACGAGATCCACGATGGAATCGAACATGAACCCGGTGGAGGAAAGGCTTTGCTTGACCCCACGGATACAGCCATTTTATTAATGGATCATCAGGCAGGCCTGTTTCAGACAGTGAAAGATATCAGCATAGACCAATTGAGGGCTAACACGACTATGCTTGCGAAGCTCGCTGCTCTGTTGAAATTGCCGCTCATTTCGACCGCCTCGGAACCTAATGGACCCAACGGTCCGCTCATGCCGGAGATTCAAGCGTCAGCCCCACATGGCATCTTTGTGCCTAGGAAGGGAGAAGTCAATGCATGGGAAAACCAGCTTTTCGTCCAAACGGTGCGCGAAACCGGTAAAAAAACTTTGATTATGGCAGGTGTCTGGACGAGCGTTTGCGTCATGTTTCCGGCACTTGATGCCAAAGCAGCAGGATATAAAGTCTACGCGGTTATCGATGCATCGGGCGACCCGAGTGAAATGGTATCGCGAGTGACTGTAGCGCGTTTCGCACAAGCTGGAATTATCCCGACCTCTACCAATGCAGTCCTGTGTGAAATTCACCGCACTTGGAACCGTCCGGAGGCCGCTGAGTTAGCTAAGTTGTATACCATGGTAGCACCGAACTATGCAGCGCTGATCGAGAGCTATCAGAAAGCGCAAGACGTGATCAAGCAGAAAAGCGGGACTTTAGTCCACACGCGTTAAGCTAATTTGGAGTTACTATGTAGATAAGAGGTAGTTAACAAAAAAGCAGACTCATTTTTTTAAAGGTTTTCAATAGCCTATCTTTAATTTAAATATTAAAAATGGAGGGACTTTTTATGAAATTGCATCTTGAAGGAAAAAAAGCTCTTGTTACAGGCAGCAGCGCAGGAATTGGTGAAAGCATTGCCAAAAAGCTTGCCGAAGAAGGGGCACATGTGGTCATTCATGGCCGCAATGAAAAAGAATTAAATCGTGTTGCAAAAGAAATCAAGAAAGCGGGGGGAAGGGTTGCTATAGCTATTGGAGATCTTAGCCAAAATTCTGAAGTTAAGCGAGTAGTAAATCAAGCTATGAAAGAATTGGGAATGGTTGAAATCCTTATCAACAATGCCGGGGCTTTTCCCGATCGCGACTGGAGTAATACTTTACCGGAACAATGGCTGGAATTGTATAATCAGAACGTTGTATCCATGGTGCGCCTCATTAATTTGATATTACCTAAAATGAAGAAAAATAAATGGGGACGCTTAATTCAATTGGCTAGCGTGGTCGCCTACTCTCCTATGTCTATCCAGGCTGATTATTCTGCTACTAAGGCTGTTAGCATTAATATGACTGTAAGCCTTGCCAAGGAACTGGCAGGTACTGGAATCACTGCTAATGCGGTATCCCCCGGGCCCATTCTAACACCTGGAGTAGAAACTATGTTTCGGAATATGGCTAAGGAAAAAGGTTGGGGTTCTAAATGGGAGGATATAGAAAGACATGCGGTTAAAGAAGTCATTCCTACGCTTGTTTCCCGCATGGGCCGTCCCAATGAAGTCGGATCCCTAGTAGCCTTTTTAGCTAGTCCTTTGACGGATTTTATTACCGGAGCCAATTTTCGCATTGATGGTGGTGTCAGCGGCGCTATCAATTGATAAAATAGGGGTTAGTCCTCATAGTTCCAATGATTGGTGATTGGTGTCAGGCCTGACATTCTGACATTTTTTTCAAATATGTGTTAACATATGAACATTTGCGTTGCGTAATTCGTGGACTTAGGTAGTGAAAAACATTGAGATTGGGAACTGTTCAGATGGGAATCTCCCTCCCACTTGTAGTGAAATCCCACAATTGATATAATGGGATATAAGCTAGGAGGAAGAGCATGAGAAAGCACCCAAATAAAATCCAAATGGATGACAAGTATCGTATTTGCTTAGGCAGTTTTTTATCTAAGGAAGAACGGGAACAATTGAGTTCCTTTCGTGTATCTCGTCAGGAAGATGGCAAAATTGTATTAGATCCATTAGTGGAAATTCCTGCACGGGAACATTGGATTTATAAGAATCCCGAAGCTTTAGCCTCGCTAATGAGAGGGATTGAAGATGCAAAAAACGGACGTATTGTTGACGTGGATATCGACTTCTCACAATTCTTAGATGATGAAGATAAGAATCGTGTTTAAGATTAGATTTACCGAGGAAGCTGACGACCAGTTTCTGAATTTGCAACAATCAAAAGATAAGAAAGCACAATTTAAAGCTGTCGGGAAAGCTTTGGCATATATGAATGCCAATTTAAGGCATCTCTCTTTAAAAACGCATAAATTTGATGACATGGAATCTCCCTTCGGCGGCGATGTGTTTGAATCATATGCTCAAAATAAAACGCCAGGAGAGTATAGAATATTTTAGACTTATGGTCCGAGCAAGGCTGAAATTACAATATTGGCAATTACTCCACAACCATAATGACAAGGCTATTGGAAAGCTCATAGCTATTTGCCATTCTTCGATTCAAATTCGCAAATAAAAAGGACCGGGCCCTTTCACTTATTAACGGCTTTGACTGCGCCAAAGCCGTCAATTTAAGTGCGTTGGTGTACTTTCTGCCGCTTTTTCGTGGCTGGGAATGAGAGGAGAGGGCGTCGGTTTCACGTAGCCGATCGCATGACTGCTTTTGCCATTCCAAATATAGCCCATATAACCATTAGTGTTGTCATAAAAGAAATTGATTCCGTCGAGTATATGACGGCCTGTATTTAGAAAAATCTTTGATTCCTTTTTTTTCACTATGTGAGTGCCTTTAGGCTGCATCAGATTTCTCTCTTCACCAATTGTATAAGAATAGTGGGCAATTGGATGCTCTTGATTGGGCAAATAAATGCTTATCACAGTTCCATCTGAGGCACACTCACGACCTGATTTTCCGGGACAAGCAACCAATTTTCCTAGCTCGGCTAAAAGCGGAGGCGTTAAATATGCTGTTCCAACGCCAGTATCCATTAGAATGTGCCCATCGCCCTTAACGCCATTCACATTGATAGTCATAGGGGCGGGCCTCCATTCGGGCAGCCTAGGCGTAGAATAGAGAGGCCAAGGGTCCAATTTTACAAAGCCAGCATTTGCTGTGTTGGCCGAGGTCAGGCCAAGATGGACACCAGTCGAGGTCACAACATAACCACTATGCCAATCTTTGGGCAAAGGTTCTAATTTTCCATTTTGCAAGATGGTTTTTATATTAAGAAATGCATTGTAAGCTGGTGTACCGCGAACTTGCTGTTTACTTTCACGCGCAAATCCAATACCCATCATTGCAACACCTCTAGGATGCTTTTTGGGATGACAAGAACGAGCGTTGTTTGCACACCTCACCGATGTCACCCGCAAGACTGGCACCTCGGAAATTGCTAGCAGACGCCCCTCAGCATCGTAAATCTTTTGGGTAGCAGACCACCAAGTGCCTTCTTCAATAATCCCGCTACTCGAATAAAATTGCTGTCCGGGGCCTAAATTCCGCGCATTTGGCTCTGGGGTGAAAAGGTCGGCTGACACGATGATCCCCACAGACCCGGTGTCCATCACTAGGGGGATCAGTCGATCGCTGCCATCGAAACTTATATTGATTTTAGGCGATTTATCCAAGTGAGAATTGGCTCGTACATTAGCATAAGAAACAAAGACACTCGCCGTACCGGAATAAAGGTCATGAGCATTTGAGAAGCTCGGCCAACACAAGCTTAGCAAAACCCCTAGAAATAATTTAAATATTGAAAACCTCATACTGCCTCAACTCCTTCAAAATAGTGAGAACACTCGGCCACTTTCTTTATACTCGATTTCCCCTTATTTAAAAATGAGGCTTGCTAGAAACGGCGCCGATCCCTTGCGTTATGAAGTGCGCTGACGGCCTATTTTTCTCAGTCTCTCCGCGCGGCATCCAAAAAAAAGGCAGTTACTGCTCTCGCTGTAACTGCCTTAAACAAAAAATCTCCAGTTACTGGGTACACTTCGAACTTTTGACTGGCTTAGCCTCTTTCAAGAATTTTCAACTCTCAAAATTAATAGCTTAAAATTCACTTGAAATTAATGTATCCCGAAAGATACAATAAGGAGACGAAATCCAAATTGAACACTACGAAGATCTAATCCAGTTCGAGCAAAGATTCGCTGCATTATCACATGGGTTGCAAAGGATGTAGGTCTTCAATTTTTGCGGAATCTCGTTAAGAAGCTCTAGAGAGCTAAGATATTGATTTCAAAAAGGGGATGACGGCAAGGTTTGTCGGTAATGCTCTGTTTATTGAAAGTATGCGTGAAAATTGCAATATCCATACTAGTATTGTCGATAATCCGTTTGAAATTATCCGTTTTGTATCAGAAAGTATTTACTTTAAAGAAGATTGAAAAAAGTGGAAAATAAAGAGGCTTACTGGACTATTTGTCCGAAATGTTATGGACGCGGCAAAAAAAACTTGAAGCTCCGCAAGAAAGCGAGACTCCGCTACCAATTAGCAATGAAGGAATTTGAAAAAACTCAGGGTGAAGGAAAGGCTTCGGTTCGCCCTAAAATTACTCAATATTTATGCGATAATTGCAGTGGATCTGGCTTGATTCCTGCTACTAGTCACCCCATAGCAGATTCAGAAAACTATCCACATGTAGCAATTATTGGTGCAGGTATAGGCGGCATGGCGCTGGCTGTAGCTTGTTTGCATCGTGGCATTCCATTTACACTTTATGAGCGCGATAGCAGCTTCGATGCACGAGCTCAGGGCTACGGACTTACCTTGCAACAAGCAAGTAACGCAATTAAAGGATTGGGTCTTTTCTCTTTAAAAGACGTGAGTAATTCCACACGCCATGTGGTGCATACTACAGAAGGAAAAGAAATTACTGAATGGGGAATGAAGACGCATTCAAACATTAAAAAGTCTCCAAGGCGTAGAAATGTGCATATCCCGCGACAAGCCTTGCGCTTAGCGTTGCTTGAGCAATTGGGAGACCATGATGCCGTGCAGTGGGGGCACCGCTTAGTTTGTTTTAAACAATGTGAAGATAAAAGTGTTGAGCTGAGCTTTCAAGTTAACGGGGAGATGAAGAATGCCAAGGCAGATTTGGTGGTGGGTGCCGATGGTGTTCGTAGTATTGTGCGCAGCTTGTTGATTGGTGAGGATATTACTCCTTTACGTTACCTGGGTTATGTGGTAATTTTGGGCATTTGCTCTTTAGAGGCTCTTAAGGGTGTTGAGAGTTCTTTGCTCGACTCAGCCACCGTGTTTCAAACCGTCAATGGCCATGAGCGAATCTACATGATGCCTTACTCGTTAGACTCGGTGATGTGGCAACTTAGTTTCCCCATGCCCGAAGAAGAAGCTAAGGCCTTGAGTGCACAAGGAGCTCAGGCACTTAAAGAAGAAGCGTGTCGTAGAACACAGTGGCATAAGCCCATTCCTCAAATTTTATCAGCAACCCTACCGGCACAAATTTCAGGTTATCCCGTGTACGACCGTGAATTACTCAAGTCGGAATTATTGGAAAAAGCTGGGGCAGTTACTTTGATTGGAGATGCAGCTCATCCTATGAGTCCATTTAAAGGACAAGGTGCAAATCAGGCTCTGTTGGATGCGCTGGCACTGGCTCGTAACATTTCAATAACATGTACTCCCTTGTCTAAATGGGGAGAAACCGGATTGAGAGAAATTGTACTAACTGAATTTGAAAAAGAAATGTTAGCACGTAGTGCTTCTAAAGTGAAGGATTCAGCTGAGGCTGTGGAATTTCTACATTCCAAAGGTGTGCTACGTGAAGGTGATGGACCTAAAGGACGGGTCTTTACGGGGTAACAATCTGTAATCAGGCTTGATCGCATAAAGCTTGGGAATTTCAGCGATTGCAAAACCTTACAAGAAGGCGTTTGCGAGCTTAGGATTCATTACGGTCCCCGGATTAGAATCTATTATGGAAAGATTGGGAATAAAGTCCTCTTGCTTCTTTGCGGTGGCGATAAAGGCTCCCAAGAAAGGGACATCGCTAAAGCAAAGGTGTATTTGAAGGATTATTAATCAAGGGAGATAGGTCATGGCAAGAAGTAAAAAATATCAAGAATTTCTACTCGAGCATTTAGCGGATCACGATGAAGCCGTCGCGTACCTAAATGCAGCTCTGGAAGAAAGCCTTAAAGGCGATGAAGAGTCACAACACCTTTTCTTGATTGCTCTCCGAAATGTCGCAGAAGCACAAGGCGGTATGGGAGTTTTGGCTAAAAAAGCCCATGTTGGCCGCGAAAGTCTTTACAAAACACTTTCAGGTACAGGCAATCCTAAATGGCATACACTTGTATCTTTGTGTGTGGCGATGGGGTTAAATCTTAGATTGATCTAATAATAATCAAGTAAGGTATAACTAACTGTGATTCAACAAGTCACCCTTCTCCAGAAATTGAAAAAATAAAAAAGGCAGCTGATTTCGTAAAACTGCCGCCTAACCTACGACCAATGGATTAACAGTCTTTAGCTATCCCACAAGGCACAATAGATTGCAAATCATAATAGCAATACGATTAAAAGTTTAGAGGAATTTATCTTTTGTGGCTTTTGTTGAGCTTTTGCCTTTGATTGCAGCGCAGCCAAAGTGGGGTAGAAGTGGGGAAATACAGTTTGATGAGAGGCTTAGCTTTATCTCGTTAAAACTCTCTTGCCGTTATGTACTAGAATTGGTACAGTGATGATAGGATATTAAGGAAGCCGATAGTCTTGGTGAAGGTATACATGAATTGAGAAGTCATTTTCCTAATGGAATTATTCGGGTTTTGTTCATGGTTCTCAATAAAACAATGGTTCTGCTTCACGGGTTTATAAAAAAGACACAAAAGCTTCCTCTACAAGATTTAAAAATAGCAAAAGAAAGAGCAAAAAATTATGAGCAGCAAGAAAAGAAAAAGTGAAAATATTCATGCAGGTTCTAATTTTGATGATTTTCTTAAAGAAGAAGGTATCTTTGAGCATTGTCAAGAAGTTGGAGCCAAATATGCTTTTGTGATGCAACTGCAGGATGAGATGGAAAAGCAAAAGTTAACTAAAGAAGAGTTTGCTAAACGGATAGGAACAAGTCGGTCAGCACTTGATCGCTTACTTGATCCTACCAAACCATCAAATATTCGATCTCTTATGAATGCTGCAGCAGCAATTGGCAAACACCTTAGAATTAGTATGATATAATGAAGGAAAAGTGCTTGGGGGTCAAGCCTGACATTCTGAAAGCTCAAAATTTATTCGATTGATACCCAATTTTCAATCTTAAGTTTTGGTACTCTCGCAAATTCTCTTTCATTATTGGTTACAAGTATTAGGTCAGTAGCTAAAGCATGGGCCGCAATCCATAGATCATTATTTCCGATGAGTTTCCCCTGTTTTTCTAATTTACTTCGAATCCTTCCATAATGCTTTCCCACATCAGTAGAGAGGGGAATTGGTGGAATTAAACCGGCTAATTCCTCCAAAATATGGAGTGTTTTTTTTGGATGATGGCTTTTTTCTGCCCCATATAACAATTCACCAAAAGTTATAGTCGACATGCCAACTTCTCCAACAGAAAGCTGCTCAAATTTCTCAAGGACGCTTGCTGGTCTTTGTTTGGTTATATAAATACAAATATTGGTATCTAATAAATATCGCAATTTCATTAAATTAAGTCCCTGTCTTGAGGTAAAGGATCTATTCTTCCCTCAGCGAAAAAATCCTGTGGCAAATTAGATAGCAATTCAAAAGCCTTAGCGAGTTTTGTTGGAATAGGTCTTATAATGAGATCGCCATTGCGTTCGAAAATTTCAACCACATTTGTGTCAAATTGAAAATCTTTGGGTAATCTTATGGCTTGAGAATTGCCGCATTGAAATATTTTTGCTGTACGCATAGATCCTCCATCTGTATATACCTTAAGTATATACAGTATGTAGTTAAATATTCAACAAAAAAACAAACACGAGATTAAGGACAAAGTCATATTGATGTCCTTGGTGTTGTTAGTGGCGATATTTTTTGGGGAATCTCCAGACGCTAGATACAGTTCGAACTTTTCCTTGGAAAGATTATCAGCAAAAATTGATCAAATTTCCTCTACTTTCCTCTTTCCAAGACACAAAAATACTATTGAGACTTACTGCAAATTAATATAAAATTTCACTTTCAATAGGGACGACATGCAAGAAAATCAAAAATTTAGCGATTATCTTATTTTTGCCGACGAAAGTGGAGACCATGGGCTGACCTCTATTAACCCTGAGAATCCCGTATTTGTGTTAGTTTTTTGCATTTTCAAGAAATCGGATTATATCTCCGTAGTAAAACAGATAATCACCAAGCTAAAGTTAGACTTTTGGGGGCATGATCTTGCCATACTGCACAATCATGAAATCCGAAAATCCAAAGGGGAATTTACCTTCCTTTTCAACGAAGAGGTTCGTTTAAAATTCTTATCCGAATTGAACAAAGCTATTGAATCCATTCCTTTTTCCGTTATAGCGACAGCGATTGATAAACGAAATTTGAAAAAAGACTACCCTAATTCAGATAATCCCTATTTAATCGCTCTTGGTTTTTGTTTAGAACACGCTTATGCTTTCTTGAAGAAAGAAAACCAGCTTAAACACCTTACACACATTGTGGTTGAATGCAGGGGTAAAGCTGAAGATCAGGACTTAGAACTAGCCTTTAGAAGAATATCCGATCAAGCCAGCCGCCAAGGTGAGCAATATCCTTTTGATATCAAGTTCGCCAATAAGAAAACAAATAGCTGTGGTTTGCAAATAGCTGATTTGGTTGCTCATCCGATAGCACGGCATGTTGTTCGGCCAGAACAGCAAAGCATTGCATTTGAAGTAGTTAAAAAGAAACTATTGGGATACCCTAATCACATGGGAATAGGGCTAAAATCTTACCCCTAGAAAGCGAAAAGCCCCGGTATACACCGAGGCTGGACGCCGATCGGGAACTCCCGATCCTTGTACCTTCATTATACAAAAAAGCAAGGGAAAAAGCAATGATTACTTTTTTCCATCTCCTGGAGGATCTAAGCATGGTACTGAATACCCTAGTTTTTGGAGTTCTTTGGCTAAAAATTGCCAACACCACCCGCCTTGCCATGCACCATGAACCAAAACATACTGCATTTATGCCTCCTATCTATTGGGGCGATTTTTAATTGATCTTCCAACTCTCAACCATCATGAGGACTCTTCTTCGGTGATGAGCTGTGTGTGCGTGATAAAGAGTTCCCTTCAATATAATTTCTTGTTTCATCTGAGCAGGTGTTGGCCCAGAATCTGAAAAGGAGACTTGTAGTTCGCGGACGCCTTTTTCTGGTTCATTAAAGTCGTCTTCCTCACGATTCTTAATCTCCACATTAATTGGATCTTTTAAAGTTATGATAGTAGCCTCTTCGGGACGATCTCCCATTTCTACGCTCATATACTCTGAAGGCCCAGGATAGACAGTCTCATACAGAAAACCGGAGACTTCCACTTTTTCAGGCTCATAGAAGACTGTTTTTAACTGGCTTAGCGGCTGTTCATAATCGAGAGCTGTATCTACAGCTAAAGCGATCTCATCTCTAGACGCATCAAAGGTTCTTCTAAAATTTCCGTGACATTGTACATGTTTGCCTATGAGAGGAAAAAATTCTTTTGAAAGACAAACCTCGATATGGGGATACGATGTCTCTATAGAGGTTATCTGTTGATTTCCCATCTTAATCGAATGACAAAGAACTAAAGGCTTGTCGGTAACTAAAACAATACTTCTTTCGACCTCAGTCTCTTCTTTGCCATCAGGAAGTTTTGTGATATGTGTTCTCTCTGCTCGTCTTAAAACGCCATCAATGGTGACATTTTGTTCAAATTCCCAGCCATGACCTGACATTGTGGTTAGGAGGCTTACAAAAAAGAAAAATTGCGTAAATGAAGTCTTTAGCATATCAAGTCTTTAAATGGGGTTTCGTGTGGAAAAGGACGTAAATATGTATGTTTTTTATTATGCACAACAACAGCTCGCAAGAGGTGTTTTTCGGCTAAATTGATAGCTTCTTCACGCGTTACCCACCGCTGTTCTGGAGGATTTAGGATTAGATAGCTCGTAATGCGATGATTACTCATTTTAACCCCAGCAACTTTTTGAATAGGCGTATACTCTTCCCCTTCAGGCCAAGGATGCCAACCCTCATAATTTTCCATTTTTTTGATTAAAATATTAAATTCATTATCAGACAGAGAACGAATTGTTCTGGTCATATCAAACTTTGTACTTGTTTTCAAAAAATCACGATAGGCGATGACTTCTTTGGTATCTGGCTTGCCATCTTTTACACCTGTGTATTTTCTGGGTAAGGCTTCGAGTGTTAGCTTTAAATATCGCTCCTCTTTGAGGAGAGCAACCATAGCAGTTCGTCCAACTTCATAACTTGGGAAAATAGCAAAAACATATTCTTGGTCTTTTCCTTCTTCATTTTTCACTGTATATGAAGCACTTCCAATAGCTCCATGTTGGCTTGAATGAGCGCCCTTCGCTAGGTTGCCAGGATTATTGTGTCGCCAAGCCTTTGATCCTTTTAATGATCCTTTTGCAGGATCTTTACGACGAATGAGTTTATTGCCTTCCTTATCCAAATATACTATTGAAAGGCCTTCACCTTTTTCTCCCTTAATCCATTTGCTATCTGTTGGTGGTTTCATACACATTGATCCATATTTGATTGACACATGATTATTCGTTCTTCCAATTTTGCGCAAATCATTTTGACAACACTGAAAATATAATTATATCTTACAAATGGTATTTAATTTTTTTTATCATCAAGGATTTGATAAATCGCTTTTGCCACTTGAAGATCCTCTACTGCAATTCCAGTAAGATCGGCAACCGTTATCCAGTGTGGCTGTCTTTTTATGGGGTTTTGGATTAACTTTCCAAGTTCAATAACCGAGCTTAAATCAACGTTTTTCGCATGAGCAAGATCCCCATAGCAAGAACATTGATAGAGGCTATCAACCACGATTAAATCTGCGCAATCAAAAACACTATGGTCCAATTCTTGTTTCCCTTCGTCGTCGGCGCCCACTGCAGTTATATGCGTTTCTGGCCAAATTTGATGGCCAAAAAGAAGTGGCGTTGTAGATGGCGTCGTTGTAATGATCAAATTGCACTGCTGAGTAATTTCTTCGATGTTTTCGACTGCGGTGACTTGAAATGTTTCAAAATGAGGATCTGAAGCAAATGCTTTTGCCTTTTGCATATTTCTTCCCCACACCAAAACATTTTTACAAGGGGTCACCTGCTTCAGATGGAATAATT
>JABDEI010000054.1:0-270 GCA_013287145.1 Chlamydiota bacterium
TAAGAGAAAGTTTCGCAAGATCATCCGAAAGCGCCTCTACATTGTCTTTAATAACAGGCATAAAGTTGTGTACAAGGGTGTGAAGCGTAATTTCGGCGTTTGATAGCTCCTCCTGTCTTAAATTCTCTGGAGCATGCTGCTCAACATGCATAGCTGAAATTGCACTTACACATATCTTGAGAAGAATTGGTGGTAATTCTTTCCTTATTATAGGCAATAGGAAAGCTGCAATTAAGGAAGAGTCCTCTTTTTTATCAAAATCTAATCCGG
>JABDEI010000054.1:280-14929 GCA_013287145.1 Chlamydiota bacterium
TTTTTTCAGAATTTGATCTGTAAAATCGCTCATGAGCTTACTTAACGCCGCGTCGTGAAGAGGATCTGAGGAAGATAAAACGTGTTGCTTGATTTCAGGGTGCTTCCCAAAAAAATCAATAGCTTCCCCCAAGACCTTCATCGAAAGAAAAGTAAGAATATTTTTTTTGTTGTTAGCTTCTTCTTGCGATAATGTTAGATTTCTGCAGATGTGGTTCATCAACGACCCTACGAAGCTATCAACAAAGGCTCTTATTTTCTCAAATCCTACTTCAGCCTTATCTTCGCTTGCCCATTTATCAAGCATAAGCAAAGCTAATGCTTTTGTTTCAGGAAGGTCTTTCATCTCCTGCAATTGCTTTTGAACAACATTCTGGATGATAACAATAGAGGCGTCTTTGACTTCATTCGCCCCTTCTAGAAACTCGGTTTCTTTTTTTAGATCAGGAGAAGCGAAAGCAACCTTAGAATCGAAATAAATCTTTGCCAGAAGATCGGGTATCCATTTTTGAGAAAGTGTTTTCCAAACAGTTTTTTGCATAAAACCCGGAAGATGGAGATCCTTACTGCTTTCTTTGCCAGCAGCTTTAAGCAAGCTCTTGGCCCATGGGCGGAAAAATTCCTTGATATCGCCATTTGCTTTAGCAATGGAAATGAGCTGGTCTGAGTTCATTTTAAATTCCTCCTCTGCTGTCGCTATGATTTGCAACAGGGCGCAGGTGAGAGGATTTTCGTGGGTCTTGGGATGCTTTTGCTTGTAGGAATAAGCCAAGATTGCCAGCGTCTGTGTTAAGGTAGATTCACAGTACCATTTAGCAAAGCTCAAAGCTTCCTTTGCTAAAGCCCCTTCACTTTGAATTAAGGGAGCAACTCCCTCTTTAAGCCACTTCTGCTGAGGAACGTCTGTTTTTAAAAACGCAGCAAGCTGAGATAGGATCTCTGCTTCTGAATTTTTTAAGGTCTGCTGCAATATGCCACCGATTTTCTCTGCAATTTCATGTGTGATCGCTTTAATACCTGCTCTTTCAGAATCTGAACCTAATTGATCTAAAGCCCTAACAGCATCAGATTTAATCATCATAACGTCGCGATAAAGATATAAGACTA
Source organism: Chlamydiota bacterium (assembly GCA_013287145.1). GTDB lineage: Bacteria > Chlamydiota > Chlamydiia > Chlamydiales > Parachlamydiaceae > JABDEI01. The sequence continues at coordinate 1,387 of JABDEI010000054.1, forward strand.
AATTAGGGATGACAGCAGCCTGTAGGGCGCTACTCAGCTTTTTCTTTACCGAATAATGATCAACTTTAGGCTCTTGATCTAAGCCGGCAATTTGAATCAATTCGCGCGAGATGCCTTCAAACTCTTTTAAGATCTCAGCCTTTTTACTGATTGCAGCAGGGGTTTCAGCTGGGGTTGCATCCAAATCGCGAATTAACGCAACCAGTTTATCCGTCTTTCCACCCAAATTCTTTTTGACGATGAGCATAAGATGCACTACCGCATCGGAAAAAATATAATGTTTCTCTGTCGTTGCTTTTAGTGGATTATTAGCGGCAAGGTTAGCAAGAAAATGGATCATCACCTGATTTAGAGGTCCTTGCGAGAACGTCACGGTTTTGTCAAGGGCTTCGCTTTTGCTTTTAGCTAGGCTGCGATACCATTCAGCAAGCCAAGGCTGCAGTTCTTTATCGAGTTTTTTAGTTCCTAGAAGATCATTGATTTGATCCAAGGAAAGCTTCGCTAAGTCATCGCTTAAGTCGGCCAAGCCAGCTTTAATCGTAGGCATAAAGTCTTTCATGAATCTCTGTAAGGTGGATTCAACATTTTTTACATCACTACTATCGAGATTTTCCGGAAGCTTAGCTGACATATTCATAGCCGTGAATGCATTAGAACATAGCTTAAGAAGGACCAGCGGGATTTCTTTTTTCAATAGAGGCACGAGATGGGCTTTAATAAAGGAAGGTGTATTCCTATTTTCTTGATCAAGGCCTGCGCGTTGCAACAATTGATTCGTAAATTCAGACATCGTTTTGATTAATACAGGATCAGTGCACGAATCCGGTGATGCCAATATTTTCTTTCTTATTTCGGGGTGTTTTTCAAAGAAGCTAACGGATTCTTCAAGAATTTTTGTCGAAATAAGAGTTAAAGCATTTTTGTGATGTTTAACTTCCATCTCCGAGATAGCCAAGCTACTGCACATATGGCGTAAAAGCGATTCGATATAGCGATCGGCAAAAGCCCAAATTTTCTCAAATTCCAATGTCTTAGAATCCTTAGCAATCCACTTATTCAGCACATAGGAACCTAATTGTTTTGCTTCCGGCAATTCATTGATATGATCAAGCTGTGATAAGGATAGATTTTGAATAGCTACGATGACACCCTTGCTAAGATCAGTAACGCCGTCTAGCGTTTCTGTTCTTTTTTTCGATTCTAAGGTCGGAGCATAAGCTTTAGAATCAAAATACATTTTGGCTAAAAGATCGGGGAGAACCTTTTGACACAATACTTTCCAAATAGGCTGCCGCATCACATCGGGCAGATGAAGATCCTTGCTGCTTTCTTTTCCTGCGGCCTTAAGAAAACTCTTTACTAAGGGACGAAACCATTTTGTGACATCTTTCCCTAATTGTGCTTCAGCAAGGAGATGATTATAGTCCACGATTGTTTGAGGTTGGCTTGCCTTTAGCAATCTCTTAAATTCTTTTTCCCTGGTTCTGCTATCATCATTTTTCAAAATCGTTTTTATCTGATCAAGACTTATTGGCTTTTGCGGATTATAGGATTCAAGTAAGGTTTTATACTTTTGAGATTTAACAGCGTTATCATCAACAGTTCTGTCAATCTTTTTGATTTCTTCCACAAATTTGTCATAATCAAGAGGCCTAAATTCACCTTCGGCAACTGAAAAGAGTTGCAGCAAAGCGCATGTTAACAGGTTTTCCGTTGTCTCGGGATGAAGTTGGCGATATGACGATGCCAATTTTGCCAGAATGTTAATGATTAACTTTTCTGTGTAGTTTTGTGCAAACTTCCAAATCGGATTCATCAAATTGTTGTTATTGATTAAGGTGGAAAACTCCCCTTTTAACCAACCTTGATCCTCGGTAGAAATCTTTGGAGAGAGCACTTTTTTATTGACTGCGTCAAGAATATCTGGTGCTGAGTCGATTAATTTCTTTTGTATGAAGGGCGAAAGCTTTTCGCCAAAATCATGAGCAATTTTTTCAACTTTCTCTTGATCATCCTTTGCAAAATCATTCTTCAACTGATCGGTATAGGGATGAATCATCATTATGTCCCGATAAAGACTCAACAAAAGATCCGGTACAAGAGTTTCTTGCAATGTTGCATTAAGAGAAAAATAATCTACTTTTTCAGGAATCAACACTCCAGAATTTGCTAACAGTTCCTTGGCAAGCGATTGCAGTCTTTTTTTCAGTTCAATTTTTTTTGTTTCTTTTGGGCCAAAAATACCTTTTGGCTGGCCTGGCGCATCTTCAGGCATTTTATCCCAAACTTCGATATCCTCTAACAGCTTAGGATGTTTCAAGCGGTCCTGGAGAAGGGATACAAAAGATAAAGCAGCATTGGCCAACAGATCTTTTTGATCAGAACCATTTCTCACAACAAGTTCTGGCAAGTTAGCATCGGCAAGATTTACGAGAATTTTAAAAACAGCAGTTTCCAAATAAGACTGACTTGTTTCGAAGATTTTTTGAATTTGAGGGTCAGAGCTTGTTGCTAAATCGCGAAATAAGCTACTTAGCGAATGCTTCATATAGGAAGGCAATTGATTTTGGTCTGAAAAAGAGCCATTGATGGTGTTCAAAGATTTATCAGCTAATGTTAATGAGAATTCAGCAATGGCTGTTTTCAGCCTTGGCATCAGCTTTTCCATCAATACATGACAAGTATTCTTAGCTTCTTGCAAACCAAAAAATGGTTTGCATTTATCGCTAAGACCTTCATCGAGAATAATAAACATCATGGAATTGCAATAGATTTTGACAAAAAACTTAGTGGCTTCTTTCTCAACAAAAGGCGCGGCTAAACCTTGTAAGAATGCAGGTATTGGATATTGGCTTTCTTTTTCTAATCCAGCAGATTTAAGTAATTGTAGGCTCAATGGCTTAAAAATCTGCAGCAACTCCTCATCGTCAGCTGGATCGCCATTATTGTGCTCGATTTGAATCAATCTAGCTTTAATTTTTTCCTGATTAGCTTCAAAAAAAGAACTTCCTGTTATCAGGACTTTTTTAGCGATGAGAGTGAGAGCATTCGTTTTAGAATCTTCGGCTTTTTGCGACTTGGCTAACTGTGAAGCAAGGTAAACCAAAATGTTCTCAACGTATCCCCCTAAAAATTGCCACATTTGCAATACATCAACATCCTGCGTACCAGCAAAATTTTGAATGCAATCTTTTAGCCATTCGTTTTTGGTTTCTTTGAATTCAGGATAAGAACTCTTTATTTGACCCACAAAAAAAGCGGCCTGCTCATTGCAGCTTTCGGGTAATTTACCCGCTAGCTCTTTAGTTGAAACTTGGCAAAATTGCAAAAGGGCACTACCGCCAGACAATTTCTCTAACTGGTCCTTAGCAGTTTTACTCACTTTTTGAGGATCCATGATCTGGCAAAAAAGCTTATCTACCAAGTCAAAGATCGCCTTCTCTTCTAAATAAGAATATAAATAACCTTTAATTGGTGCGACTAAAGGGATATCGTCGGCTTTATTTGGCAAAAGTAGTTCAAGTAAGGCTTTGCATTCTTGAGAAATTTCCTTGCGTTTATCCGCTCTCTTATTTTCTTCCTTGAGTTGTTCCAACTCTTGCCTTGCTTGATAAATCTTAGCAATCGTAGTTCCAACATCTTTAACAATAAGCGTTAAAATATCTTCTAACTCAACAGCGTTACCATTTTTTGCACTCCTCTCAGCAAAATTCGTCAATATCTTGAGAATAAGATAATGAGTCATTTGCCTTACAAACTCTTGATCTTCAAGCAGATATTGAATTGAATCACGAAAAGGAATTTTCGTTGCTGGATCGCTAAGGCCTTCTTTAATTTTCGGCTGAATCTTTTGCGTCAAGATCGGACATAGGGCAGAAATAAACTTTGACAAGTGATCGCTTTTAGTGAGTCCATTAAGTTTTTCCGAATATTCATGAATCGGTTGTGTCAAATCCTTCACAGCAATTTTTTTAGCCAAGTTAGCAGCTGTTTTTCCAAACCAGCCCATTTCTGATGTTGAGGTTATGACTGTAGGCGTCTTTTTCAAATCTAATGGAATTACTGGAGGCTCTGTGTTATTTGGCTGAGGATGAACTACGCTAGGCTCTAAGTCGTTGGCATTCTCTTCCTTTAGCGAAGATGATTGATCTTTCAAGTTGTCTTGATCAGGATTTATTATAAGCTTAGAGCTCTTCCGAGAATCAACAAAATCTTTCATCTTGCTTTTAGCAAAAGCAGCGATGTTGGACAATTTCGACTGTTGTTTTTCCGCTACAGGCGCTGGAGGTGCAGCGTTTGTTATCGGTAGAGAATGGGCAACTGTCGTTTTAGATTCGCTTGAGAAAATTTTACTCAAAAAACTCATAGTTTTTTCCGATGCTGCATTTTAAAAAGGCAATATCGTAGCCATTGCTAGATATGAAGTCTAGAAAGTCTTTGTAAAGATCTCATTAAGAAGTTTATAAAGTTAATTAATTAATTTTTATTTTTTCCAGCAAAGTGATTTGTCGTTTATCCAGCGCTGTGTTTTTCAATTGTTAAGGGATTAAAGCTTTTTTGGCTATCTCTTTATGGCGGCGTTGCATAAATGTCGTAAGCGTTTTATGACACAGCAAACGAGAATCCGCGCTGACGAAGGGAAACAAATGCTTGATCGCCAATGATGAGATGATCATGGACGGGAATCCCCATCAAATTACCCACTTCGACGAGTTTTTGAGTCACATCGTAATCTTCTTTAGAAGGATCCGGATCGCCGCTTGGGTGATTGTGAACTAAGATGACACTAGCCGCTTTGTGTCTAATGGCCGGATAAAAAACTTCACGTGGGTGAACGAGTGTCTTTGAGAGTGTGCCGATCGAGACGACTTGATGAGTGATCACAAAACCTTTGATGTCTTGCAAAATGACGACGAAAAGTTCGCGTTTTTCTACTTCCAATTCATCTTTAACCAAGTGATAGGCATGGGTTGGATTTTCAATGCGGTATTTATTCGAAGCCGTTTGCCTGGAAGCTCGCAATCCCAGACTAAGCGCAGCCTTTATCTGTATGGCTTTGGCTAAACCCAATCCTTTGATTTGACAAAGCTCTTCTACGGTAGCTTCAGTTAAACGGCGCAACGATCCAAATTTCATCACAATTTCTTGGGCAAGCTGCATGACAGGCTTTGTTTTGGTTCCGCTGCCAAGAACAATGGCTACTAACTCCACCGTCGACATCGTTTCCGGTCCATAGCGCAGAAGCCTCTCGCGGGGACGCTCATTTTCAGGCAGTTGTTGAATAGAATAACTTTGCGATGGCTCTATCATGTTTCTTCTATATATTTTTTTAATCTTTCTGCCAAAGAAGTCGGCACTTGAGCCTTTAAAATGACATCATTTTCATCATAGTCTTGCTTAATGATATTGCCTAAGCGCATCACTTCACTAACGGTAGCATAATCGCTTTGTGGAATGCGCAGATTAATGCTCTTTCTAAGCTTGCTAAGCTCTTGTATCATCATCTCTTCAAGATCATCAAAACCTTGTTGCGTCAACGCTGAGATCTGGACAGACTTTGTGTACTGCATCCGTAGTTTGTTGATTTTGGATGAACTCTCATCGCGATCGATTTTATTAAAGACTGTGATGATGGGTTTATTTTTAGCTCCTAATTCACTTAACAAGTCGAAAGTCGTTGCTGCCTGCTCTTCTGCCATGGGGTGGCTGACATCCACAAGATGCAGTAAGATGTCTGCTTGAATGGCTTCTTCTAAGGTGCTCTTGAAAGCTGCAACTAGCAAATGGGGCAGTTTGCGAATGAATCCCACCGTATCGATCAATAAGATGTCTTGATTATTTTTCAACGTGTATTTACGCGTTGCCGTATCAAGGGTGGCAAACAGCTTGTCTTCGACAAAGACATTAGAATCTGTCAAAGCATTTAGCAGTGTCGATTTGCCGGCATTTGTGTATCCTATGATAGCAAAGATGGGAATCTCAGCGCGGACGCGCGAAGTGCGTTGGGTTTCGCGGATCGCCTTTACTTCATCGATTTCCTTTTGCAGCTGCTCAATCTTGCGTTTGAGAATTCTGCGATCGATTTCGATCTGCTTTTCGCCTTCGCCTTTGAGGTAGCCACCACCTCCTCCTCCGCCGCCACCGCCGTGTTGACGAGACAAATGCGTCCAGAGGCGCTTCAGCCTTGGAGCTTGATACTTAATTTGAGCAAGCTCAATTTGCAGGCGTGCTTCTTTGGTTTGAGCTCTTTGGCCAAAGACACCTAAAATCACTTCTGTTCTATCCATGACTGGAATCTGAAATAACTTTTCTAAGTTTCGCTGTTGGCCAGGAGAGATCTCATCGTCAAATATGACAAGATTTGCCTGCTTTTCTTTAGCCAAGAGGAGCAACTCTTCAAGTTTTCCCTCAGTGACGAAGGTCGATGCATCAAATTTCCGAACGGGGCACGGAACTTTGCAAACAGCTTCAAGGCCAAATGTGTTTGCTAGCAATTCCAATTCATCAAGATGTTCTTCACAGATTTTTCTTTGAACAGTTCCGCCTTTATAGACCGAAACGAGCAATGCTTGCTTTGCAAGCGGAGTTTGTAAATTATCTTGATCTATCTCATTTACTGCCATGTCTCTCCTCTACAGCAAAAATTCAAATTGCAAGCCATCGTAAGCTAATTGAACATTGGCTGGCAAGTAGGCGTTTGTTTTTTCATGCTCAAGATCGTGGGAAATATGAGTCAGCCATGTTTTGCTTGCGCCGACTTTTTTAGAAAATTCTACAGCTTCATCGACACTGAAATGGACGGCAGATGGAGTAAATCGCAATGCACTTACAATTAAGATGTCCACGCCTTTCAATAAATCAAATATGCTGGAAGGATAGCTTCGAATATCGCATATGTAAGCTAGATTGCCAAAGCGAAAGCCATTAACCTTCATTCCGAGTTGCTCATAAGTTAAATATTCGATCTTAATTTCATCTAAGCTGATCGATCCCGTATCTTTTTCAAGATAATGCCAATCGAATTTTGTCACACTCTGATGCTTGGATGTCTCTTGATCGAACATGTAGTAAAAACGCTTAAAAATATCTTGAGCTGTTTCTTTAGAAAGCAGGCAAGGCAATGGCTTTTCTTGGCGGTAGCAAAACGGCCGCAGATCATCAATTCCTGCAGTGTGATCATTATGAGCATGAGTGATAATCAGACCATCGATTGCTTGAATGCGATGCCGCAAAATTTGCTGGCGCAAATCCGGGCCGCAGTCGATGAGGATTTTTTTTTCATGCGACGTTGTTATCAAAGCAGAAGGTCGCAAACGATGATTGAATTCAGACGTCGATTGGCAGACAAGACATTGGCATCCCATCACAGGAACGCCTAAAGAAGAACCTGTTCCAAGAAATAAAAATTGTGAGTTTGTATGCTTCATAAATTTGTAAAAAGGCTTAAAACTTTTTGATCGATCTGAGGATAGTAAAAATAAGCCCATCGCGTTTCTGTATTCTGTTCTAATAAAGCTATCCGAAAATAATCGCCTTTTTTTACAAAGTTAACTTGTTGAAATATCTTCGTCTTAGGCTTTGGGTCCGATGGATTATTGATGTTAACATTTAAGGTTAAAGAAGAGGGGTAATAGTTAAAAAGATCGATCGTTTCCTGAGGAACTTCTGCTAAACTGATTTCCTTAGAGATCATTTCATAAAATTTTGCATAAAGATCTCGTGAAATAGGAGTTTTTTTCCAGGTTTTACTGGAAGAGTCATAAGAGGAAAACTCCATCTGTTCGACGACTAAGAGATCTTTTTTGCCTTTCTTTGGTTGCGCCCCCTTATCTACCCCCTGAAAAAGCACATCCGGAGCTAATAATATTTTATTTACAGAATATCTTCCACTTGGGCTGTAGTGGTATAGTGTGAGAGCTGCTAAAAATAAAGCGAAAACGATGCCCCCTAAAAACACGATGAGTAAATTGCGGATCTGTCTTCTTTTATTGGTCTCTTCCACCTTAACAAACTCCTATCTTTAACTTATCTCAAGTCACCGTGCCGAGTCCTAAGTTTACATCCCAATAAATATGGGCAAATTCTTCAGCGAATTCCACTGGAATTTTTTGCATTTCGCCATATAGCGCCGCAGTTTCACTCTTTTCTTTTGAAGGATTTTTCAAGATTTTAGCAATGCAATCCTTTAAATCCTCGATAAATTTATCAACAAATTGTTCATCGGAAGCTTGAATATCGGTAATGCAGAAATGAATCCCGGCGGGCCGTTGTACTTCGTTTAAATGCCACTTTTTGCCTTTTAATTTATCACTTAGAGCATAAATATCCAATTTTTCATTTTTTGATTGAAAGGCTACGACGCTCATTTGAGGATCGCCCATCACAGCAATCTCTGGAATAGCCCCTAAGGCTTTAGCTAGCTCTCTTGCTTTCGCTATCACATTTTTGGTAAGATTGACATAGCCCTCTTCCCCCATAGATAAAATCACCGCATGAGTGGCTGCAACTAAGGCTCCGGCATGGCTTCCCGGAATGTTTGGTGTCGTGTAAATGCATCCAGGCCACTGAGTAGCCACAAAAAATTGATGATTCATCCATTTTTCGTTCCGATACATCAGAACGGAACCTCCGCTCTTGATTCCTAAGCCATATTTATGGGTATCTACAGAAATACTTGTTACACCCCACACTCGAAAATCGAAAGCTGGCATCTCAAAACCGGCTTTTACCATAAAAGGTGCTAAGAAACCTAAACAGCAGTCGACATGCAAGCCGATTCTGCCTTCATAGGGAAGAATAGCATCCGACAAATCTTGAATGGGATCGATGATGCCATGAGGAAATTGAGGACATGATCCCACTACCATTACAGTATTTTTATTGATGGCTTTTTTTACCTTTTCCACATCAACTTCCAGGGTATCTGGATCCACAGGAATAAGGACCATTTTAATCTTAAAGTAGGCGCCTGCCTTTAAAAAAGCGGCATGCGCAGTCACTGGAATAATGATTTCCGGCTCTACTATCTCATAATCTTTCTCACCCCGATTGCGGGCAGCAAGGCAAGCTAAAAGAAGACTCTCTGTTCCACCCGAAGTCACCGTTCCGCAAGACGAAGCATCCCCATGAAATAAATTTTTTATCATGCTTATAATCTCAGCTTTCATTTGACGCTCTCTTCTGAAAAGATCGACGTGCATAGGATTAGAGTGGAGGCTCTGCTCTAAGGCTCGTAAAGTTATTTTATTAATTCTTTGTCGATTATGATAGACAGCGCCGGACACTTTTCCCTCTTCCCAGATTTTCTCCTCCTCCTCAATTTTAAAAATTTCCCCTTCGGAAAGTCCTGTTTTTGGAAGCTCCCGATGAATGGGTTTTTGATCTTTGCTATATGTCGAATGTTCCAACTCTTTTCTAAATTTATCGCGCTTTTGCTCAATTTTTTGGGCAACTGATGGAATCATGCGCAATAAGTCAATGCCGGTTTTTCGCCAGTTTTTGTGATAAAGCCTGCCTTTAATATAATGTGTTGCTACACAAGCAAAAATGGTTATCGCAATGATTTCCAAAGGGCGTTTTTTTTCAAAAGAGTGATCGATACGCTGAGCTAGGGGTTCAATGCCTTTCATGGCTTGCGCTAACAAAGGCATCACATAGTCTGATAATAGTTGCACGCCCATCGGCAAATCCTTTCTGTGTAAGGGGGTTACTTAAGAATTTTTTATGGCTATATGCGATTTAAACTTTATTGAGAAGAAAAAATTCAGGTTAGAGTACTTTAAAATTAATTTGTTTAAACCATCCAGAACAGAATGGAGCTTGAGCATGCTATTACTTATATCTTTGATCATTCGCCCGTCACTCCGTTCTGGGCATTAATTCTCTAAAATTTTTGTAATTCGATCGGCGTGCATAAATCTATTCCCCATTCGGGGAATGCGTTGCACATAGCCTCGGGTTGAAACCCGAGGCTACCAACGCATTCCCCGATGGGGAATAGATTTATGCAACAACGCCATTCTGGATTCCTGCCGTTCTACCGACTACTGGCTACTGACTACTGACTACTGGCTTCCCACTCCCTCTCTGTGCCTTGAGATAAATTCTATAGAGTTGATTGTTTAACCATTTTCTACTACACTTAAATCCTTTTCGTTATGAGGGTTAAACATGCAAATTGCTATCATTGGAGCAGGTTTTACGGGATTAGCTGTTGCCTGGCACCTTTTGCAAGCCCAATCAGCATCATCAATACAAGTGACTGTATTTGACTCTGCCGGCATTGGTGGAGGCACATCCGGGATGGCGGTAGGCTTGCTCCATCCTTACGCCGGCTTGCACGCCAAACTTAATCGTTTTGGTCAAGAAGGCCTTGCTGCCACCCTAAAATTGCTCGAAGTGGCATCTAAGACATTAAACCAGCCCGTTGCCGATTTATCCGGAATGCTCAGGTTAGCCCTTGATGACTCGCAACAATATGATTACGCAAAATGCGCTGGCAAATACTCTGACGTGGAGTGGCTTGATGCCGAGCAGTGCCAAAGTAAAGTTAAAGGCCTTGTTCACGCGCCGGGGATTCTCATCAAATCAGCACTAACAGTGAATTGTCAACTATATCTAAAAGGACTTTGGCTGGCCTGTTCTCAGCGTGGGGTAAAACTTGAATGTTCTTTTATAAAAAGCCTGCAAGAATTAAACTCTTTTGATCTGATCATTGCAGCAACAGGCGGTTTAACAAAGTCAATTCGGGAACTGACTCACCTGCCCATCACGGAAGTAAAAGGTCAAATCTTAGAGTTTGCGCCTCCCCACACTTTCAGTTCTTTATCTCTGCCTCTCAATAACCAAGCTTACCTTCTGCAAGACCCAATAACTAAAACATTTCTGGCGGGGGCGACCTTTGAAAAAAACTTCTCTTCAACAGAGCCCGAACCCTCGGTAGCCATCCAAGAAATCATGCCAAGGATAAAGGCTTTCTTACCTGCTTTTGAAAACGTCCAAATCTTGAGTTGTCGCTCAGGAATAAGGGCTTCCACACCAAAGCACCTTCCCCTCATCGAAAAAATCTCTCCTCGCTGCTGGACTTTAACCGGCATGGGATCCAAGGGATTGCTGTATCACGCGTTGTACGCCGAGAGACTTATTAGTGAAATTCTTTCAACGAATTTCAAGTTATAGAAGAGGTTGCAATTGCAGCGTTTAAAGCGGCGGTGTAGTTAGGCAAATTTCTGCGAATGGACGCATCTAACAAAGACTCTTTACTAGGATTTTTGAATTGAGGTTGATGCATCGCCAAAGAAGATTGCTTTTCAAGAATAGAAGTGAAAATATTTTCCCGGCTTTCACTCTCCTTGCCGGTAAGGCATTTGTAAAGAACTTCCGTTAATACTGCTTCTGAAATCTGGGTCATTTGTTCTTTGATTTCTTTAGAGTGCGGTGTCGATTGAGTGCTTTCAAAAGATATCAAAAGCTCTTGTACAGCGCGTTCGCGGTCGTCATTAAACCAAGCGCGATAGAGAATTTCGCTATTTTTGGCGGCTTCCTCATGACTCATTTCTTTGTCTTTATTGCGAAGTTGCAAGTAGCATATCCCTTTCAACAGAAGCTTAACCGCTGCCCAAGGGCAATTGCCGGCATGCTGTTCTTTGTGACGGATGTAAGCTATATCTTCAAGATCGAGGTTGTAGTCGATTGTACTTTTAAAGAAGTCTTCCCCTTCTTCTAATTCTTTCTTATTTATTAAGTATCTCAAATTTATTTCACGCTTAATTAAATTAGAATTTTGAATTTCGTAGATGGTCAACCCTGGGTGATCTCCAGATCCAAGACCTCGATTGGCTTTTATTAAAAGATTTCCTGACACGGCAACGCCGGTAGCATGGCCATACCAACCACAAGGAAAGGCTTGAATGACAGTTGGATCTTTATTATAACCTACAAAACTGCGGAAATTCTCTACGGCTTTTTGTAAAACACTTATCACCGCTTCCCAATCTTTTTGGGACCATCCGGGGACTTCCGCTTGAACCTCCTTACTCTTTTCATTATTTTGAACAAAATCCTTCAAAGACTGAATCAATGCTCGGTATGTTAGCTCTGGTCTATTTCCTTCTAACACAAGATCATTTTGATCCAAAAAATCTACAGATATATTAAAGCCGAACCGATGAGCTATAAGGCTTTGTTGAAGCCACCAATCAGAAAGACCCTGATCTTGTTTTTTTAAGCGCTTAATAAGATCTTCCGAACAACCACCAACAATTGCATCGAATGTTGGGGTTCGCCTGGATTCCTTCATAATCGTTTTTGCATCGGCGCCTTGATCGAGAAGAAATAAGGCCATATCTTCGGATTTTTGTAATACAGCATTATGCAAAGCCGTTTTGCCATCCTTATCTTTTGAATTAATGTCAGCGCCCTTGCTGAGGAGCAATAAAACCATTTCTTCGGATCTAGCGCTGGCAGCAATATGCAGTAATGAGCCCATAGCAAAACTTTGCACGTTGATATCTGCTCCGTGGTCAAGAAGAAGTGTGACCATCTCTACAGATTTATTATTTACTGCCATTTGAAGGGGTATAAAATCCATATTATTTCTGGCGTTCATGTCCGCGCCGTGACTTAGTAACAGTTCAACCATCTCCTTAGATTGAATTTCAATAGCTAAATGCAAAGCTGTATTTTCATAGCGGTCTTGTGCGTTAATATCGGCATCATAGTCAAGAAGCAATAAAACCATGTCTTCTGATTGGTTTTTGATGGCATTGTGCAAGGCTGATTTTTTATTCCAATCTTTTACATTAGGATCAGCCCCCTGACTGAGGAGTAGCTTGGCCTGATTGACATTTTTGCCGTTTATCGCCCGCAACAGATCATCCGATAAAGCTTGTCGTTGATCTTCGGTTAATTCAGGGGCTTTATTTATTTTAAATTTAGAAGCACTTTGGATGTTTTTGATGCAATTTTCTAAGAGTTTTTTTTCTGGATTATCAACGAAATTCTGAAGCTCAGTTAAGTTATTCAGGAGTTTTTCAATCTTTTTTTGACCTAAGTGTTGAGCTGTTATGGTTTTCTCTGCAAATAAGGCATCTTTAAAAATGTCATTAATTTTATAAACCGCTTCTTTTGTTGCCATTTTATTTAGCGGTGTATTTTTTTTGCTAACAGAACGAATAGAAACTTCTTGTGTTCTTTTGTCCACAAAAAGCTGCTTATCATTCCAAGGGATTTGTCCTTTTACAAAATCATTTATCATAATTAACCTTTAATAAATGTAAACACATCTACTAAACTTAATTATATGATAAAAACATTATTTACTCAAAAAAATCATTAACTAATTAGATTAATTAGAGTTAATCACAATAAATAATCGGAAAATCCAACTATCTGCGCAATATTCTGCATATCCCATATGCATCAGGCTAAGAGCGAATCGGGCACCGCACACACATCCTATTACCCTATCTTTGATCAGTCGCCCGTCACTTCGTTCTGGGCTCTATGCTGGCGGGACTTTACCCATAGTTCCTTCGCTAATCGC
>JABDEI010000055.1 GCA_013287145.1 Chlamydiota bacterium
CTCACTCTCATGGCCTCTCATCAAGATATGGTGAAGCTGAAAAAATTTCTGAAGCATCCTATCTTGACCGCGCGCTTTCATGCCTTTACTTTACCTGGGCCTTTTGATTCGACAATGAATACTCTTTTGAATTTTATAGATAAGAATCCCTCTCTTTTAAAAGAACCATTCATTCAAAAATTTTTGTCCCGGCTGCTTGTCCGCCTACAAGCTTCAACTGACCTTACTAATCTTGGCCAAAAGAAAACCGAATACTTTCCTTATGAGACTGAAGTTGTGATCCAAAAAATTCTCTGCACTCAAAATTTACCTAAGATTATTCAAGAGCCATTGAAGGCTATCCTTTCCAAAAAAGACAGAGAGATCTCTATTCCTAATTCCTTTGTTTGGAGCCAACCCAGCTTGAATTTGCGGACAAGTTTTTATTGTGCTGATCGAGAGACTAAAATCTTTGCTGTCGGTGTAGCGTCAGAAATCGATGGATATGATTTTCGAACCGATGGACTGCGTTTGTGGATCCACCAGCCTCCAAGAGGGAAAGGGGACCGTGCCTGTGATTTGGTTATGAAAGACATCGAAGAATTTCAATCTGGAAGAAGGCAGTTTTAAATATTAAATAAAATTAAAACAAATTATTTTAAATAAATAATTACAACCCATGGCTATCTAAAGCGCGTGATGGGACGCATTTGAACTATAGAGATTTTGCCTTCCTTTCCCACAAATTCGATTTCAACTGGCACATTTAGCTTCGTTTCTAGTTTCTTAAGTAAAGCAGTTATCTCTTTGACAATGGGAATTTCACAAGGCAACTTTTCACCTTTCTTAAGTCTAACATCAGCAAGCGTATTGTCCTTGGTGTCGACAAAAACATATGTCGGTGTTTGGGTGCCATCGACTCCGCCGCCTAAGCCTTTGACAAGCTGCATGCCGGCAACATCCCATTTCTTTTCATCGGCAACAGAAAATGCAACGCCAGAGAATTCGGCATCGACAATATATTTCTGCACAATCAAGCTCATTTCGAATAGCAAGGTGACATCTTTAAAACCGCGGGCTGCAAAAAAAGCTAAGGCTCTTTCTGAAAAGGAGGATGAAATCACCTCTAAAATAGCTTTAGTAGGATCTTCTTTGTCTTTAACGGGCAAAGAGCTGAAAATGCCGGCAGCAGCGCTTTCGGCTTGGTCTTCAATCTTAGCAGACGAGCGCACGATGAGATCGCCTTCGATTTTAGATACTTGATCGAGAATACCTTGATCGATGTGCAGTTGAGAAATGAGTTTGGAAATTCTTTCGCTTTTCTCAAAATTACTGAGCGTGGAGCGCAAGACTTTGACAGCTTCTTCCTTATGCTCAACATTCCGGCTCCAGATGCTGTCTTGGGCCTTAATATCACTATAAAAAGGGATGTCAAACAAGTCATTGGCAGAATCTTTTGAAAGATACTCTTTCATAAAGTCGAGGTTTTCTTTTTTTCCCCTTAAACTAATAACAGGCGCTCGGTTTAAAGCAGAGATAGAACAATTTTCTGAAATCCTACGATTAAATTCTAAAATCTCTTTTTGCAATTCATCTGCAATCGAAGCATCTGCTTCTTTCGCAATCGCTAGAAGCCTATTAAGCTTTTTTTCGATCTTGTTCATAAGATAAGTGTCTTCGACGGGATTTTCAGCTTTCCAAAGGCGCTTTTTGAAGTCTTGTATCGCTTCTTTTTCCTTTGCAAAATAGGCTTTGGCGCCCGCAAAAGAAATGAAAGAGGCAATTTCGTTTGGAGAAAATCGCTCGAAAACAGCTTTATAAAATTGCATCGAAGCGATCTCTCTTATTCCGTCAGGTAGCAATTCGATCTCGCCGGCAGTTTCTAAGGTAGGCTGTGCAATCTTTTCTAAAGTTTTAATGATTTCCTTTGGAATAGGATTTATGGCGCATTCCTCTGACAAATGAAGGTGCATGAATTGGCCCTCATAATTCTTTAGAGCATCGATATCGCATCCCAAAAGAGCAGGTATGTGCATCTCAGAAAAAGTGATAGCGGCATGGCTAAAAATGCCGCCCTGACGTGCAATCACAGCAGCAGCTTTTGCATATTTGTGAACTTCAGATGATACATTTTCAATAACCAGGATTTCACCCTCTTTAGCTTCAATAAATTCTTCGTTATTGCTAACAAAGCGAACTTTCCCAATGACATCTGCCGCCTGAGTCGGCAAGCCTAAAAGAGAGCTTTTTTCACTTTCGAATGTGACCAATTTATCTAAAATCGCTGCCATGCCCGTATTCAAGCCGCCTTGAATGATTTGAACGGCATCGTCGACTGTATAGGCGTGCTTATTAAGTAACTTAAGCAGGGAGGAAGAGGATGAATTAATGATTTGCCGACGAAGTTGGGTATAACCTTGCATGCGTTGGTCTCTTTGGCTTTTTAAAGCATCCTTAAGCTGCGCTAGATCTTGAATTTCTTTATCAAGGAAGCCGTGGGCGACGGCAATGCGCGTGATCAGCTGCAAAGCCTCTGGAGATGTTGGATTGGTTTCCTTCAAAACTTCTTCAGCGATTTTGCATTCAATCTTTGCTATGAGATTGAGAGCCTTTAAAGTTTCATGAGAAACAAAAGCTTCACCGAAGAGCCTTTCTTTAAGAATGAATGTTTTTAGATCTAAAAGACTTTCAAATACTATTTGAGTATGTATAAGCGATGTGGCATGAGTTTCAAAAAGCGACTTTCTAAAAATCTCTACTTTCTCACCAATGCCAGGCAGCGGCAATTGAATAATACCAGTAGCTAATTTCTTAAGACTATTAAAATCTAAATCATATTCCTTCATTATTAACTCTGGAGGAGTTGTATTAAGGAGATAATTTAAATCCTCCAAAAACACATCCCAATGATCTTGCTTTGAGATTTCCTTGGCGTGTTCGCTTTTAAATTGCTTAGCTTCTTTGGCAAGCTCTTTCAAGCTTATAAAAACGTATTCAGGATCAAAATTAACTTGGTTAGTTTTCTGCAATTTTGCAATAAGAGGAAAAGCGGATGCATCACAATTTTTGAGCAATTCTTCAAACTCACCCCTGGAAACTCCTAACTGCATTTCAAGATCTTTGACAAAATCAACTAACGACTGGATAACAGAAGGAGACTCTTTTCCTCTCTCCATCGCAAAAAATTTCTCTTTATAAGGCATTGAAGCCCATTTTTGGAGAAACTGTCTCATTAGATCTTTATTTTTAGAATCTTTAACAAGCTGAGTATAAAGTTTTTTTAATTCAACAAAAGTTGTTTGAACACTCTGTGGGTGATAGGTAGAGAGCTCACTAAAAACTGAAAGTACCATTTCTTTTGAAAAATCACCGTAAACACCCATACTCTTAGCCAGATTGATAAGGCTTAATGGAATGCCATGATGAATAACAGGCTTATATATCGAAGAAGGATTTAAGCCGCGATGATCGATACAGCTACAGACTGTAAGATCCATATTAAAATTGGGAAGATGATAATAATAATCATTAAATTTCTTGAGGCAAAGGCTGATTTCCACATCGCTATGGGCTGCGGTAACCTCATTTTCTAGTTCCACTATATGGCGAGCTGCCCATTCAAACGGGTATTTGTCGTCAAAATGAATAGATCCATATTTCTTCTGTTCTAATTCAGCAACACATTCTTCATAAACTTTAGGATCGATATAATTAGGATCTTTCTGATAAAAGTCTTCGCGATCTTTCTTTAGAGAATATATAATATAGAGCATGACTTCTTTGTAATTTTGCAAAGGAACAGAACCTTCAGTCGTTTTGAAGATAAAATGCCTTCTTCCCGATTGAAATTCCTGGATGTCTTTCATAATCAAATCGCAGGCTCGATCTCCTTTTCCTTTTGGAGGCTGATGGATCCATAAACGCAGTCCATCGGTTCTAAGTTCAAATCCATCGATTTCCGTGGCAACCTCGACAGCAAGGCGTTTGGTATCTTGACCGGCATAATAAGAACTTATGCTTAAATTTAAGTTGGGTTGGCTTGAAACAAAAGACTTTGGAATAGATATTTCTTGATCTCTACTGGATTGGATGCTTTTCAGTGGCTCTAGAAGAACTTTTGGAAGACTTGGTATGCAAAGAATTTTTTGTTTTATCGCATCTATTTCATGAGATAAATAACTTCTACTTTTATAGCAAAGATCCTTGAGGTCTATTGAAGCTTGTAAGCAAACAAGCTGACCTGCAACAAAATTTTGAATGAAGGGTTCTTTTAAAAGAGATTGATTTTTGTAAATAAATTCCACTAGAACGTCCCTACACGAATCAATATTTCTCGAATTAAAGGCATTAAATCGGGTTATCAAGATAGGATGTTTCAGAAATTTTTTAAGATTTGGCTTATCATAGCTAGACTTAATGAGATTAAGGACTTCTTTAAGAAATTGCTCATCCCAATAAATTTGTGCAAGCTGCTGCGCATGTTCCTTGGAAAAACAAACAACACCTACTTTCTCTTCTTCAGCCTTATTCTCTATTGGAATGTTAATTGGGGCTAGAGGTAGCGGTTCAATATGGACTATGTTTAAAATAGGAGGGGCAATATTAATATTTTGAAAAGACATTTAATAATTCCTTATAAAATAAATAATACAACAATTATAACAGTTTTAAATATTAAATAAAACTAAAACAAATTATTTTAAATAAATAATCACAACCCCGCTACTATTTCACTTAACTTCTTCACTTCCTTTCTCGGTTTAATTAAAATGAAAGCCTATGTTAGACTTGCCGTTGTTGCATAATAAGGGCGACTGAATGCATTGGAAAGGTTAAAGCCTCGGATTTTTATGCAACGTCGAATATATTTTTAAAATTTGAAAAGCTCTTAGGATGAGGAAGACATTATGATAGACATTAAACTGATACGCAAAGACCCTGCCGCCATCGAAGCTAAACTCAAAACTAAAGATTCGCAAATCAGTCTTGCCTCCATCGTCGAACTAGACCATCGCATCCGAGAAATTAAAACCAAAGTCGAACAGCTCAAAGCCAGCCGCAATGCTGCCTCCCAAAAAATCGGCGAATATAAGCGCACAGGCAAAGATGCCACAGAACTAATGCAGCAAGTGGCAACTTCTGCTGACGAAATCCAAGCCTTGGATAATGAGCTCGCACAATTAGAGCCGCGCTTTATCGATGAGCTTAGCCGCATTCCTAACATCCCCATGGATGACATCAAAGTCTCCGAAGATCCCAAAGACAACGTTGTCATCAAAGAATTCGGCAAAAAACGCGATTTTGATTTCCCTTTTAAAAATCATGTGGAACTCAATGAAAGACTGCAACTTTTCGACTTTAAACGCGGCGCAAAACTTGCAGGCTCCGGCTGGCCGGTCTACCGCAATCTAGGCGCCCGCCTGGAATGGGCCTTAATCAATTATATGCTTGAAACCCAAATAAAAAATGGATTCATGCAATGGATGCCCCCGGCATTAGTGCGCCGCGACATCGTCTTTAGCTCCGGCCAGCTGCCTAAATTTGAAAATCAGCAATTTAAAATCAATGATGATGAATATCATCTCTACCTCATTCCAACAGCTGAAGTTCCCCTCAACGGTCTACACGCCGACGAGATCCTATCTGAAGATGAGCTCCCTTTAAAATATACCGCATATACCCCTTGCTTCCGAAGAGAAGCCGGCGCAGCAGGCTCGCAAGAGCGCGGCTTGATCCGCATGCATCAATTTAATAAAGTGGAGATGTTTTGCTTCACTAAGCCCGAAGACAGCGCCAAGACCTTCGAGTTTATGCTTTCTAGCGCCGAAGAGATCCTGCAAGGCCTGGGCATGCATTACCGCAACGCCCTTCTTGTCACCGGCGATATGTCTTTTGCAGCTGCTCGCACTGTCGACATCGAGGTATGGCTGCCGGGACAAAATCGCTACTATGAGGTCTCCTCGGTCTCTAACTGCACCGACTACCAATCCCGCCGCGCCAACATCCGCTTCCGCAAAAAAGATGATAAACCGGAGTTTGTGCACACGTTAAACGGATCGGGATTAGCGACCTCGCGCTTGATGGTGGCTCTCTTAGAAAACAATCAAAATCCCGACGGTTCCATAGATATTCCCCCTGTTTTGCATAAGTACTTAGCTGGGATTACAAAACTTGTTCCAGTCTGCTAAAAACTTATGGCAGAGGCATTAGAACTAGCTGAGTTTCTTGCTGCACCCGGCGTCGTCTTAGACGTGCGCAGCCCCGGCGAATATGAACAAGGAAGAATCCCTCACGCTTGCAATCTGCCTCTCTTTAGCAACCTCGAACGCGCCGTCGTCGGAACGATCTATAAACAAGTCGGCAAAGAGCCAGCCATCGCCAAAGGCATGGAATTCGTCGAACCTAAATTCGACGAGTTTATCGCAACCGCAAAAAATTATGTCCATGCCGGCATCGCTAAAGTCCACTGCTGGCGCGGCGGCATGCGCAGCTCCTCAATGGCATGGCTGCTAAACTCTAATGGCCTTGCAGCCATCACCCTACAAGGCGGCTACAAAACCTTCCGCCGATGGGCTCTAAAAGCTGTCGAAAAGCCCTTGCAACTTCTTATCCTAGGAGGACTGACCGGCAGCGGCAAAACCGACATCCTCCAAGCTCTCAAAGCTAAAGGTGAACAAGTTTTAGATCTAGAAGCTATCGCACACCACCGCGGCAGCAGCTTCGGCTTACTCAACATGCCAACACAGCCCTCTACAGAGCAATTTGAAAATGAGATCGCCCTGCAATGGGATTCCTTCGACCCTAATCGTCCAGTTTGGATCGAAGACGAAAGCCGCATGATCGGCTCCTGCAAAATCCCAGATGCCATCTTCGATCAAATGCGCACAGCCCAACTTGTCATCATAGAATGCTCCCTAACAGAACGCCTCGCAAGACTCAATCAAGAATACGGCAACGCTAACCCCTCCGACCTCATCACCGCCACCCAAAGAATCCACAAACACCTCGGCGGCACCAGAACTCAAGAAATCATCACCAATATCCACAATAACCAAATCTTAGACGCCATCGCCATCGCCCTAAATTACTACGACAACACATATAAACATGCTCTAGGAAGACGCAAACAGGAATACCATACACTAAGCTACGACAATCTGAGCGCACAACAATGGGCCGACGTCTTGCTGAGCTTTAAAGCTCGCTGTCAGTAAGGGGGCTGTTTGCCCCCTTACAATCCCCCAAGCAAAGGGCCAAGCCCTTTGCAAACCCGTTTCTTTGTGATAACTCGCTAAGCCCGATCGATTGCCAGCAATCGATCGGGATGCATTCGCAATTCTCCTTACAGGAGTATTGCGAGAGAGGGCACCTGCGGGCGGCTTTTACAAAAAGAACATTTGCGCTAGAATGGGCATTAATTATTTTCGCAAGCAGCTTCCTGCTGCTTGCGAATGCCGGCCGGCCAATTCCGCCTAGGAATTGGCCGGTGCAAAATAAGCGTCAACAACAAGAAAAGGGTTTGCAAAGGGCTTGGCCCTTTGCTTGGGGGATTGTAAGGGGGCAAACAGCCCCCTTACGCTACACACACCACTGAAAAAAAGGCTTTAGCAAAAAGGCGACAACAACATGGCAAAGAGATCGAACGAGGAAGTACAGAGCCTACTAAATTTTTTAGACAATGCGCCGACAGCGTGGCATGCCGTTGATGCGATTCAAGAAGAGCTTACGAAGAATCATTTTGAGAAGTTGAGGGAAGAGGATTTGTGGGAGATAAAGACGGGAGGCAAGTATTTTGTAGAGCGCAATGGGTCTTCGGTTTGTGCTTTTGTGGTGCCGACGGGGAAGTTATCTGAGGTGAAGGTGGCGGCGTCGCATACGGACAGTCCTGCTTTTAAGCTTAAGCCCAACGCCGAGTTTTATAAAGAGAATATGGTGATGTTTGGCGTTGAGATCTATGGGGCGCCGATGTTAGCGTCGTGGTTGAATCGCGATTTAGGCATTGCTGGCAGGGTAGTTTATTCAGATAAAAAAGGGCAAATCAGGGAAAGCGTAGTGCGCATTGATGAACATCCTGTTGTGATTCCACAGTTAGCGATTCACCTTGATCGCAGCGTCAATGAAAGCGGTCCTGTATTGCATAAGCAAGAGCATTTAGCAGCTTTGGCAGCTTTGAAGGCTGAGGAGGATGAAGGAAGCTATTTGGAAAAGCTTCTTAGGGAGAAGATCGACTTTAAAGAGCTATTAGGAGCAGATCTTTTTTTATTTCCTTTGGAGAAGGCCAGATTGGTAGGCGATCATGATATGATAGCTTCTTATCGCATTGATAGTTTAGGTAGCGTCAAAGCGGCTCTTGATGCTTTTGTAAGCGCATCAAAGCCGGCAAAAGAGCAGATGAAAATGATTGTCTTTTGGGATAATGAAGAGATCGGCTCCTCGACGGCTCAAGGAGCAGGATCGCCCTTCTTTAAGCAAGTATTGGAACGCATCTGCTTAGTGTTAAAACTAGGACGTGAAGATTTTTTCCGCCTTTGCAAAAAATCGCTATGCATTTCCATCGATTTAGCCCATGCGTTGCATCCCAATTACGCCGATAAACATGAGCCGCGCCATCAAATTTTGATGAATAAAGGCATCGTGATAAAAACGAGTGCTCAATACCGCTATGCCTCCGATGCAAGTTCAACAGCATATATTGTTGATTTATGCTTAAAAAATAAGATTCCTTTTCAGCGCTTTGTTTCGCGCGGGGATATTCCGGCCGGTTCAACGATTGGACCCATTCACGCCCATCTCACCGGTATGCCGACGGTAGATATCGGCATGCCTCAGCTCTCCATGCATTCAAGCCGAGAGCTGATGGCAAGCCAAGACTACTTAAACATGAGCAAACTGCTAAAGGCGGTTTTTAAATAAATCACACCGTGCCCGGAGTTTGCGGAATAGTCGTGTACACATCTTCTAAGACTTTGCCTACATCCAGGAGAGAATCCACGCTGGGATTGCTATCCATGTAGGCAATCAGAGACTCGCGAAATTTTTCCTGCAGTCCAGGATCTTTATTCGTTCCCGATGGGAGAAGCTTCAACTGGGCATAAATTTGTTCGATGATCTGAGCTTCAAGAGAGTTTCCAGCAATTGCAGTAGTTCCTTTTAGCATCCCTTGAAAGTCAGCGCCTCTGATCCAGTTTGTGCCGCCTTTGTTGTCTGTCATCCCTAGCTTATAAAGAAGGGCTAAAGACACAGACAGTAGAACCAATTTTGCCATTGCGGTAAACTGCTCCTTGCCGGGGGCGGTAATGACAACTCCATCTTTCATTTTTTGTGTCAGCATCGCTTCGATAAAACCATTTAATTCCTTGCTTTGCACAATCTGCAAAATGCTAAGAGCGTAGTTTTTAGCCGTTTCGGCATCTTTTGGAGCATCGGGAGCGGATTCGGTAAGAGCATTAGCTGATCCTTTATAGGCAGCACCTACTCCAAACATCGCGCCAATCAATCCCAATTCAGCCGCCATGTTGCCTGGAATTGCTGTACTGAAATTGCTAAATGCACCTTGGATTGTGTTGACAGCTCCAAGACTGCTTTTTGCACCTCCGAGAAGATCTTGAAAGAAGGAAGCGGCAATCATGAGACTGGCTGCAACAAAGGGTAAATTCGCTTGAGCAACACTATCCCCCTGTTGGGCTTGAATGCCCGACCTAGAAAGTCCTGCGGCTAAGGCGCTTCGCATCGAATCTTCTGTTGCAGCTGATATCACGCTGGAGGCATCATCGGCTGCTTTAGCGTTTATTGAATGCTTTTGAGACCATTTGACCTGGTCTCCCTTTATCTCAGCTTCTTTGGCATCTTCTGCCTGGCGCTGAGCCTGTTGTTTGATGTTCTTGTTCCATGCATCTGCTATGGCTGTGACGATTTTGCTCAATGTATTGAAGATCTGCATGACGATTGCAAGGGTGTTTTTGGCAAGCTCTAGTCCCGCCATTTTCGGCGATAATTTATCAGGAGGAATAAGTTGAGGAAACTGGGGAAGAAACATCAAATACATCAATGCCGCCATCTGATCGCTAGCGGCGATGCTATCTTGTATCTGCGTTTCATGAGTGGGAGGCGCTGTTGAATCGACAGGAGGTGTATATGCAGGTCCGTGAATGCCAAATTGCCCTGGATTGACATCTGGTGATGACATAATGACTCCATCATTGAATTTTGGGCATGCAAAAGGAGTGGCTTTTCTAGTCAAAAGCTACATTCCCTTATTTAAATTATAACATAAAATTATTTATAAAAAAACCGCTAATTTTGTTACATTTAACGATTATTAACAAAACCTTGAAGATTAACTACTAGTTAAGTATACTTTTTTATTAAATTTTCAATTAGAGGATATAATCATGAATATAAGTCCATCCGGCTGGTGGGAGACTAAATTTGAACGTTACTCCGATCCCGAAGTGCTTTCAGCAAAATTTAAACAGTTTCCTAATAAAATGACCCTTCGCATTATTCAGATTATAAAAATTTTGGGAGAAAAAACTGTATCACCAGCTCAAGACATTTTAAAGGCTTCTTTCCCCTACAATCTCACATTGGATCAAAAAAAGCAGTTTTTTACAGCCCTACATGAAACTAAGATCTTTTCTCTGAAAAATTTTATGATTCCAGAGGGCGCGCCTTTAATGAATTGCTTTAAATTTCAAAGTGAAATGATGGATGAAGAAGGAGCCCTAGCTTTGATTCAAACAGGCTGTCCTATCTCTATAAAAGACATTGAAACTGTCTTATCTTTACAGCTTCCAACAGTTCTCAAGGCTTTGCTAGAAAGAGAAAAAGAAAAATTCAAAAAAATCGACAACAAAGTCCTTTCCGAATCTTTGGCTGTAGCCTGTAAAAATGGACGCGAAGATATCGCTATCCTATTGATTAATGAGTTTCCTGATCTAGTTAAAAATGCTTCAGCATTCATTCCTGAGGCATTTGAGAAGAAATTATTCGAATTTCTAGCTCTCATCGCAGAAAAGGATGCGAATTTGCATGTTGATCTTAATGGTAATACGTTCTTGCATGCCGCAGCCAAGGCTGGTCATAAGAATTTGGTGCTTTGGTTACTCGGAAATAGCGCTAATATCAATGCCAAAAATGGCAGTCAACAAACCCCGCTCTTTTCTGCTTTTCATGCCAAACATACTCCCATAATAAAAATCCTAATGGCTCATAATGCAGGTGCTACAGGCCAGGATCTGCATCACACTACGCTTTTGCACCTAACTTTAGCAAATCCAGAACTCAAAGAGATGCTTCCAGGCGCATTCGAACATATGGTACAACACAAAAATATAGCCCTCAATGCTCAAAGTTCCGATTATAAAGGAATGACTTCTCTTATGATAGCTTGTGAAAAAGCTAAAGAAGATTACGCCCTGCAATTGATTGAATTAGGAGCTGATTTAACTCTTAAAGATGTGGGTGGAAGGACAGCTTTACATTACGCTGTGCAAAACGGTTTAGAAATTGTCGTGCAACAGATCCTTGGCAAAACAAAAGGATTGCAAAATACTGTGCCTTATATCGATGAAGCTATGCATAACACTAAATCCACAGCGCTTATGCTTGCTTGCAAGACAGGCCAGAAAAAGATGGCCCTTGATTTGATCCATGCCGGAGCTGACTTAAATCTTAAAGATGAGAGTGGAAGGACAGCTTTACATTACGCTGTGCAAAGCGGTTTAGAAATTGTCGTGCAACAGATCCTTGGCAAAACAAAAGGATTGCAAAATACTGTGCCTTATATCGATGAAGCCATTAATTACTCAAAATCCACAGCGCTTATGCTTGCTTGCAAGACAGGCCAGGAAAAGATGGCCCTTGAATTGATCCATGCCGGAGCTGACTTAAATCTTAAAGATTTTGAAGGAAGGCAAGCCTTACATTGTGCCGTGCTAAGAGGTCTAGAAAGTGTCGTCCAAAAAATTATTGAAATCCAGAAAAATGTTCCTCAAGGATCTCTTGATGAGCCTGATGATGCTCACTTTACTCCCCTCATGCTGGCTTGCTCGATCAATAATAAAACAATAGCGATGCAATTGTTGAACGCCGGCGCAGAAGCATTAATAGGGGGTGGGCTAAAGCCTGTTACGGATATTGACGACAGCGAAGATGAAGAATATGAAATTGAATTAATTGAGAAAGATGGATACTTATTTCAAAAAATAGAATTTCCAACACCTCTTCACCTTGCGGCATTCCATGGAATGGAAGAGATAGTCGAAGTCATCATCAAAAAGATTAATACGATTGAGAACAAATATGAAAAATTGCGTCTAATAAACTTAGTTTGGTGTAGGAGCTCTACCGATACGTACGGTACACCCCTAATGTGCGCTTGTGAAAGCGGAAATGAGAAAATAGCGCATTTATTTATTGAAATGGGCGCTAATTTAAGGCTTGAGACTATGTGCAATCAAGAAACAGCTCTTCATATTGCCGTAAAAAAAGGCTTAAGGAGCGTGGTCAAAAGCATCATAACAAAACTGAATGAAAAACAAAAAAATGATTTATTGAATCAACATGCAACTGATGGAGAAGGGCGATTGCTTAATTACGCTTATGCATATCGACATACAAGCCAAGATGATGATTTTAAACAGCTCCTGGATGGGATTATAAGCGACCTCATATCTTATGGAGCCGATCCCCTCGCTATCATTCAAGGAGAAAATGTCTTTCATAGATTGTTAAGAAACTATTATTTCGAAGAGGCAAAAAATCTCCTTCAGTACATTGATGAAGAAAAGATTTCCTCTGTCCTAAATACTCCGACACCCTGGGAGACTCCATTAGAAATAGCTTTGGGAGTGGGATCCTATGATGAAAAAGTAAGCGCAGCCGAAGAGGAATTTATTTTGCAGTTAATTCAAGAAGGCATGGATTGCTTTGTTCTTTCAAGGAAGGGTGAATCGGTCTTAGAAGTAGCTAGTAAGCTAGGATTAAAAAAAGTTGTTGATCACATAATCGGCATCTATGCAGCAAACAGTCAAGACTTATTGCTTAAGCCCCAGCTCTCCGATGACTGGATTCATGTGTTGAGAGCTTGTGAGTTGAATGACGAGGAGTTTAACAAAGCCTTATTTAAAGCAGGCATAGACATTCTTTTAGCCTCGACAAAAGACTCTCCAGTTATTTTTTCTTCAACAACTCAAGGAGCAAGCGCCTTACATTTGGCATGTAGGTATGGAGAAATAGAAATCGTACAAGAGCTTTTATTAAGAGCCGAAAAAGAAAATAAATTAGCAACATGGATTAATGCAAAGCGTGAGAACGGTGCAGCAACGCCCTTACAGTATGCATTCTGTAACAAACACTATGATCTTACTCTACTGTTGATAGAAAAAGGAGCGGATCTGGGCCCGCTCTTTACTCCTTCGTTAGCTGCAGTTCTCAAGGAAATAACTGAGCAATCTCTATTGAATAGCATTTTTGCGCATATGATGGTTTATTTAGAAAAAAATCCCACCATTCTTGATCCAACACTGAATTTAGGATTATTTTTTAATTCAAAAACCGGCAGCAAGCATTCTTTGAAAGTAGGTTCGGAAGGGATAAGTTCAGAAATATTTGCTATTCATCCGGCTATTTTGAGTGTACGCAGCCCCTACTTTGAAAAAATGTTCTCTCTTAAACTTAAAGAAGGAAATCAATCGGAAATTCTCATCCATGACAATCCCGAGAATTTCAAACTGTTACTACACTTTTTTTATGCCGGATCAATAGAAATCACTCATGAAAACTTCAAAATACTAGCTCATTATGCAGATCGTTATGTCGCACAAGATCTAAACCAAAAACTAAAAGAATGGCTTATACAGCACCCTGAATGCTCAAATTGGACAGACTATGTCGATCATTATTCAGACGTAGTATACAAAAAAAACCAGGATGTGTCAGAAAATCCTTCTAAGAGAGCGAAAACTAAAAAATAAATAACCTAAAGAACTCCTTATCCGGCACACATGGCCATTTTCGCAGCTAAAGTTGTTGCGTGAATGGCCATTGAGTTCAATTGCCATTCATACAACCACATGCCGTTAAAATAGCTTTCTTTATTTTCGCTTTTCTCGGTATCCTTAAAATCTTAAGCCAGAGGTTGTGATGAGCGATGCACCCCAAGTAGAGACGCCTAAACATTTTAAGGGAAAAGACGCTATCGGCCATGTTGCCGAAGCCCAAGCGCAAGGGATTCTTTCCGCCGCCGAAATCCATGGCACCGAGATGTCAGGGCACATGGGCGCCGGAACCGATGCAGCTAGAGAAACCGCGCTTGTGCTGCTATTGCTTTGGGTCTCATTAGTGCATTTGACTGACTCTTTTCAGCAGATTTTTGTTATCCTCGCTATTTTTTCTGTAGGCTGGCTTATCTGGAAAATAGGAAGAAGCGCCTGGCTTGCCTGGTCGCATCTTGAGAGAATGCATCGCATCGTGGATCAAGAGCGCTGGGAAATCGAGCATCACCGTCAGCAGGAAAGAGACGAGCTAAGGGTTCTTTATGCCACCAAAGGATTTGAAGGCAAGCTCTTAGAAGATGTTCTGGATGTCCTCATGGCCGATAACGAACGCTTGCTAAGAGTCATGGTGGAAGAGGAGCTAGGTTTATCCTTAGAAAAATATGAACACCCTCTAAAACAAAGTCTGGGAGCTGCCATTGGCACTTGCTGCGCCATCGCCGTTTGCCTTGCCGCCTTTTTTATTTATCCCTCTTTAGGCCTAATGGCTGCGGCTTTAATTGCCTTAGGTGTTGCAGCAGGCATTGCCGCCTATTTTGAGCAAAACCGCTTAATCCCGGCAATTATCTGGAATATCGGCTTAGCCATTCTTGCCTTTGGCGTAGTCTATTTTCTTTTTGA
>JABDEI010000056.1 GCA_013287145.1 Chlamydiota bacterium
GATAAAGACGCTTTTGCTGTCACACGTCTCTTAGCCAGAAAGGAAGGAATTTTAGCCGGCGGCTCCAGCGGGGCTAATGTGTGGGCGGCTCTAGAGCTAACCAAGACCTTGCAAAAACCGGCAACGATCGTGACAATTATTCCTGATGGCGGCGTGAAATATTTAAGTAAAATTTTTGATGACGACTGGATGAAACAGCACAATTTCTTATAAAGAAAGGATCCCTTATGCGCTTTGCAACAAAAGTCATTCACGCCGGCCAAGAACCCGACCCCGTAACCGGCGCTATTATGCCGCCGATTTATATGACTTCGACCTTCGTCCAAGAAGCTCCTGGTGAAGCAAAAGGCTATGAATATACGCGTGCTAGCAATCCCAATTTCACCATTTTAGAAAAGATGCTAGCTCCCCTCGAAGGCGCAGAATATGCCACTGTATTTTCTTCCGGACTTGGAGCGCTCACGGCCATGATCACAACTTTGTCTCAAGGTGACAGTGTTGTTGCTGTCGATGGCCTCTACGGAGGCACTTATCGCTTATTTAATTCGGTGTTTAACCGCTTTGGCATTAAATTCATTTCAGTTGATACAGAATCCCTTGATAAACTCGATGAAATTCTCAAAGAGCACAAACCCAAATGGCTATTTTTTGAGACGCCAACAAATCCATTATTATCTATTTTTGATATCGAAGCCTTAGCAAAAATTGCTAAACACCATGGCGTTACCTCTATCGTGGACAATACCTTTGCAAGCCCCTATTGTCAAAATCCCCTTAAACTTGGAGTCGATATCGTCTGGCATAGTACGACCAAATATATCGGAGGGCACTCCGATGTTATTGGCGGGGTCGTGATGACAAATGACTCCTCAATGAAGCAAAAACTTGATTTCGCCCGCAAAGCTATCGGTGTCAATCCCAGCCCCTTTGATGCATGGCTCGTGACGCGCGGCGTAAAAACGCTAGCTGTCAGAATGGAGCAACATCAGCGCAATGCAATGACGATTGCCCACTTTCTAGAAAAGCACACACACGTTAAAAAAGTCTATTACCCAGGCTTAGAAAGCCACCCAAACCACGACATAGCCAAAAAACAGATGCGAGGCTACAGCGGCATGGTATCGGCAGAATTCAACCTGTCCTTGGACGCCACAAAAAAACTAATCTCTTCATTTAAAATATTTGCGCTCGCAGAAAGTCTGGGCGGCGTTGAATCCCTCGTCAGCCATCCCGCAACGATGACGCATGCTTCCATTCCTCGCGAAGAACGGATAAAAATGGGTTTGAATGACGGACTTGTCCGCTTTTCTGTTGGCATTGAAGACGTCGCCGATCTATTAGCCGACATCGAACAAGCGCTTAAAAACAACGCTAAATGATAAACGCTTTTCGTTAAATCGGATGATCAGGTAAAAATCCTCCTGCTTGCATTTCCCACATGCGTGCATAATGTCCTCGCTTGCCCATTAATTCACCATGAGTTCCTTCTTCCACCACTTTTCCTTGGTCAAACACGAGGATGCGATCCATTTTAGCAAGCGTTGAAAGACGATGAGCAATGACAATTGTTGTTCGATTTTGCATGAGGCATTCTAAACTATCTTGAATGAATTTTTCGGTGACTGAGTCTAGGGATGATGTAGCTTCATCAAGAATAAGAATTGAAGAGGCCGTCAGCATGGCACGTGCAATAGCAATTCTTTGGCGCTCTCCGCCTGAAAGCTTTGTACCGCGCTCTCCCACAAGCGAAGCATAACCTTGTGGGCATTTTTTAATAAAGTCATCACAGTGGGCCAGTTTCGATGCTTGAATAACTTCTTCTTTAGTGGCTTGAATATTGCCATACTGGATATTTTCTTCTAGAGTGCGGTGAAATAGAAGAGGGTCTTGCGGGATAAGAGCTACCTGTTTGTGTAAAGAGTCCAGTGAGATATGTGCGATATCCTGCCCATCAATCAAGATTCTTCCTTTCTCAATTGGATAGAATCTTAAGATTAGATTGACAAATGTCGACTTTCCAGCTCCAGAATAACCCACAAGCCCGACTTTTTCTCCTCCGTCAATACGTACATTTTTGTTCTCGAATAGCTTTTTATCGCGATATTGGAAAAATACGTTTTCGAAAACAATTTCTCCTTTTTTTACTATAAGGGATGGTGAGTTAGGATGGTCAATAACGTCTTGCGGGTCATGCATGACCGAGAGAGCTTGACTGGCAATTCCAAAGGATTTGAAAAATTGAGGCATCAAATCGCCAGAAATCCACAGGATCATGACAACATTAAAGGTTGTGTTAAAAACTTGGATCACTTCTCCGGTGGAGATTTTATTTTGGGTCCAATACAAAATTAGAAAGCCATTCAATGTAATGATTCCTACAAGAAATACGATGGACAGAGACAAAAGCATTAATGCAACACAATATTGTGCTCGATAATTTTTTTCTTGTTCTACCTTTTGAGAGGCGGCGATACGCAGATTCTCAAATTGAAAACGGGAGAAAAGATTGACGGCAAAATTGTTTGTAAAACTATCGACGATTTTTCCTGCAAGTATACTGCGGGCTTCACCATGGTCATTAGAATATTCCACACATTTTGAAGTAAAAAAGATACAAATTCCAAAATGGAGAACAATCCAAACCGCCAAAATCACCGCAAAGAGAGGGTTTACTTGTGAAAAGAAAAAAAGAATTAAAATAGAAGAACTCACAGCTGGAATAAAAACCATCAGATTTTGAAGCATTAGGGTGACTTGCGTCGTCATGTCGCTGATTTTGTTAGATAAACTTCCAGCAAAGTGTTCGTTAAAGTATTTAGGAGAATGGTGTTGGATATGATCAAACATGGCCATGCGAATATCGGCTTCCAGTTTAGGAAATGCTTTGGCGCGCAAAAAATCGCGACATCGAAAGCAAAACTCTACGAAAACCCATAAACAGATTCCTGCTATTAAAAGCCACTTTAATGCACTCCAAGCGGCTGTTCGATCCATGTCATATTGTGTGAGTGTATCTATAATGAGTCGTAGAAGATACGGCCATACAGTGGAATCGATTGACCAGGTAAAGGAGAGAAAATATATAAAAAAGAAATTCCATGGCTGCATGCGCACAAATTTCCAGATAAAGGAAATTAGATTTTTAAAAGGCATAGATTTTTTCATTTTTTATTCTTATTAATCGAACGATGAAATTATACAGTAAACTCCAAGAAAATTCAATGCGTTTGAATAGTTAACAAGGGCAGTCGGATCTTCAATGGACAAAATATCGAATATTGGATATCAAGATCGAATTTTGCTTTGCCAATAGTATTAATCTTTTTCATCTGAGAGATATTCATGACAAAATTAGCCGGTAGTTTGGATTGTGAACTAAATTCTTTAAATATCATTGAACATCGCGAATGGCTCAATGACAATGCCGATGCAGGCAATACGAATATGTGCGCTATTTCCAAGTACAAAGGGCCTATCACTGCTGCGATTTTGAAATCGAGTTTGCAAATTTTGATCGATATTCACCCTATGCTGAGGGTTTCCATTAAAGCGATCGAACAAACTCCAATGTTCTTCCCAGCAACACCGTTCATCATTCCTCTTAAAGAATATGCTTACAAAGATCAAATGCAATGGAAAGAAATCGCAAAGAAATATATGCGGCAAAAATTTAAAAATGAAAATGAACCCTTTTGGAAAGTCATTTTTCTTAAGGGAATCGGCGAAGGCATGATTTTTTTAATTTTCCAGCATTCCATAGCTGATGGAATATCCGTAGCCCAGCTCATGAACCAGCTCTATCAAATCATCTCCGCCAAAATGCTGGGAGAGCAGCCCATTATTAACTCAGACCTATCCTTTCCGCCGTCATTAGAAAATCTATTTCAAACAGTCAAACAAGACGAAATGGAATTGCATTCTCCTTCGACCACAGACCAACCGAAAGGCGTCACAAATTACCATACAAGTTATGAAATCAAGGCAATAGACAGAAATTCGACTTTGAAAATTATCCAATTTTGTCAAAAGCATAAAATAAAAGTGCATAGCGCTATTTACGCAGCCTTTCTTAAAGCAGTTAAAATTATCAAAAATCCAGACTTTAACGAATTCGAAGCTTTGACCGTCGTTAGTTTGCGTCCCTACTTTCAGCCGCCTGCTTTACCAGACCTTTTACGATCTCTTTTCACTTGGGTTTCAGGAAAATTTTCAGTAACGAAGGAAATGGATATCTTCAAATTAGCTGTTGAGATCCATCACGACTTACATAGGAAATTGGACGATGGCTTGCATATCCTTAACTTAAAGTCAGTTGCCGAACAATTGGAATCAAATCCGACTCCTCAGGAGTTTTTATCAAAAAAGATGCCGCCAAATTTATTGTGTTTGACAAATCTCGGAGTCTTGCCCTTCGATGGGACCTATCCTTGCCAAACGCTTCAAATGGAAGAACTCTTTTTTTTAGCAAACTCCAACAATTATTTTGAGCATGAACATAACGCTTGTCTCTGTGCTTCAACTTTTCGCGGTCAACTGAATCTAAGTCTCTTTTTTTTAGAAGAACTGATCGAAGAAAGCGTTGCACAGGCAATTTTACAGGAAATCGCCAAAAATTTAGAACGGCTGGTAAAAGAGATCGTTTAAGAGAGGCCGGGTAACCTCTGCTTTCAGCTTGCCAAAAGATATTTGGAGCTTAATATAATTTCATGCAAAAATCACTTACCGAGGACAATCTTATGCTGAAATCTCTTCTGGCTGCATTTTTTCACTTTTCCATTGTATTTTGCCATTCGCTTTCTGCTGATCAAGGCATACGCGACGCCAAGGATTATCAAAACAATTCCAATCTTCAATGGAAATGGGCCATAGAGAGTTTGGAAAACTTTCCATTAGATGAAAGCGATAAGGTACTTGATCTTGGATGTGGAAGCGGGTCTATCACAGCGGTTATAGCATCGAAAGTGCCTTCAGGCATAGTAATAGGATTGGATATCTCAAATATCATGCTGGATTTTGCAAGAGAAAATTACCCTGCTGCTAACATCATCTATATGCTAGGTGATGCCAGAAGGCTGCCATTTGTAGCCCAATTTGATAAAGTCATCGCCATGTTGTCTCTGAACTGGGTTAACGAACAAGAACAGGCGCTAGCTTCTTTATTTTCTGCCTTGAAACCCGGTGGAAAAGCAATAATCACAAGGCCTGGCAAGAAACCAACAAATTTAGGTCCAGTGGCTGAACGATTGATAAAGACTGACCGTTGGTCCCACCTCTTCCCTGATTTCAAACAGACAAAACGCTATTATGATGCAGAAGAATATACGCAACTTTTGGAAGCTGCTGGATTTGAAGTCGAAAGTATAAATCAAGATCCTACTTACACCTATTTCAAAGATATTCACGCCTTAATGGGATTTTTTCGTCCACTTTGTAACTTTATGGGTCATTTGTCAGATGATCTGCAAACACTTTTCATTGAAGAATTGGTCAGTATTATCCTAAGTTATGAACCAGCCTCACCTGATGGGTCTATTCTACTTTACGACTTAAAGTTAGAAGCTGTCGTGACAAAGCCGATAGAAAATTCAAACGAAAAAATTTATGGGGTCAGGCTTGCAAGTTTGCAAGTTGACGAGCAATGACTCCATAAATCAACCCGGACTTGCAAACTTGTAGTTCATCACGCAAATGAGTACCTCATTTTAGTAAATTAAAGAATTCAAGTTGAAAAAGTAGTAGTTAGCCGCGAATAGCGGCGGCAGCAGGTAGCCACTGGCGTAAGCCTGTGGTAAAAGGCAAAAGACATCAAGCCGTGATAACGGCGACAGTTTCATGAGGCTGCTGTCGCCGTTATCACGGCTTGATGTTAGGTTTATGTACCCACCCCACAGGCTTACGCCAGTGGCTACCTGCTGCCGCCGCTATTCGCGGCTAACTAATTCCTTTGTGCAAGAATGCCTACAGAACGAAGTTAAAAATAAATCCATATATACGGTATTATCCATACTAAGCTTTTTTACTGAATCCTCCCGGACTGGTACTCATTTGCCTGATTAATCAATCTTGTAAGCCTGAGCCATATACAAACACATAAAAAAAACTATTCAGAGCTTCCTGAATAATAATAGTCGATTTCTTCATTCTTTTTTGGTCCGATGACTCTCCAGTTAAGACGAAGGCTATAGCGATCGAAATGGATTTGCCCAAAGTAGGTATCACCCTCGCAAAGATGCGAATTTACAGATGATAAGGAAGATTTACTCGTAGGGACAAGATGGAAAAGAAACACGGGATGCTCGGGTCCTCGGCGCAAATGCTCAAGCGAAATCATTCCCTCTCTACGATCCAGAGTCCAACGAAAGACATTACTAAAACTAACCTCTTCTCCTTGCTTTCCTTGCCAGCTGCCTCTTTCATTGAAAATCAAGATGTTGCTCCCCTCTTTTGTGACTCCGACTTCGCCTTTTCCTTTGCCATTCCACCCCAGTTCTTCCTTAGCTTTGCTTTTAGCATTGAAGGTAAGTTGTTCTACTTTTATTAATTTCTCCCAAAACTTTAAGAGCACGTGCGTTTTGTTCTCTGGATGCGTGTATTCCTTGAGAGTTTCTTCCTTGACGACGTAGTATTTTTTTTTCTCATCAGCAGGCAGGAGGGTGTAGGCTTTTTTAAGTAGCTGCTCTATTTCATTTAGCAGCGGAAATGCCGGATTGAAGTGATAAAGGCGCGTTTTGCCCTCATAATAGCTCGTAATAAGCTCTCCCCTTTCTAAACGCAGTAAAGCTTTCTGGATAGGCGTAAGAGGCGTTTTAAGCTGGCGATGCAATTGAGTGCCATAACATTTGCCATTGACAAATAGAAAAATCAGAATTTTTCCAATGGTTTTGTTGCCGCATAAGACTTCGAGCATAAAAAAAATCAAACCTCTTTTTATTTTTCACAACCTATTTTCGAGTTTAGTCAAAAATCTACGACTTCATCACTTTTTAGGAAGTTCACTCGCCAAAGTAAACTAAGGTCTATTTTTTATAAACCAATATCTAGTTTATCACAAGCCATTCATTAAGGAATTTACCTTGAAAAATGTAGAAAACACCCTTAGAATCCTGCTTTTTAATCAAAAAACACAAAGTTTTATGAGGAATATACTAAAAATGTCACTTCGATATGATTGGACCATAGAGGAGTTGGAAAAACTTTATCATCTTCCATTTTTTGAGCTGCTCTCTCATGCACATCTTATTCATGTCCAACATCATCAAGTTGGTGAGATCCAAGTTTGTAATCTGATCTCAATTAAAACAGGGGGCTGTCCCGAAGATTGCAAATACTGCGCTCAGTCTTCGCGTTATCAAACTTCGGTTTCTGCCCAACCGATGATGCAATACGATGAAGTATTAAACGAAGCTAAAAAAGCAATAGCTAGAGGGGCGACGCGCATTTGCTTAGGAGCGGCATGGAGAGAAGTTAGAGATAGCAAGCAATTTGATGATGTTCTTTACATGGTCAAAGGAATCACCGCGTTAGGAGCAGAAGTATGCTGCACTTTGGGCATGCTAAAAGATCATCAGGCCAAGCGCCTCAAAGATGCCGGCCTTTATGCCTATAATCACAATCTTGACTCTTCCGAGAAATTTTACAAAACGATCATCACTACACGCACCTATCAAGATCGCTTAAACACCCTCGATATCGTTGAGAAAACAGGCATAAGCGTCTGCTGCGGAGGCATTTTAGGAATGGGCGAAGATACCCTCGATCGTTTAGAGTTGTTGTTGACCTTGAGCCAAAGAAATCCCCATCCCGAATCTGTGCCTATCAACCGCTTAACCCAGGTTCCAGGGACCCCCCTTGAAAACCAACCCCACATTTCCCCATGGGAAATGATCCGAATCATCGCTGTTGCAAGAATTGTTTTACCAAAAGTCATGCTTAGGCTTTCTTGCGGACGCATTGAAATGTCATATGAGGAACAAGCGCTATGTTTTTTTGCTGGAGCAAACTCTATCTTTATGGGGGAAAAGCTTCTCACTGTTGCGAACACATCTTTAGATAAAGATGAAAAAATGTTCCAGCTTTTTGGTCTAAAAAAACGTCCGGCATTTTTAAGGGAAAGAGAAGAATGACAGCCTTTCTTGAAAACAAATTGATCAAGCGCAAAACTTCCGGCAATCTGCGAACTCTTAAAGTCACGCAGAATTTGATAGACTTTGCCTCCAATGACTACCTAGGACTTTCTCGATCTGAAAAGTTAGCGGAGAATGTTTTCCAAGAATGGTCAGAATATGAAAAACATTCTACTGGTATGGGTTCCACAGGATCGCGCCTGCTCACCGGAAATACTCTTTATGCTCAGGAATTAGAAGACAGCATAGCCACATTCCATGGATATGAAGCCGGAGTCCTCTTTAATTGCGGCTACATGGCCAATGTGGGATTGATCGCAGCCATCGCCAATAGTCATGATGCTATTTTCTATGATCTCAATGTGCACGCCTCTACCCATGATGGCATACGCATAAGCTGCGCTGAAGGCTTTCCATTTAGACATAATGATTTAGAACACTTAGAAAAGCGCTTAAAAAATAGTCGCGTTAAAGGCAATCGATTCATCTGCATCGAATCAATTTATTCCACCGATGGCACCAAGGCTCCGCTACAAGAAATCTGCGAACTTTCCAAAAAATACGACGCTCATCTCATTGTGGATGAAGCCCACGCCGTGGGAACTTGCGGCCCTAAGGGAAGAGGGTTTGTGGCAGCACATAATCTGACAGAGTGTGTATTTGCCCAAATTACAACTTTTGGAAAAGCGTTGGGAACGCAAGGAGCCATTGTTCTTGGCAGCAATCTCTTAAAACAAAGCCTCATCAATTTCGCCAGATCTTATATTTATACAACTGCACTACCCTTCCATGCTTTAGCTGTGATTAAATGCAGCTACGCATTATTTCCTGCCTTTGAAAAGCAACGCGCACACTTGCAAGAGTTGATCCAAATGTTTCGCCAAGTTCAAATCAATGCATCTGAAGCTCCTATTCAATCAATAGGGATTAAAGGAAATGAAAATGCCATTAATCTTTCAAAATATCTTGTCGAGACAGGTTTTGATGTCAGAGCGCTCTTAAGTCCCACTGTTAAGCAAGGACATGAAAGGTTGCGCATCTGCCTGCACTCATTCAACACCAAAGCAGAAGTGTCAGCGCTTTTAAAATGCCTGGAATGTCAAAGGAGGTTTAATCATGCATAGAATTATGGTGGCAGGATCTGGAACCGGTGTTGGCAAAACAATTGTCGCAGCCATCCTTACGACCCTATTACAAGGAGATTATTGGAAACCGATTCAATCCGGCGATGAAGAAAACTCAGACATTAACATCATGAAAGAATTCATTGATGTAGGTAACCATCAAATCTTTGCACCTGCTTATTCCTTAAAAGCCCGCCTCTCACCCCACCATGCGGCTCGACTTGAAAACATTACCATTGACTTACAGACCATTACTCCACCCACGACTATGCGTCCATTAATCATCGAAGCAGTAGGCGGTGTTTTTGTTCCTTTAACTCACAAAGTTTTAAGCTTTGATTTATTTAAATCGTGGAACTGTCGCTGGATCGTTGTCTCCAAAAACTACCTTGGCAGCATCAATCACACGCTTCTGACTCTCGACGCCTTAAAACGGCACCAAATTCCTGTCGTTGGGGTAATCTTCAACGGAGAGCCTAATCCTGATAGCGAAGAGGCAATCCTAGAGATCTCCCAGATTCCTTTTTTAGCCCGACTTCTTCCTGAACAAAATTTAAATAGTAATACCATCCAAGGGTACGCAAAACAATGGTCTCCACATCTATCCAATCTTCTTCCTTGATGGAAAGAGATCGCACATGCATCTGGCATCCTTTTACTCAAATGCAGACAGCACGCCCTCCAATCCCCATTGAGAAAGCTAAAGGATTATACCTCTACAGTGAAGATGGAAAGAGTTATCTAGACGGCATCTCCTCATGGTGGGTAAATCTTCATGGGCATGCTCACCCCTACCTTAGTGAAAAAATCAAAGCTCAAAGTAAATTATTAGATCAGGTCATTTTTGCCGACTTCACGCATACTCCTGCGGTCGATTTGGCATCAAGGCTGCTTGCGCTTCTTCCTGGAAACATGTCTAAAGTTTTTTATTCCGATAATGGGTCAACAGCTGTCGAAGCCGCCCTTAAAATAGCCCTTCAATACTGGCAAAATCAAAATTCAAAGACAGACAAAATCAAAGTCATCTGTTTTAAAAACAGCTATCACGGCGACACCTTTGGAGCCATGTCGGCTGCCGGAAAAAATGAATTTAATAAACCTTTCTGGAAGCACCTTTTTGAAGTTGAATCAATAGATCCACCGACACTTGGTCAAGAACCACAATCGTTGCGACAACTGCAAACGATTTTAAATAAAGGCAAAGCGGCTTGCTTCATTTTTGAGCCTCTTATCTTGGGCTCTGGGGGCATGATTATCTATCCTGCCTCGGGACTAAATGCCATTTTACAGCTATGTAGGCAGCATGACATTTTAACTATCGCAGATGAAGTCATGACGGGCTTTGGACGCACGGGAACTCTTTTTGCTTGTGAGCAGCTAAGTGAACGCCCCGATCTAATCTGCCTTTCAAAAGGGATCACAGGCGGTTTTTTACCTTTAGGCGTGACAGCATGCACTGAACGGATTTATCATGCTTTTTTGGGAGACTCCCTAAAACAAGCTTTTTTACATGGTCATTCCTACACAGCTAATCCGCTGGCTTGCGCAAGCGCTCTTGCTAGCTTGGACCTTTTGCAACAGCAAACCTGTACTTTACAAAGGCAGATGATCTCTTTATGCCATGCTAGCTTTTGCAAAAAATGGAAAGGTCATCCAAAGCTTAAGCGCTGTGAAAGCCTTGGAACCATCTTGGCTTTGGAATATCGTTCAACACAGCCTTCTTCTTACTTTCAATCACTGCGCGATCGCCTTTATCACTTTTTTTTGGATCGCGGCATCTTATTGCGTCCCCTTGGCAATGTTCTGTATGTGTTGCCTCCCTACTGCATTCAAGAGGAAGAACTTGATTTTATCTATAGCCAGATCGTTTGCACTTTAGAGGGTAACTTATGACGCATTTTGTTTCTTTTGCCGAGCCTTTGAAGAAGGTTCTAACAAAAATTGTCAGCTCAGATCAACTGCATGCCAAATGGTTAAATACACTATCCTACCTTGAAAATTGCGGAGCTAGGAAAATTGCAGCCTGCGAGCATCCAACGATGGTAAAAGAAGAGATGCTTAAACATGCAGCAGAAGAGTTTCGCCATGCCCACTATCTCAAGCGTCAAATCGAGAGGGTTTCAACTTCTCCGATGGAGAACTATATCCTTTCTAATTTATTGGGAGGAAGGGAAACCCTACATTATTTGGGGACATTAGATCTAAAGGCTTCACGCTATCTTAAAACAATAGGCCTTGCAAAAAATACTTTTAAAGAGACAGCGTACCTCCTTGTCACCTATGCCATTGAGTTAAGGGCTGAAGAGCTTTACCCACTCTATGATGAAGCTCTTAGAAAAGCGCGATCTAAAGTAGCTGTCAAATCGATCTTACTAGAGGAAAAAGAACATCTGAATGAAATGAAAGAGGGGCTAAGCCAACTTCCCTCAGGCTTTATGCATGCAGATCACATTTGCGCAATTGAAAGCTCTCTCTGCAAGCAATGGCTTATTTCTATCACTAGAACGATAACCTAAACAAAGCGAGAAAAAAATGAAATTTAAACAAAAAATTCTTAAATTATGCCTGTGTTTTTTGAGTTTGTGTTTATCCCTTTTTGCCAATGAAGCCTCCTCAGAAAAAGATCACTGGGACGGAGAAAAATACTTAAATAACTCGGACTTGCAATACCAATGGGCAAGAACTTACATTAAGAAATTGCAACTGCAAGGTAATGAAAAAATATTGGATATCGGCTGCGGCGACGGACGGATAACAGCACTTCTGGCCAAAGCTGTGCCGCAAGGATTTGTTATCGGAGTTGATACTTCCGAATCCATGTTGCAAATGGCTCTAAAGCTTTTACAAGTCACCTGTCCCACAAATCTTGCTTTTGCAAAAGCAGATGCTGTCAATCTTCCCTTTGTAAACGAATTTGATCAGATAGTATCGTTTAGCACCTTTCATTGGATCCGTGATCATTTAGCAGCATTGCAAGAAATGGAAAATAGTTTGAAACCGGGAGGCAAAATATTTTTATATTTTGCGCCGGATCATGGTCGGGATCGTTTCGACCACTCGATAAAATCCGTCAGAAACTCTGAAAAATGGGCACATTATTTCACCGATTTTTCAAACCCTTTTTCACTGATTACCCCTTCAAAGTTTGCTGTCGATGCTGAAGAAGCTCACTTGCTTATAAAACGCATAGAGATCATCACCGTTGATGAAATCTTTTCCGATCGCGCTGCATTCATCGCTTGGATGACAGGCTGGATGTCCTATCTCAAAAAACTTCCTAAAGAATTACATGAAGAATTCTTAAACGAAATTATCGATTGCTACCTAGAAAAGCACCCTCTAGATGCCCAAGGAAAAATTCATTACATCGATTATTGGATGGAAGCTGAACTTCTTAAGCCGACTTAAAAATTGTGATTGCATCGAAATCGAGCACAAGGGTTTAATTGTAGGCTTAAATCAATAGGGGAGATTTTTAGCAATGCAACGCGATTTTTTAGAAAACTTAAATACTCAGCTAAACGATTTAAAAAAACAGGGTTTGTATAAAGAGGAACGCGAAATTACCTCTCCGCAACAAGCGTTGATTAAGATCGCCGATGGAAGACAAGTCTTAAATTTTTGCTCTAATAATTATTTGGGTCTGGCTAACAATCCTGAAGTCATCGCTGCTGCCAAAGCTGGCTTTGACCGCTTTGGATTTGGGCTAGCTTCCGTGCGCTTTATCTGCGGAACGCAAACCATCCATCATCAGCTCGAACAAAAGATCTCCCATTTTCTAGAAACCGAAGACACCATTTTGTACTCCTCTTGCTTCGATGCCAACGGAGGATTATTTGAAACGCTTCTGGGCCCCGAAGATGCCATCATCAGCGACGCACTCAATCACGCTAGCATCATCGACGGCATTCGTTTATGCAAAGCCAAACGCTTCCGCTATGAAAACAATAATATGGCAGATTTAGAAGCTCGGCTAAAAGAAGCCAAAGATTGCCGCTACAAAATGATTGCTACCGATGGGGTCTTCTCCATGGACGGCATCATCGCCAATCTAAAAGCTATCTGCGACCTTGCCGATCGCTATCAAGCCTTGGTCATGGTCGATGACTCCCACGCTGTCGGCTTTATTGGAGAGCGAGGAAGAGGGACACCGGAATATTGCCAAGTCATGAACCGCGTCGACATCATCACAGGAACTTTGGGTAAAGCCCTTGGGGGTGCCTCAGGAGGGTACACATCCGGCAGAAAAGAGATCATCGCCTGGCTGCGCCAGCGCTCGCGCCCCTATCTTTTTTCAAACACTTTAGCTCCCTGCATTGGAGCGGCTTCATTAAAAGTTTTAGAGCTTCTTGAAGCCGGCGACACTCTGCGGAAACGTTTGCGAGAAAATAGCCACTATTTCAGAGAAAAAATGAGTCAGCTTGGCTTTAATCTCGTTCCGGGCCACCATCCCATTATTCCGGTGATGTTAGGCGATGCCAAGTTGGCTCAAGAATTCGCTGCCAAGATGCTGAAAGAAGGCATCTACGTCATTGGATTTAGCTATCCGGTGGTGCCTGAAGGCAAAGCAAGAATTCGCACACAAATTTCGGCAGCTCATTCGCGAGAGAACCTGGAGAGTGCCATTGCTGCTTTTGCAAAAGTTGGCAAAGAGCTAAAAGTCATTTAAACGGATTACTTTGGAAGTCGGGAATCTTTGCTTAGCTCAGAAAAATGACTTGTAACCCATTTTAAGGTTGCTGCAATCTCGTCTTTTTCAGATTGGCTTAATCCCCTTCCCTCTAATTTATCTGGATGATTAGTTAGCAGCCAGACTTTATAAGCTTTCTTTACTTGATTATACCTTTGAAGAATATCAGCCTCCATAAGTTTTACCTCAAAAACTGCTGCGAGATCATCGATGCGCTGTTCAGGGGACATGCCCATTGGCGACTCAGGAAGGTGTTTAGTTTTTTTGTGTGTTATGGGATTTTTTAAAGCATTTAATGCATCTAAAAACTGTTTTTTAAGATTATCGAATAAAAGCTGATCAGCAAAAGCCGGCGAAGGAAGGCGAAAGGTGAGCTCATCATTAAAAATATCATCTCTTTTATGCTTCAGCCGATTTGCTATCGCTTTGCGAAAAGCATTGAGATGCAAGACGATTTGTTCATCACACTTATCGATGATTTGTTTGTTTTGATGGTAAATCTTTTTTAGTTCCTCAGAAGGTTGGCCTACTGTTTTTTGATAACTATCACAAAGAACTC
>JABDEI010000057.1 GCA_013287145.1 Chlamydiota bacterium
CCAGTTAAAGCGAGCATCAAGCATAAGCCAAGCTATAGCTCCTTACTTCGATGATATCTTATCAAAAAAGAAAATGGCTTTACTAAAACCGGCATGAAAAAAACAAACCAGGAAAATCTAAAAATCATTGGATGCGTTCATTTTAATCAATGTTCCGGCTGTGTCATCAACGATGTCGCAGATCTTCCCCTCTTTGTTGATGTGCATCGTTTCTTTAAGGAAAAAGGAATCGAAATCAAACTGCATGCCGGCAGTCCAACGGCTTGGCGCATGCGTGCAAAAGTCGCTGTCAGAGGTTCTTGGAAAAAGCTTTTAATAGGCCTCTATAAAGAAAAAACACATGATGTCGTCGACATCCCCTTTTGCAAAACACACCATCCTTCTATCAACGCAGCTATTGAGCGGGTTCGTTCCCTGATTCAAAGTGAACAGTTGATGCCTTATGATGAAATATCTGCTAAAGGGGAGTTGCGCTATCTGCAATGCGCTGTCGAGCGCAGCACTGGCAAAATTCAACTGACATTCGTACTAAACGCGACTCTTTTGTCAAAACATTGGAATCACGCTCTGGAAAAACTTTGGAAGGAAAAACAAGATAATCTCTTTCATTCCAATTGGATCAACTACAATACGGCCAAAAATAACGTCATTCTTGGGCAGAAGTGGGAGCATCTTTTTGGCCAGCCATTGCTTTGGGAAATCTTTGGCGAAACGAAAGTATGCTTTCAGCCTGCAAGCTTTGCACAAGCTAATTTGATGATGTTTGATTCCCTTTTAGAGAGCTTAAAAAAGTACGTTCCAAAAGAGAGCAAAGTGGTGGAATATTACGCAGGCGTTGGTGTCATCGGGCTTATTTTGGCAGCTCAATGCCGCCAAGTTCTGTGCTGCGAGATCAACGCAGAGGCAGAGTTTTGTTTCCGACACTCTCAGAAGCTCCTTGCTGAAAACCAAACTGAAAAAATTTCTTTTCGGACAGGCGATGCTAACGATTTGCTGCACCTAATGGCTGAAGCCGATGTCGTCATTGCCGATCCTCCGCGCAAAGGTCTGGATTCTGCTTTCCTTAACGCTTTAAAGAAGGCGACCCATGTGCAAACGTTTATCTACATTAGCTGCGGCTGGCCCGCCTTTCAACGCGATTGCGAAGCATTAATAGTGTCTGGATGGAATCTTTCTTCGGCAGAAGCTTATCTCTTTTTTCCCGGCAGCAACCACGTGGAAATTCTCGCAATATTCAAACGCTCATGATAATATTTTAATAAATTTGGTTCTTATTTATTTCAATCCTGCTTATCCTGCCGCTTGCGATCCTGGTGCGCCTCGTGGCGCACCAGGATCGCAAGCGGCAGGATAGATAGGATGAAAAG
Source organism: Chlamydiota bacterium (assembly GCA_013287145.1). Taxonomy (GTDB): domain Bacteria; phylum Chlamydiota; class Chlamydiia; order Chlamydiales; family Parachlamydiaceae; genus JABDEI01. Next base: position 1,368 of record JABDEI010000057.1, read on the forward strand.
GATACTAACTACCGTCGTCACTGACGGTGAGTTCTGTCGTCCCTCTAAATCCCCTAGTTGATCAAAGTTGCAGAAAATCATTGGGGTTTAAGGGGCTTGCCCCTTTTTGGAGTGCGTGTACGGCAACAATCAAACTCTGAAAAAGGATGTCCGCCGTACCGCTTTGCAAATACATCCTTAAGATACAAGGTTTCTTGGGATTGACAGTGCGCAAACTACAAAGCGGTATGGCATTCTCTTTAATCTGAAATTAGTGAAAAGCCATACGCGCACTCCAAAAAGGGGCAAGCCCCTTAAACCCCAATGAGAAAACACATGAGGAGTGAAAAATCATTAAGGATTGTGATCGCAAAATTTATTCACACTTTCAAGGCATAGTAGATCATTGCAGCTACAGACATCGCTGCGGCAATAACTAAGATGAGCTTTGATGACAGCAGCAATAATGCGCCGCCAAACAGACAGATAATGGCATCTCCCAAGACACGCAAAGATATCTGCACTCCCATTACCTCTCCCTGAATAGTGTCAGGAACAGAGTTAGATATCTTCACTGTAATCAAAGTCACTGCAAGCCCGATGACAAAACCACTAAGAGCAAATAGCAACATCATCAGAAAAGTGGAATCAGTGAGAACCATTCCAATTAAAAAGAGAGCGAATCCTGCAATGGAGTAAATAATAGCTAAGCGATTGGAGACACGCGAAGAAATGAAACCAGGCAGCCACCCATTTCCAACAGCAAGCGCAAGACATACCACACCATTATAAAGCACAAGCTGGGCAGGGCCAAAGGCCCATTTGACTGTGAGGTAAACAGGCGCAAATTCATAAAAGATGTCGACAGCAAGAGTGAAACATGTGGACGTTATCATAAGAAATTGCAAGCGTTTGTTTAAAAACAGCACGGCAAGCCTTTTGATGAGATTGATGCGTTGCCAGAAAGTCCGTGGTTCAGTTTGACTATTGACAGCTGTTGTTTCAAGCACAAGAGCGGAAAGGCCCGCAAGACAAAAAAAGAGGATGCAGATGAAATAAAATGGCGTAGAAGTTGTCAAATCTTCAAATAGATCTTTTTCAGTCATCAAACCCCCTAGAAGTGGTCCAAGGAGGAATGCTATTGAGGCAACGGCATTAATTTTTCCAAAAGTGTCATGTTTAGGGATCGTGGTGAGATCGGCAGCCATAGCACGCGCAATTGCGATATTACCCTCCATGAGTCCAGCCATAAACCGGCTGGCGATGAGGAGACCCAGTTGTTGCCATCCAATGGCAATACCCGTCAATAGATTACAGAAAGCTGAGATTAGCAAGGTTCCTGCTAGCAACCGTTTGCGGCCGTAGTCATCTGAGAGGGATCCGAGAATTGGCGATCCGATAAATTGACCCAGAGGATAGGCTGCCAGCGTGATTCCAAGAAAAATGGCGCGACTGGATCCGCTCCAACTTTCCGGTAGGATTGAGTAAGCAGGATTTAAAAAAAGCGCAGGGAAAATTAGATAAGGCATGGAGATGCCTACAAAGCCTAAAAAGACGATGATTAAGATAACCCAAAATTGCCTCTTTTGCTTTTTCTTCTCAGTCACAAGTCCTTCCCAAAATGTGTCTCTGGAGTCGCAGGCTTTTGTGTACGAAAAATCTCACTCCCCGATTCAATCCAGCGAAGGACAAAATCGATATGCCCTTGTTCTATGTTGTCAAACGGGATGATTGAAGAAACCAACCGATGTATTTCCGATCGAATATCGACTTGACTCACAGTTTTTTCCTTAAATATGTAGATCTTTGAATAGCTGGCAATTTTTGATCGTTGAAACTTACTGCCCGCGCAATTTTAGAATGAAATTCTTTTGCTAGCCACTGTTTTATAACTCCGAACAGCGATGAGATCGACTTGGAGTCGATAGTAGCCTAATAAATTCTTCTATTCTGCTTGCTGTTGGCTATCTTGATTGGATTCTTGTTGAGAGGAATCTTGTTCTTCTTCCTGTTGCTCACTAGAAGGTTCTTCTTGATTTTTTGGGAAAATGAGAAAATAGCCTGAGTATGATTTATTATAGTAGACTGGAGGTCGTCTTATGTCGCGATAGTATCCTTGATAGCCATCGGTTTGGTTTGGGTAATAGCCTTCGGGTTTGCTATAGCTCTGGGGATAAAATCCTCCACCTTGATTAAAGTAGCCGCCAGTGCTCGGAGAATAAGTGCTGTCACCGTAATAATAGTTGCCGCCTGGGTAAACATGTCCTTGATTATAGCGGCGATAAGGCCCTGGCGCCGTTGAATAGGAATAAGGAGGGGCGTATACATCTGCACATATCATCGCCGATGACCCAATCATAGCCATGAAAAGGATCCATTTTTTCATAAAAGCAGCCTTTGATATCATTAATAAAAACTATGCAGCTGTGAGTGTTCCAAGTTAATTTCAGAATAATTATTGTGCGATATCTGTCAAATCTATTTTTTAAATTGAGAAACGTCTGTCTTTTATTGGGTTTGTTATGATCCCGGCGGGAAAAGCTTCGAACATTCATGATGTATTCTTATGTCTATTGGTTTAGTTTGCTTCAGGGATTTAAAGATTCATATCTATTGTGGATTTTTGTGATTTTTCGAGCTAAGCATATTTTTTTATATAGCGATGAAACAGGAAATTTTACTGAAAACACAATGGTTATATGTTAAAATGATCGAAAATCATATTGATTACTGTAAAAATTACTGTATATACGAATTATTCCTTTTAGCAAGGCAAACCATCAGGAGGATTCTTGGACACGATAGATAAAACAATAATTTCTCTATTACAAACTGAGGGAAGAACTTCTTGCGAGAAGATCAGTTCGATTGTTGGGCTTTCTGTTTCTGCTGTGAATGAACGTATTAAAAGACTGCAAAAACAAGGGGTAATCACTGGATGGGGAGCAAATATTTGTCCTCAAAAGGTTGGTCTCGATGTTTTGTCTTTTGTTCAAGTACTTTTGGGAGAAAGAAGCGATGAAAAGTTTTTTTTGTCCGAGATCGCGAAAATTCCCGAAATTTTAGAATGTCATCACATTACCGGAGAATGGTCATATTTACTGAAAATCAGATGCAGAAATATCAATCATTTTGAAACTGTTTTAGGAAAAAAATTAAAACCAATACCAGGCATTTTGCGTACACATACTCTAATCGCACTATCAACGCCTTTGGAGCGAACAATTTTACCTTTGGAGTTATATGAGTCTTGATTTTTTGTTAAAAGGAAGCATTCTTGGGTTTTCGATTGCTGCACCTGTTGGGCCGATTGGAGTGCTCTGCATTCGTAAAACATTGCAATTCGGTAGACTTTCAGGTCTTTTCTCGGGGCTCGGAGCTGCTTTTGCAGACTCTATTTATGCGATTATGGCGGCATTTGGACTTACCATCATTTCTAATTTTCTTCTGGCAGGACAGTTTTGGTTTCGCCTCATTGGTGGTATCTTTTTACTTTATTTAGGCTGGAAAACATTTGTTACTAAACCAGCATCCGAAACGAAACATGTTTCTCATACAACACTTTTGAATGATTTCATTTCTACTTTTTTTCTTACGATCACAAATCCAATGACAATTCTCTCGTTCTTAGCTGTTTTTGCAGGCCTCGGCCTTTCCAATGTAAATGGAGACTATTTTCAGGCAGGCGCATTAGTTTTGGGTGTCTTTTTAGGGTCGGCTGCTTGGTGGCTGCTTTTAAGTGAAGGCATCACTTTATTTCGTAAAAAAGTTAGCCAAAAGGTGATGACATGGATCAATCGAATTGCGGGATTGATTATTTTGGCATTTGGGGTTGGCGCTTTATTTAGTGCATTTCTTTGAAATTAGAGCTTGTGAGCTGTCTGGAAGCCCTAATGCTTAACAAGACCAATCCGCCTGTTTCTGTTAAAATCGAAACTAATGATATTGGGGACAAAAAAGTAGCACGCATCCATGTGCCTAAGTCTAGGCAGTTAGTTTCGACTTCAGAAGGTCTTCTACAACATCCTCGATTGATGGCAAATGGACCTGATAACAGGCACAGATTGCCAGATAATCAGAAATTTCTAAAAGGCTATTACATAGTTACTTATCTATAAATGTTAGTTTTGCAGTGTTTTTTGTACTGCGAAATATCTTTGTTTTAATCATCCATTTTGCTAAGCTCAATCCTTAAAAGCTAAGGAACTATTGAGATGCAAGTCAAATTGGGACAGATCGCCGACATTCGAACGGGATATACCATTCGCGAGGGATTAAGTAAGTCAGTCCCTGGCGACAAATTTCTAGTGCAAATGAGTGACTTTGATGCCCTTAATCAAGGCATCGTTGACAAAGTCAAAACAACCAATATGAAGATACGCACCCCTGATTGGATGCTTCAAGAAAGTGATCTTCTCGTGAAAGCAAGAGGAACTGACTTCACTCCAGTCGTTGTCCAAAAAATGTTTCACGGTGCTGTGTTCACACACCCTTTATTGAGGATACGCGTTGATAGAGAGTTCGCCTTACCTGAATTCATTGCCTGGCTTTTAAGTCGATCGAGTATTCAAGCGCAGCTGCAACGCCTTACCGCTGGAACATTATTGCAAATGCTGAAGCTTGAGGACCTCAAAGGTTTGGAGTTGTATATTCCCTCCTTGGATCGTCAACAAAAGGTTCAAGAGCTTGTGCAGCTTATGAATCAGGAACAAAAGTTATTAGGTCACTTAAAGATGAAAAGAAAGCAGCTTGTCGGCTGTTCGATAGAAAAATTACTACTAGAAGAGTCAGTGGACTCAGCAAAAATGATTGGGGTGTAACAAATGGATGCTAAGATTAATCAAAGTCAAATCAACGCAGCAGCTTGGGCCGCCTGCGATACGTTTAGGGGTGTTGTGGACCCCTCTCAATATAAAGATTACATATTAGTCATCCTCTTTCTGAAATACATTTCAGATGTTTGGAGAGATCATTACGAAAACTACAGCAAACAGTATGGAGATGATGAAGAACGAATCCGCCGTAAGCTAGATAGAGAACGCTTTGTGTTGCCGAAGGGAGCAAGCTTCTATGACTTATATGCCAATAGAGAGGCTGATGATCTGGGTGATTTGATTAATAAGGCTTTGGATGCGGTGGAGACACACAATAAAGCCAAACTCGAAGGGGTATTTCGAAATATCGACTTCAATTCCGAATCAAATCTTGGAAGGACCAAAGACCGCAATCGAAGATTGAAGCTTTTATTGGAAGACTTTGCCAAACCTGAATTAGACATGCGGCCAAGTAGAGTTTCCGAAGACGTGATCGGAAACACTTACATATATCTCATTGAAAAATTTGCTTCGGATGCCGGTAAAAAAGCTGGGGAGTTCTATACCCCCTATGCCGTTTCAACACTTCTTGCCAAAGTGGCAAAACCAAAAGATGGAGATAAAATTTGCGATCCTGCTTGCGGTTCTGGTGGTCTTCTTGTAGAGGCTGCACGTGAAGTTGGGAGTCGCAATTACGCGCTCTTTGGCATGGAGGTCAATGGGAGCACTTGGGCTCTAGCAAGAATGAACATGTTCTTGCATGGCTGCGATAGCGCAAGAATTGAATGGTGCAACACCCTCACAAACCCTGAGCTTAAAGAACAAAACCGATTAATGAAGTTCAATGTCGTTGTCGCCAATCCTCCTTTTTCCCTTGATAAATGGGGTGCTGAAGATGCCGATGGAGATAAGTTTAATCGCTTCTGGCGGGGTATTCCCCCCAAAAGCAAGGGCGATTATGCCTTTATCAGCCATATGATTGAAGTGGCTTTAGCTAAAGAAGGTCGCGTTGCAGTTGTTGTTCCCCATGGCGTGCTTTTCCGTGGCGGGGCCGAAGGCAAAATCCGCCAAAGACTTATCGAAGAAAATTTGCTGGATGCCGTTATAGGATTGCCTGAAAAGCTTTTTCCAACAACTGGTATTCCAGTGGCAATTTTAGTTTTCGATCGTTCTCGTGAGTCAGGCGGCAAAAATCAAAATCGGAAGGATATCCTTTTTATCGATGCCAGCCATGAGTATGAAGCTGAAAAAAATCAAAACGTTCTTTCTGAAACTCAAATCGAAAAAATCATGAAAGTTTTTGATAGCAGAGAAAAAGTTTCCAAATTTTCTCATTTAGCTTCTTTTGACGAAATCAAAGACAATGATTTCAATCTCAATATTCCTCGCTATGTGGACACTTTTGAAGAAGAGGAAGAAATCGACGTAATGGCACTTCAAGATGAGATTGAATCCTTAGAGGCAGAACTCACCCAAGTCCGATCTAAAATGAAAGCAATCCTTCAGGAGATAAAGCAATGAATAAAGATTTAGTCGAAATTACTCATCATCAAACTTTCGAATCTCTTCGACAAGAAGAAGATGGCTGTGAATTTTGGAGTGCCCGTAAATTAGCTATAGCATTGGAATATTCACAATATCGGCATTTTTTACCTGTAATTGAAAAAGCTAAAGAAGCTTGTAAGAATAGCGGACACAATATTGTCGACCATTTTGAGGATGTCCTCACAATGGTCGACATAGGGTCTGGAGGGCAGAGACAAATTACAGATATAAAACTGTCTCGCTATGCCTGCTATCTCGTAGTACAGAATGGTGATCCTGCGAAACCTGTGATTGCAAATGGCCAGACTTATTTCGCAATTCAAACTCGTAGGCAAGAACTTATTGATAGTCAAGATTTTCAAAAATTAAATGAAGATGAGCAGCGCATAATTCTTCGTAATGATGTTAGAGAACATAATAAAAAACTTGTCAAAACGGCTCAGGCAGCCGGAGTGCAGACAAATCTTGATTTTGCGGTCTTTCAAAATCACGGATATCGGGGGCTTTACGGAGGATTAGATGCGAAAGGCATCCATCAGCGAAAGGGACTGAAGAAGAGCCAAGAAATTTTAGACCATATGGGTAGTACCGAATTAGCTGCTAATCTTTTTAGAGCTACTCAAGCGGAGGATAAGATTCGCCGAGAGAATATTAAAGGCAAAAACGAAGCAAATCAAACTCATTATGAAGTCGGTACTGTTGTACGTGAGACTATTCAAAAATTAGGCGGTACTATGCCTGAAGATTTGCCTGTGCCTGAAAAGAGTGTGAGGCAGCTGGAAAAAGCAAAGAATAAAAAATTATTAGAAATCGCAGAGGATTAATCATGAAAACTCCTCTTGGATGGAAACGGGAAATTGTAAATAATGTTTCTGTTATTCAAACAGGCTTAGCTAAAGGTAAAGCTGTCAGTACTTCGTCTGTTCGACTTCCATATCTAAGAGTCGCAAATGTACAGGATGGATTTTTAGATTTAACAGAGATAAAAGAAATCGAGGTAGAACAATCTCAGATTGAACGATATAGATTATTTCCTGGCGATATCCTTCTTACAGAAGGTGGTGATCGGGATAAATTAGGTCGAGGAACTCTATGGGAAGGTCAAATTCCTCTTTGTTTACATCAAAATCATATATTTGTCGTTCGGGCAAATGAAAACATTATTTTTAATAAGTTTCTGGCTTATTTATTTTCAAGTCCATTAGGTAAGAAATATTTTCTTTCATGTGCAAAACAGAGCACCAACTTGGCCAGCATTAATTCAACTCAGCTAAGAAATTTCCCCGTAGTATTTCCTGCTATTCAAGAGCAAAAAGCCATAGCAGCCATTCTTTCAACATGGGACGAAGCGATAGAGAAAACGGAGCGATTGATCGCATGTAAAGAGCGTCACTTCGGTTGGTTGGTTAATGAATTAATCGGAAAAAGAAAAGCAGAAGTAAGTTTAGCAGAACTCTGCCCTCCAGAAGAAGGCAATAAGTTAGTTAAAGATGAAGAAAAAAGTTTAGGATACCTTGAAATAGGGGACATAGATGTAAAAACAAAAGATTATCAAATTGATAATAAAGACAAAAGACCCGCATCAGGTGCTGTAAAAGTTCCTGCAAATACTTTATTGATATCTACAGTTCGTCCAACACGAGGTGCTATAACACGAACTAAATCCGAGCTCTATGTATCTTCTGCTTTTTGTAAACTGCGACTACTAAACGACTTCTATTTTTATTGTTTATATCAGAAAAAATTTCTCAATTTTCTAAAATATAGGCAATCGGGCGCGACATATCCAACAGTAAAAGATAAAGATATTTTAACATTTAAGATCCCGGTTTTATCTGAAGCCGAACAAAAAAAAATTATTCGAATTCTCAACTCTGCAAAACATGAAATAGACTCCCTCGAGAAACTATCGGATGTGTATCGCATGCAGAAGCAAGGCTTAATGCAAAAACTCCTCATAGGGAAGTGGAGAGTCAATTTCAAGGAAGAAAAATAATAATGAGTGGTTTTAGGTTTAACGAAAAATATTTGAGTCAAATCCCTGCCTTGCAGGCGCTAATTAAGCTTGGTTACAATTATATTTCTCCATCCCAGGCTTTGAAGCATCGAAAGGAGAATTTGGGTAACGTAATATTAGAAGACATTTTAGAGAACCAGCTGCATAAGCAAAATCGAATTTCATATCGGAATAAAGAATATGCGTTTAGCGATGAAAACATTTCTCAAGCCATTGACAAACTTCGCCGTCTTTCTTTTGAAAATGTCATTCAAGCTAATCAGGAGATTTACGATCTCATTACCTTGCCTGTATCCTTAACACAAACGATTGAGGGAAACGCTCGTAGCTTTGATCTTTTCTTCATTGATTGGAAAGATTGGAAAAATAACGTTTATCATTGCACCGCTGAATATGCTGTGGAACGTAGTCGATGCAATGAAACAGCAAGGCCCGATATCATTCTCTTTGTTAATGGGATCCCTCTTGCTGTAATTGAATGTAAGTCTCCCAAAGAAGAAGTGGATCAAGCCGTATCCCAGCAATTGAGAAATCAAGGACGTGAATATTTACCTCATCTTTTTGCTTATAGCCAGCTGCTTGTAGGTTTAAATAAAAATGAGTGTAAATATGCCACTGTAGGCACACCAGCAAAATATTGGGCTCTTTGGAAAGAAAAAAATGATAAAGAAGTTGATGTTCAATCTTGTTTAAGTAGGCCACTGACAAACAAAGAAAAAGACGGGCTGTATACCGAAGATTTTGCATTCACCCGTGCTTTCTTTGAAGGCTTAGAGCTGGAATCAACCAAAACTCTTACGGCGCAAGATCGTGCCTTATATAGCTTGTGTCGTCCCGATCGTCTAATGGATCTGAGCTATCGCTTTACGGTTTTCGATGGGCCGGATAAGAAGATCGCTCGCTATCATCAATACTTTGTCGTGAAATCGACTCTTGAGCGTGTCAAGCAATATGCTGCCGATGGTCGCAGAGAAGGGGGAATCATTTGGCAAACCCAAGGTTCGGGAAAATCCCTTACAATGGTGATGCTGGCTAGAAATTTGGTTCTTGATCCTGCAATTCAAAATCCCCGCATTATCTTGGTTACAGACCGCGATGATCTCGATAAACAATTAAAAAATACGTTTTTGGCGTGTGGGCTCGAGCCGCAAAGAGCTACAACAGGACGCCATCTTCGCGAGCTGATAGCTGCCAAGAAATCCGGAATCATCACCACCCTAATTCATAAGTTTGACAAAGCTCTAAACGGAAAAAATCTTGTAGATGACTCCCCTGATATTTTTGTACTTGTGGATGAAAGTCATCGTACAAATTTCGGCTCTTTCGCCGCACGTATGCGTCAGATGTTACCCAATGCTTGCTATATCGGCTTTACAGGCACGCCATTAACAAAGAAAGACAAGAATAATTTTGCCCGCTTTGGTCAGCTTATCGAGCCACACTATTCAATCAAACAAGCCGTTGAGGATGAGGTCGTCGTGCCTCTTCTCTATGAGGGAAGGCATGTAGAACTTTCTCAAAATCAAAGTGCCATCGACCTATGGTTTGAAAGGCATACTCAGGGACTATCAGATCAACAAAGAGCTGACCTCAAACGAAAGTATGCAAGAGCGGAAATGCTCAATAAATCAGAGCGCGTCATTTATGAAAGAGCTTTTGATATAAGTGAGCATTATCGAGCAAATTGGCAAGGAACGGGTTTTAAAGCTCAGCTAGTTGCGCCTAGCAAAGAAGCGGCTATTCGTTATCATCACTATTTAGAGGAATTCGGATATGTGACTTCTGATGTCATTATTTCTCCTCCTGATATGCGAGAGGGACATGAAGAAGTTGACGAAGGACCATCTTCAACTGTACAGCGTTTTTGGGAAAAAATGATTAAGCGTTACGGATCAGAAGACGAATACAACCGCATCATTATTGAACGGTTTAAGTCTTCAGAGGCTCCTGAAATCCTCATCGTTGTAGATAAACTTTTAACAGGCTTTGACGCACCAAGAAATACAGTTCTTTATCTTTGTCGCATGTTGCGGGAGCATACCCTACTTCAGGCTATTGCGCGTGTGAATCGCTTATTTGAAGAGAAAGAGTCCGATGTAGAAGAGCAAGGGCCGAAAAAGGATTTTGGATTCATTATTGACTATGCCAGCGTTTTGGGAGAATTGGACAAGGCAATGACCATGTATGCTGAAGCCGGCTTGGAAGGATTTGACCCTTCAGACTTGGAAGGTACTCTTTCAACTATTCGTGAAGAAATTGACAAATTGCCGCAACGCCATTCCGATCTTTGGGATGTTTTCAAACAAGTAGGCAATCGTTCAGATGAAGAAGCTTACGAGCTTTTATTGGCTGACGAAGCCATTAGAGATGAATTTTATGAACGTTTGAAAGAATATGGGAAGAATTTAGCCATCGCAATTTCAAGTGAAAAATTTGTTTCAGAAGTATCATCGGAAAAACTTCAAATGTATCGGCAGGACCTGCAACGCTTTGAAAATCTTAAAGCATCAGTTAGGCAGCGCTATGCCGAATCCATTCGTTTTGGCGATTATGAGCCTAAGATCCGGAAGCTATTAGACACCCACGTTCAAGCCAACGGAGTGACTAAGCTAAACGAACCTGTCAATATTTTCGATGAGAAGACCTTTAAAGAGGTTAAGGATGGGCAGGGTGTTAACAGCAAAAAGACTACCGCTGCCAGGGCTGATATGATCGCTCACGCAACCAAAAAAGTGATTACAGAAAGGCTTGGCGAAGATCCAATTTTCTATGAAAAGTTTTCTCGACTTATTCAGAAAGCTATCGACGACTTTCGGGCAAAGCGGATCAGCGATCTTGAATACTTATCAACCGTATCACAATACAGAGACGAGCTAGTTCAAAAACGTCGGGACAATGTTCCTGATGCCCTTGTTGGAAATGATGAGGCATTATCCTACTATGAAATGGCTAAAGATGTGATTGCTGCAAATAATCAAAATCTAATGGTGTGTGAAGAAGCAAGCGTGTACATCGCTGAAGCAACTCAAGATAGCCTCAAGCAGAATTGGAAAGTCAACTTCTGGCAGGATATGGATGCTCAGAACCATGTAAGAAATGAAATCGACGATCATCTTTTTGATAAAGTGCGTGGAGAGTTAGGGGTTAACCTGCCTGAAAACCAAATGGATACTTTGATTGAAAATCTAATGAAAATTGCCAAATCGAGGACAGACTGTTGAAAAATATACCACACCAAGTTGAGTATGGCCAAAGTGTCATCAATTTTTCCCTGCAATTTAGCGATCGCAAGACGGTTGCCATATCTGTACATCCAGATTGTCAGGTGATCGTTGCAGCCCCCAATGAAGCGGATCTCTCCAAAGTCCAAGAGCTAGTACATAAACGAGCCCGGTGGATTCAAAAGCAACAGCAGTACTTTCAGCAATTTCTTCCACGAACACCTGCTAAGAGTTATGTAAGCGGAGAAACGCATCTTTATCTAGGTCGTCAATATCGCATAAAACTGGTTACAGCAGACAAACCATCATTCAAGCTTTCTGGTGGGCACTTAATCATCCATCATTCAAACCCCTCGTTATCTAGTAATGTAGAAGGGATTTTATATAGTTGGTATCGGGAACGCGCAGAGCAAAAATTTAGAGAGCGATTCAAGCTTTGCCTTTCAAAGTTTCCTTCAAAGCCTTCTATAGTTATGCCAGAGGAACAAGAACTGCATATCCGTAAAATGAAATCTAGATGGGGAAGCTATGCCCCTTCGGGACGCTTAACGCTCAACCTTGAGCTTATCAAAGCGCCTATCGAATGTATTGACTATGTGATTGCTCACGAGCTTTGCCATGCGATTTATCCGCATCATGGACCCAAATTTTATAGACTTCTCGAAACGGTGATGCCTGACTACTCAACAAGAAAAGCGAAGCTTGAATTAGTTTTATCTTAATCCTGTTTTTCATTTTATTTAGAATTTTTCATAAAAGGATCAATCAATTGTTGAATATTTTTTAGAGAATTAATTTTAAGTTCAAGCTCATTATGCTGATGGGAACTCTTCCGGAAATATTGTTTTTGACATGTAAGTTGCTCAATTTTAAATTTAGGTATAGAATAGCTAGACATATGCGATGCTAAGTGAGGGCCGGCATAAATTAATCCTGTTTCTTGTGGAATAAAGCTATCTCGCACATCCTGCACCCCCGAAGATGAGAGGACTTTTTCGACTATTTCAATGTTCCCTGTCTCTAAGAGAATCGCAAAAGGTTGTGCACGAGAACAATCATAATACCCAACATTTGCAAAGCTGCGATCAAAAGGGTTAATGGCTTTATCATCTAGTAAATGCCTAATGAGACTATTTTTTTTCATCACGCATGCAAATCTCAAAGCGGCTAGTTCATTCCAACAGATTTCTTTTTTGAATTCGTTTTCTAGGATTTCTTTAAGTTTTAAGTAATGGTTAATATTTTCGACAAAAATACGATCAACACATCTTAAAAGCGCTGGATGTTCTTTTAAGATATTCTCTACAAGAGAGATTAGCCATTCCTGATCTTTTGATATAGAAAAAAATTGATATTTATCTAAATCAAGAATTTTTTCTTCGTAGATTAAGTGCAGCATAAGATCATGCTTAACGCGCGATATCACTTCTTGATCATTTGGAAATTGTATAGATTTTGGATCATGACGTTGATGAATCCAAGATTTGGCAGAAATTCCCA
>JABDEI010000058.1 GCA_013287145.1 Chlamydiota bacterium
CCTTCAGCTGTGAAGACCACTTTGATGTTCTTAAAGTCAGCATGGGCTCGTTCGCCATGCTGATGCTGCGAGTCAAAAACGACGGTGACATCAAGATCGAGAGCTTTGACTTTTTTATTAAGGTCTTGAATGATCTGTTCGCGATTTGCTTGTAGGTCATCGACGGCTCCCATTATGCGAAATATGAGATTGTAGCCGTCGATATAGTAATGCATGGGTTAAAGCATCGTTTCTAATGTAACCATCAGTTTTTCGATGGCTTTACGACGATGCGAGACGCGATTTTTTGTGCCTTCATCAATTTCTGCAAATGTTTTGTCGTAATCATTTTTTACGAAAATGGAGTCGTAGCCAAAGCCATTCCTACCCCTTTCTTCGGTAAGAATCATGCCTTCGCACTTGCCCGTGGCAGTTTTGACTTTGCCGTCAGGAGTAACCAGAGCAAGAGAGCATTCAAAATATGCGCTGCGTTCTAACTCCTTCAAGGAGTTCATCGCAGCGAGAAGTTTGTGGCGATTCTCTGAGTCGGTAGCATCATCGCAGGCATATCGACGGGAATAGATGCCTGGAACGCCGCCTAAAGCAGGGACGACTAAGCCGGAGTCGTCAGCTAAAACCCACTTTTTTAACGACTCTGCGGCATGTTTAGCTTTACAGATAGCATTTTCTTGAAATGTTTTGCCCTCTTCGGGGGGCAAAACATATTGAGGAAAATTTAAAAGCGAAAGCAGATCGATATGCTTTAAAGCTTTGAGCATATCGCGGAATTCGCGAATTTTATGCAAATTGTGGCTGGCTATGACAACTTCCATAAAATTACTTATTTAAAAAGCTTTTGATGTCGACGATGGTATATTCTTCATCTTTAAATTGAAAATGATCACCTTTTTTGCAGCCGATCATAGCTTGGGCTAACTTTGATTGCAGCGACAAAATATGTTTATCGGCATCAGCATCCCAAGGGCCTAAGATAGAGTAAGATGAGCGCTTGCCTTTAGGATCTTCAATCTCGATGACATTGCCGATGCCAACTTCACTATTATGAATATCATCTTTTGTGATGATGCGGGCACGATTAAACTGCTCAGAGAGCATTTTAAGCTCGCCCTGCAGACGGGCGCGTTTTTCAAGCGCGAATTTATACTCGGAGTTTTCCCGCAGATCGCCTAGGGCTCGTGCAGCTTCGATTTCGCGGGCTGTTTCAACAATTTCCACCGTGCCGATGTGCTTGAGGCGCTCTTGGATTCTGAAATATCCCTCTTCAGTCGTCCAGTTGACTTGCGAGTCGAGATCTTTACCCCTTTGCTTTTTAGGAGCAGCTAAGGAAGGATGGACGACTTCAGCTAAGGATCTCAAAATCTTTAAGTCGTGGTCGCTGAAGGTATGGCATTTGGAGACGAGAAGCAGGAATTCTTTAATGAATTCCAAACTCGTTCCTTCAATGATGGCACGTACGATAGCGTAGCGTTTGCCGGAAAGTAAATTGTACATTTTTTTGGTAAGGTCGCGATATTCGGTCCTGCCTTCTACATAGCTTAAAAGAATTAAAAAAGACTCAAAGAAGAGGCATTGACCTTCTTTATCGTGAAAAGGAAGATCATCTTTTGATTTTGTTGCAACTTTTTGGAAGTACCAAACAAAAGTCTCAGGATCTATCGAAGGAGTCTTCAAAAGTTCTTTCAATTTTTTAACAAGCTGATCGTGGGTCTTTTCCTTATTTAATTCTTTGAGAAGATAATCGCGCAAAATATTTGGCTGGATTGTATAGAACAAATTCAGGAAGATCTGAACCCAATCGCTGCGATATTCTCTGACAAGGACGAGGACGCGTTTTTTGAAAGCGACGATTTCTATGCGAAGGATGACGTCTTCGATATTCTCTAGGCGTTTTATGAAGTCTTCAACTTCTTTGCCTTCTATTTTATGATCAAACTGTGTTTCAAGAAAGATCGCGAGCTGAAGCTCTTGCTCTACGCTGAGGTTATGTGTGAGAAGCCCAAGTAATTTTTCTTTCAGAGGAGTTTTTACATCGGCTTTTTTTAACATATTGGGCATGTCCCGCACGAAATTGTATGACGTCAAAATGATGTCATCAACATCGGTTTGCTGCTGCATAGACTTTGCCAGACGCTCTTCATGAGTCACTTCGGCTTTGCGAAGACAAAAGTTGCCGCGGATGCTTGAAGGCGTTTCAATCATCGTATCTTTTTTCATTTTAGCGCGAGCGCTCTGCCACCACTTCGTCCAGTCGTTTTCAGGAATGACGAGCTCGGAAAGCTCATCTTTAATTTCTGCTGCGGATTTAGGACCTAAGTCTTGTAGCAGTTTCTTCATGATGGCAAGAGGGTTTTCGCGGGCCTCTTTTTCGAGAAGATCGGGGTTTGCAAAGCGGCGGGCTAAGAAATTGTCATCAAGAAGAGGTATAAGGGTCTTAAAAGCGTTGTCAAAGGTCAGATGTTTACGGCCTGAGACATTTTCGAATTCGATGCTTACCTGTTCTCTTATTGAGGAGACATCGATGATTTCTCCTGTGCCCCAGCCGCCGGTATGGTAAACAAATTTTCCTGGGGCCATATGGGCTAAAAGATCGTAATTGGCAATAGCTCCTTGGAAGTTGTCGCGGGAACGCAGGCCGATGAGGCGGATTCTTTCATTGAACTCAGGTTCATCGCCATGAGTCTCCTTTAGCTTTTGATAAGCAAGATCGCCTAAAAGTGTGCTGTTTGTCACTTGTAGGTCGATAAGTAGTTTAAGAATCATGTAGGAAGCATGTAGTTCCTGAATCGTTTGCCAAAGCGGCAAGGCCGTTTCGACAATTTGTCCGAAAGTTTTGGCTAATTCCGATCGTTTGATTGCTTGCAAAAGTTGGCTAAATTCCTCAACGTCAACATGATCACTGGTACAGTATTCTTCCCAAAGCTGCAAGAACTTCTGAAAATTGCGGTTATCAAGTTGTTCTTGAAATTCTTCCAGATAGCCCATCGCCCCATCCTTATTTAATTTAAATCATATTTTGTAATGCTTTCGAAAAGTAGTATAAGTGTTAGATTTCATTAATTTCAAACCTTAATTAATGAGGGGTTTCGACAAGAGGCGTTATTCGAGCTCTCTAAAGGGTTTGAAACATAATTTCTTTACATGGTAAAATTATAAAAAGAGCAGAAAGATTTTATTCTTTTAACCTAGAAGACAAATTGCCGCATTTTATGGCGCATTGCCGGAAAATTGTACATGAGCAAAGAGCCCCCTTCAAATATTTTCGATGAAGCTTCAAAAAAACTGCGCAAAAAAATGCCGCCAAAGAAAACCGATCCCACGAAAGCTGAACCATCCCCTCAGGTCAAGCCAGAAAATCCTCCTGTAGAAATCCAAGCAGCATTAACACCTGATGATATACCACAAATGATCGAACGCATGCGCGCGATGAATCAGGAAATTCAGCAAAAAATCGAATTAATTTATGAGAAAACAGGCCTTCCCCGCAAGAAAATCGACGCTTATTTAAGCGATGCCAAGAACTTTACCCCTGAAGTATGGCATAGCCTGCAAAAAAATATCGATACCCTGGAACAAAAAATCTGGTCGGTATTAGGGAAAGAGCTGAAAAAAAAGACGTTGGACAAAAAACAAGAGAAGTTTTCGAAGGAACGCAAAGGAAAATCACTCGGTGCTAGGAAAAATTGGATTCCCATGAAATAAGGGGTGTCTCAAACAAGGATTTATGATGGTAAAAAAAATTGATCTTTTCATGACGCCGCGCAGTCAGTATGGGGTGCTGCCCCATTTTACGAAGAAATTTTGCGAAGCTTTAAATCGGTCGGGGGTGCGCTGTCGCATTTTAGAAGCAGAACGCTATAATCCTAAGCCTTTTCTCGAAGAGATCTTTAAAGATCCCCCAGACTGCACTTTGTCATTTAATGGATTGCTTCCCGATGCCGAGGGTAGATTTTTCTGCGACCTCATTCAAATTCCTCATGTAGCCTACTTAGTCGACTCTCCTAACCATTTTTTTCCTTTAATTCACAGCCCCTACAACATCATTACTTGTACCGATCGATTCTCATGCGAATTTTTTCAAGGGTTAGGTGCGCCCCACGCTTTGTTCATGCCGCATGCAGTAGAAAGAGAGTTAACAGCATCCATGGATGCTCCCAAGCTTTATGATGTCGTCATGCTGGCTTCCTTAATAGATTATGAGAGCCTAAGGCAATTATGGCATGAGAAATTTCCTGCTGAACTTTGTGCTATCATGGATATTGCCGCCGAGATCGCTCTATCCGATCAAGATATCTCTTATGTACAAGCTTTTGTTAAAGCCATGGATCAGCAAGCTCACAAACAAGGGGCTTTTGATCTGACCAAAGTCGATATTGTGGAAGTGTTGGATCAAATTGAAGGGTATATCCGCGGTAAAGACCGCATTGAACTTCTTAAGGCTCTCGATGGCGTTAAAATCGATGTCTTTGGCTCGGCAGGTCAGCCCGAAGGATGGAGAAAATACTTAGGCAATAAAGCTCACAATATCACCATCCACGAACCGGTTCCTTACGAAAAAGCTTTAGAGATCATGCGGCAAAGCAAAATCCTTTTAAATAGCTGCCCCTCGATTAAAAATGGCGCTCATGAGCGCATCTTTGCAGGATTTGCCACCGGCGCTTTAGTTGTGACTAATGAAAATCCTTATATGCGCCAATATTTTAAAGATGGGGAAAACATCGTTTTTTACCAATACCGAAGGTGGTCTGAGATCAAAGATAAGATAAAAAATTACCTATCTGATGAAGGTCAAAGAAAGCAAGTCGTAGAAAAGGGGCGTACTGTCACAATGCAGAACCATACTTGGGACCATCGTGCTAAAGCCCTTGTGAAAGAGCTTGATCCTATCTTAGCTCATATTAAAATTTAATAGAGATATGCTTCAAAAAATCGATTTTTTGTTACCTGAGATAAGTCAGTATCAGGTTTTGCATCACTTCACAACAAAATTATATGAAGCCTTTAGGAGGCAAGGTGCAATCAGTTGTCGCCTTCTTGGGGGGATGGATCGCATTAACGTTCCTATGCAAGACCCTCCGGACTTAACTATCGCTTTCAATGGAACGCTTAGAATGTCAAATGACAAACTTCTTTGCGATGTCATCAAAGTGCCTCATTTAGCATGCTTGGTGGATCCGCCATATCGATTCTATCATCTTTTGCAGAGCCCTTATATGATATTAGGATGCGACGATCGTTTTTTTTGTAATACTCTGAAGAGCAATAATTTTCCGAGAACTTTATTTGTACCTCATGCCGTAGAACCTGAAATCGCATTTAAAAGTGATCAAGAGCGCATTTATGACGTATCCATGCTTGCTACTTTCATTGATTATCAGTTTCTTCAAAAAAGCTGGAAAAAGCGCTTTGCTCCCTTCCTTTGCTCTCTGATGAATAAAACTATTGAAGTAACTTTTTCCGAGCAAAATACCTCTTTTTTACAAGTCTTTGATCAGATTTTAGATACAAACAAAAGTAACCTTTCTGCCGAAACCTATGCAAAAATCCTACAGGAACTTGAAATGGTCATCAAAGGCAAAGAACGCTGCGACCTTATACGTTCTTTAAAAGATATGACTATTCATGTTTTTGGCTCTACCGTATCAAAAAAAGGATGGCAAGATTTTCTTAATCAAGAGAACCTTCATCATGTGACTTGGCATGAGGGTGTTCCTTACCTTACAGCTTTAGAGATCATGCAAAAAAGCAGGATCATTCTCAATAGCTCATTGAAAAATAAGGAAGGGGCTCACGAGAGAATTTTTGCCTCTTTAGCGTGTGGCGCTATCGTGGTTACATCAGAAAACGACTATTTAAAGGAAACATTTCGAGAAGATGAAGGAATTCTTTTTTATAAACATGCAGAAATAGAAAAAGTTAATGGGGCACTTCATACTTATCTTAGCGATGAAACTAAACGAAGCAGGGATGCCGCTATTGGCAGAGACATTGTCCTAAAACATCACACTTGGGATCAACGGGTTAAGGATTTACTTAGAGAGCTGCCTGCCATCATTAAGCAGATGCAATAGCTTTGCAGAAATTGCATTTGTTCTGCTATTCAAGATCACTAGGGCGTTTCATCAAAAAGGAAGTTGTTTTTTTATGAAAACCACTCGATTTTTAAATCTTTTTTGCGCAGCCTTCCTAGGCATTACAGGGCAAATTTATGCTTTAGAAAGCAATCTTAATGTCATTTCTCAAGCAGAAGTCAATGCTTGGCAAGCTTACTATCAAAAAGATCTTTCCTCGCTCAATTCAAATATAAACAAGATATTTGAACTGCAATTCGGCCTTTCTGTAGCTCAAGCACAGGAAGTTACGGGCTATTATGCAAAAGCTGCAGTCCTCTTTGCCGCACTGCCGCATTCGACGACAAATTCTGACTATCAAAAACTCGTCCTGCCCTCCTTAGTTAAGGCCTATGCTACATTAAATTCCTTCTTCCATCTAAAAGACTATGAAGATGCAGCAAAATATGATTTGCAATGGTGGATAGATCGAAGAAGTCCAGCTACAAATAATCCAACTATCGTCGGACAATCTATGGCTAAGATGTATGCTGCCATGTACAGCAACGTTAATGAAAGCGATCTTGAACGAGCAGCTTATTTGCGAGCCGTCGCAGCTCAATATCGAGACCTATCCCAAGAAAAATGGGGCGGCATAACAACACAAGATTGGGCTGTTGTCGAGCATATGCTCCGTAGAAGCTATCTGATCCTGTTAGGAAAATGAATCCAAAATCTAAAATCCAGAATGAATTTGTTGGATAATGCCGTTCTTTCAGAACTCAATCCTCCGTCTTGGACACCCAGGCCTCTCGCTTTCGCTTCGGCCTGGGCTATGACATGAAGGCCTTTCAGGCCATGAAATAGTGCATTAAAAAATGAGGATTTCAATGGTCTGAAGGACCATCTTAACATAGCCCAGGCGAGTGTGGCTACTTTTGATTGGACTCGACTTTAGGCTTTTTTTATCGCAAAACGGTAAATTGCCGCGTAAGCGGCTACAGAAGTTAGCCGGGGGTGACGGAAGGAACCCCCGGTTATTCCAGAGCATATTGAAGAGCCAGGAACTGGCGACATTTTGTTAAAAGCTTGGCCAGTTTCTGGCTTTATATTCCATCTGAAATTTACCGGGGGTTCCTTCCGTCACCCCCGGCTAACCTCTGTAGCCGCTGTCGCGGCAATTTACCGCTAGTGTTGGTAAACAGCCTAAAGTCGAGTCTAATCAAAAGTAGCCACACTCGCCCAGGCCGAAGCGAAAGCGAGAGGGTGTCCAAGAGGGAGGATTGAGTTCTGAAAGAACGGCGTTATGCAACAAATTCATCCAGAATCCAGAATGGAGCAAAAGGAATCAAGCAGTCTCAAGAGTTTGTTCTAAAGAAGTCCTTAAATGATGACAATTAAGTTATTAACCCCTATTCTCAAACGCTTATTTTAATCATTCTGGATTCTGGATGGCGTTGTCGCATAAATCTATTCCCCATTCGGGGAATGCGCTGGTAGCCTCGGGTTTCAACCCGAGGTGTATCGTAAAAAAAGAGTTGCGTCTCGTTAGAGCCGCAAGATATGCGCGAGTAAAAAACATTCGTTTCGACTCATTTTCTTGTGACCCTACGGGGCACAACGCCCTTTTGCATATACCTCGGGTTGAAACCCGAGGCTACCAACGCATTCCCCGATGGGGAATAGATTTATGCAACAACGCCATTCTGAATTCTGGATTCTGGATTCTGGATTCTAAAAATGTGACATTTTATGCCTGAGCGCTTTGATCATATCAATTTAGTTAAGTGGTTTCTGAGAGAGAAGAGGGAATTGCCCTGGCGGGATCAGCCATCACCTTACGCTGTATGGGTGTCTGAAATCATGCTACAGCAGACGCAAGTCTCCGTTGTCATCCCATTTTTTGAGCGTTGGATGAAGCGTTTTCCAAGCATTGAAGCCCTTGCAAAAGCTACCTTAGACGAAGTAATCAAAGAGTGGGAAGGTCTTGGGTATTATTCAAGAGCTCGCAACTTGCATGAGGGAGCTCGTTATGTCCTTGAAAAACATCAAGGCGCTCTTCCTTCCCGATCGGAAGAACTGCGGCAAATTAAAGGTATTGGAGACTATACCATTGGCGCCATCCGCAGTTTTGCTTTTCATCAAAAAGCCGCTGCCGTGGATGGAAATGTCATCCGAGTGATAGCACGCTATTTTCACATCGAAGAAGATATTTCCAAGGCTAAGACGCTGCGAATGATACGAGAATTGGCAGAAGGAATCCTGCCCGAAAAAGAACCCTGGATAGCTGCTGAAGCCTTAATTGAATTAGGGGCCACCGTATGCACACGAAAGCCGCAATGCCGGTTGTGTCCGTTTCGCAATTCTTGTCGAAGTTATCAAAGCGGTGTTGTTGATCAAATTCCTTACAAATCCACCAAAGTGAAAATTTCTGCGCTTTATCGCACTGTGGCCATTATCATACGAGACGATAAAGTTCTTGTTAAACGTGGTGAAAAGGGAAAAATCATGTCTGACCTCTATGAGTTTCCCTATTTCGAATCTGACGATAAAGGTATGACTATTAAAGAAATCACGGAGAAGATAGCGATTTCTCTCCAACTTGATGTGACTTATATCGCGTCTCTTTCTTTAGTTAATCATTCTTTTACGCGTTATCGCGCCCAGCTTAAGCCTTATTTATTCGAATGCACCCTAGCCGGAGATTGTGAAGGATATCAATGGTTATCTTTTGATGACCTTGATAAGCTTGCATTTTCTTCAGGACATAGGCAAATTTTTGGCTCAGTAAGACAACATTTGTGCTTAGAAGTTTAGTCTTGAAGTTGTTTGTCTGAATTCTGATTAAGTTCATAAAGTTTCAAGTATTTATAGAATGCCGTATGGCTATTATAAGCTGAGATAACAAAGCCTTCATAGCCCCCTAAGAAGCCTCTTTTTAGGATATAGCATTTCAAAAAAGCAAAAAAACCATGCAAAATTGCCTTAAAAGGAGAAGAATGCTTTTTTCCTGCGTTTTGCGTGGCAAAAAGATCTGAATAAGACTGCATTTTTGCCAAGAAATCGGATAGAGACCCATAGGAATAATGGCGCAAAGAGCTTTTCATGGGAATATGCTTAAGATGATCTGCTATGACGGCTTCATGCACTTGAGCATCAGTAAAACGAGTTTTTTTACGATGATAGAGCCGAATTTGTCTATCAGGATACCATCCGCACCACTTAATGAATTTGCCATTAAAATAGTTGTCTCTTGGGAAAGAATATACACACTCTGCATTGAGATTGACCTTGGCGATCTCGTTGGCCATCTTTTCAGTGACGATTTCATCGCTGTCAATGGAAAGAATCCAGTCGTGTTTCGCCATTGCAGAAACTTTATTGTGTGTGGGTCCAAATCCTTCAAAAAGCCCCTGCTTGATGACGACATTGGAAAATTGTTCAGCAATAGATAATGTGTCATCGGTAGAACCATTATCATAGAGAATGATCTCATCGAAAGACTTAAGGGAAGAAAGCACTTCTTTAAGATATTTCTGATTATTTTTTGTCAAGATAGTGACGCTTATCATCGCACTTAAATCCAATTTTTAGGGAACTAATTCAATTTGAAGAGCTTTAAGAACGCGTTCGGTATGTCCCTCAACATCTACCTGTCTTTCGATCCATTGGATTATTCCATCGGCATCGATGATAAAGGTCGATCTTTCCACACCTAAAATCTTTTTACCAGCCGCCTCTTTTTCTTTCAGGACATCGAACTTATGGCAAATTTCTTTGTTTTCATCGGTAAGCAAAGCAAAATTTAATTGATATTTTTCAATAAAAGCCTGATGTGATTGTGCATTATCAGGGCTTATTCCAATAACCGAGACTCCTAGTTTTGTTAAGTCAAGCATGCGATCGCGAAATGAACATGCTTCTTTAGTGCATCCTGGTGTGTCATCTTTTGGGTAAAAGTAAATGATGGCTTTGGAACCACGCAGTTTATTGCTATTGAATTTTTGTCCTTCATGGTCAATAGCTGTAAACGTTGGAGCGCGATCCCCGACATTAATCTTATAAGTCATTTTATTTTTTACTCCTTAACGATTCTTGTGTAAGATCATATTGAGATTTTTTATTCTTGTAAACCCATCATCAAAGGAGATTTCATGGAAACATTAGAGATGACCACAGCTTCATTGGCAGTGGATTTGATCAAGCGTCCGCGTCGCAATCGCAAAAGTGCAGCTATTCGTTCCTTTGTTCAGGAGACGCGGCTGCATCCTAATCAATTAATTGCCCCATTATTCATTTTAGAAGGCAGCAACCAGCGGCAGGAGATCTCTAGCATGCCGGACGTTTACCGGTTATCTATTGATCTTGTAATCAAAGAAATCGAAGAACTTTACCGCCTCGGCATACGCGCCGTAGACCTTTTTGCCTATGTTCCTTCAGAAAAAAAGGACCCTTACGGCACCGAAGCCATCCGTGAGGGTAATTTATTGCAAAAAGCAATAATAGCCATAAAAAAAGCTATTCCTGAGATGTGTGTGATGGTAGATATCGCTTTAGATCCCTATACAGACCATGGCCATGATGGACTTGTCAATGCTGCGGGGGAAATTATTAATGATTCTACCCTTGAAGTGTTAGGGAAAATGTCTCTTCTTGCAGCAGAGGGAGGTGCCGACGTCGTGGCCCCAAGTGATATGATGGATGGTCGTATAGGTTATATTCGCCAAGTGCTCGATGAAGCCGGTTTTTGCGATGTAAGCATCCTGGCATATGCAGCAAAATATGCCTCCTCATTTTATGGACCCTTTCGCGATGCTCTCAATTCGGCTCCCAAGTTCGGTGACAAGAAGACCTATCAGATGAATCCAGCAAACTGGCGCGAAGCCATCCTTGAGTGTTCCTTAGATGAAGCCGAAGGGGCTGACCTTCTTCTGATCAAGCCGGCTTTGCCTTACCTGGACGTGATTGCAAAGGTGAGGGAGCAAACACAGCTGCCTTTAGGGGGTTACCATGTCAGCGGAGAATATGCAATGATCATGGCGGCAGCTCAAAGAGGGTGGCTTGATGAAAAGAGAGCCATGACCGAATGTCTTTTGTCGATAAAACGCGCCGGAGCCGATTTTATTCTGACTTATGCCGCTAAGAAAGTTGCAGGCTATCTGAGCCAGGAATAAAGAAAGGCAGGCAGAATCCAGAATCCAGAATCCAGAATCCAGAATCCAGAATCCAGAATCCAGAATCCAGAATCCAGAATCCAGAATCCAGAATCCAGAATCCAGAATTATACGGGACTAGATTATATAGCCTTAACTTAGATAAAGTCATTGCAAAATGCTGTGAATGTTAATTATATATTTTGCCGTTCATTCTGAATTCTGAATTCTGGATTCTGACTTCTGGATTCTGACTTTTTTCAACTACCAACTTTGGCGTTCTAAGCTGATCATATTGTAAAGTTCATTTCCTGTGCAGGAGCTTGCGCCGACATCGCGAAGCCACGCTGACATGCCATAGCCCCATCTATTGCGAGTGCTATTTGTAAAGAAGACATCCAATGGCATCGACAGATAGACGCCCGTATCGTGATATGTTTTACCGTTAATTTTGTCGTGTCCATTTGTGACAGTGTACCAGAGCATGACACGCATGCCACTTTGAAAATAACGTGTTACCTCAGTGCGGACGCCTAAGTCGTTGGCTAGAAATTTGCCCATTTTGAGTCTGAAATCAAGCTTACCCACTTCCCAGTCGTAGTAGAGGTCAAAAAAGCATTGAGTTCCTAAAAACTTCTGATAAGTGGGAGAAAAACCATGCAGCTTGCGGATTCTATTTGTGAAACCCAAGCCTTTGAAGTCGCGTTTTTTTACAATGGCAGCCTCAAAACCAAATGCCCATTTGGCATTAATGGGATAATATAAAAACTCGGTTGCAATGCCGCCGTATTCAATTTCAAAGTATCCCAAAGATGCGCGTGAATACCACCCTTTGCCCATATTCCAATTTTTCTGAAGATAGGCGACATCAAGGGTGATTCCCTTTTGTTGATAATAGCGGATGATATCGGTGCGCACGTTAATCAGCTGTGAAGGGTTTAAACGATCGACATCGCTGATGTCGTTAACATCAGAGAAGAAGGTACAGCCTAAGATGATGGAATAATAGATATCTTTATACAAAAAGCCGTTGAAGCCGGCATTAACGCCTAGAATGTATTTAAATTTACCTCTGGCGCTTCCGAACCATGCGCGCGTTCTTGGAAAGATCTCAAGATTCCATGGCTCGCGTTTTTGTTCAAAGAGCAATGTTGCAGTAAATGGATTGTGATAGGTGACTTCTTGCAAAGGGGTCAATACGTTGAGTTCATGTACTCCAATTTGCTTCTCGGCTAATTCGCGGACAAAAGGCATACGAAAGTGATATTCCTGAATGGGAAATCCTTGGGCTTCTACAACGACAATCACCTCGTCGATATCATCAGGAATAAGATTCATCAAAAGATGATTGAGTCGATCACGAACATCTTTTTCTAAGCGATAATCATTATTGAGTATCCTTATCCTTAATACTTTCTGGCATTCTTCGTAATACATCCAGATGCGCAGAATTTCAAATCCTTGTTCGCGGAAAGGGTAGATCAGATCTTGTACAAGCACCTCTTCGTTGCGCAAAATACCTAAAGGTTCTGTGTTGACAGGGGTTTGATAAGGAAGAACGTCATCGATTTTTGGAATAAAACCTTTTGTTGCCCCAAAATTGTAATAAGTCGAGGCTGAAGCTGCCAAAGCGTGTCCTCGTACATAACTTAATGAAAAGTCAAATAGATCCCACAGGCGATATTTCAGTCCGAAATTGATAGGGCATTTTTTTACTCTGCCTTTTGGATGTTTCTCGATAGCAGGATCGTGATAAGGGGTGGCATCGTATTCTGCTGCAATGCTTAATCCTTCCAGATAAGGCAAACAACTCTTGCGAAAAGGCATCCACGATAGACCTCCAAACCATCGTTTAATGCGATGGCATCCATAGCCTAAGCTCGCTTCCATATCAAGATCAAGAAAGACTTGTGTCATCACGATGTACTTTGAATTAAAAGATTTTGTTCCTAAAAAATCTTCAAAACCAATAGCTACTCCCGGCAGCTTATACCCGCTGTCTTCGGGATGAAACAAAGAAAGCTTAACGTTGGCGCCTTTGTCGGACATATCGCCAAAGCCAAAAGCTCCCAATATTGGATCGGGGATGCCTTTAAAAACACGATAATTGCCCGAGATTTCCAAATTGCATAAGAGTTGAATTCTTAGATTGTAATTGTGGTATGGAGGCACCCAAGAAATGCCGGCGCCTATTTCGCCTTCTTGGCCCATGCGTGCTGAAGGCATATTAAAATATCCTCCATATAACAAGTGGTTATATGTGACAGGCAGGCGTTCATTAAGCTTGCGATTCCAGTAATCTACAATCATAAGATCTTTAAACAGATCCGCTTGCGCATCTCTTTTTAGCCATTCTTGCGCATGAGAAGAACACAATAAAAAGGAAAAGAAAAAAGTAAATTTCAGTATATTTTTTAACATCGACGCTGATGCCGGCCTTAGAGGGGTTTGAACCTCAAAAAATAAAAAGAATACAAGTCCAATCTACAAAAAGCAACAGTAGAAAAGCCCTTTTGAAAACAAAAAAAGAAATTTTGTGATAAAATACAAATAAACTATTGCACGAGATTCTTACTGAGGATAAGGAGGCTTTTATGCACCCTGCCTCTATTTTTGGCGAGAAAGAAAGGATTCTAAAGAGCAAGCAAAGGAATATCACGCTTGTCTTAGAAGATCGTATTGCAGAAAAAAAGGTTAAGGGCCTAGCGCTTGCCTATTTTGACCGAATCTCTCCTCAAAAAGTCATCTTTGTCAAAGCGAGTTATCCTAAAACAATAAAGGCATTATTCGAGCTATCCCAAGAAATCTATGAAGGAAAATATGGCGAGAAGATTTTGGAAAAATTCCTTTGCATTGATGAGAGCCAGACGGAGTTAGAAGTCATTTTATTGTTATTATTTAAAAAGACATGCTGTTCAGGGGAAAAAGAAGTTTCAGAAATTTTCGACAAGCTAAAGGAAGATTCCCGATTTTGCGATTGGGTTCGCAACATGAAAAACCTTTCTTTTGAAAAAATTGAGATGTCACCGGATTTGAATAACCTAGATTCTCTCTTAAATGCACTGAGAACC
>JABDEI010000059.1 GCA_013287145.1 Chlamydiota bacterium
GCGTATGCGCAGGACGGCCCGATTACAGCCCACCGTGACTAAAGCGCCTTAGCGCGATGGAACGGTGGGACAGTGCGTCAAAGGGTAGAGCCCGGAGTGGAACGAAGGGCGACTGAAGGCTGGTCAAACGGTTTAAAAAATTTTAATTTGACGACATTGGGTTGAAACCCGAGGCTACCCCGCGATTTCCCCTACGGGGAATAAGATACCCACGAATTTTCCTAGGGGAATAAGAGAGCTACGCATTCCCCTATGGGAATAAGAAATGATCAAGAGCAGGACGTGTCCATTCAAAATCATGATTTGCACTTGCGGTTATTACGGAAGATGCAACGATGATTTTGGAGGATCACAAAAAGCATTAACTTTAAAATATTGTAGATTTTTGTTTTTGAGCATCGGAGATGTGGCCCGTTTCTAGCCTAGGCTGCAAGGAGCTCTGTAGGAGCGACTGAAGGCCTAGGTCAAATAGAATAAAGGATCGAGCTCTGCAGGAGCGGCAGAATCCAGGTTTTTGGCAAAAAAAAGCGCCGATAATTTCGTCGCATAGGCAACACAACACATGGGGCTAGCCCCTTAAACCCCAGATGAAGGCTGATGTGATGTGTTTACCTATGCGACGAAGATGTCGAAGTATTTATTGCGCTGCAGGCAACCTTGCTTTTCGAGGAACTCAATCAAAGCCAAATCACTAAAAGAATAGACTTGTTTTCCATCTTTTTCTGTGATGTTGTAAACGACCTCCTCCATATATTTATGTCCGCGGTCTTCGCTGATAGCAAGCTCTGGGGTATATGGGCCCAGTAGAATGTTTTCACCATTCAGAAAATTGCGGATTTTAATGGGGCTTGCGTTTTTCTTTTGCATCCGTAAAACCTTGGCTTGGATGGTCCCAAATTTCTTTCGATATTTTTGTTTCTTACCTTCGATAGCTTGTTGGTAAGTTTCACCTGGCTGCGGAGTGATTCCTTTTTCGCTGAGAAGTTCAAGGATCTCTGCTTGTTCGGCTTTTTCTTCAATGCGCTCTTGTACTAATTCAAAAAGTTCTTGGCATTCGGCTAAATGTGTATCAAGAGCCCTTTCCACAGCTTGCTGTGGTGTTATTGGTTGATAGACGATCGCATGGCTTGCTAGGAATTTTTTAATTTCTTTGGCATCGGCATTCTTAGCTTGTAATGTTGTAAGATCAGTTTCGATCGGTCCATAAAATTCAGCATTCCAATCTTCCGGGGTGTTATCGATAAACCATTGAACAAGGAGTTCTGTTGAAAATTCAGGTTTTTTGGCATTAAGCTCAGTTCTTAAACGCTCCAGCATAGTATAGGAGTTATACTGGCTATTAAATGCTGTGAGGAGTTCCTCTTCGGTAATATTTTGGGGACTATAAATGTCTGCATAATGAAAAGCTTCAACGCCAATTTCTTTGCCAATGGTGCGAATGATAAAATTGAAGAGATGCGGCGTGTGCTCTTCAAACTTCTCATCATCAAGGGCTATCGATTCCACGAGGGATTCAACTACTCCTAAGCGCATCTTGTGATACATTGCAGACAATTGTTCTTTAAGCCCCTTGGGCTTACCGCTCAGCATGGTATTAATGCTTTGAGGTTCATCTAAGTAACGCGTTCCGCAATGCCCCCCGCTGATGGCGAGATCGATGAGCATCGAAGCTTTCATATCAAGGCTGCAGTCCGGTGCCGTGATTTTTTCTAAGACTTTTCTGTCTTGGGCTTTGACTTCTCGGTAAAATTGAGTCAGTGCTACACGATCCTCCTTTGGTGGCGTCAGCAAAAAGACAATATTTCTTTTCATGCGCGGAATCATTTTTTTTGCAATATTGTCTCTTAATTGTTCAGGTGTGATCGATATGAGCTCATCTTTCAAAGTATTGGGATCGCGATAGCCTGGCTTTGAAGGGTCGATGAAGTTGATTTCATCAAAAAGAGGGAGTAAATCGCGATAGTTCCATATTTTGATAGGAGCATCCGCTGGCAATCCATTGACAAAGTTATTGATTTTTCTGACTTCATCTAAATAGATAGCCTCATCTTGGCCGCCTAGTGTAGCCAACTGTATGAGAATTTTTGTTCTGAACGCCGGATCAAATTTAGGTTCAGATATTTTTTCGATAGTTTTTCGGACTAGAGCTTCAATCTCTTCATAGATGATTTCGTGGCCTTCAATGGCTTGCTCATAGTTCTCTAAAGCAGCAAGTTCTTCTTCTGTTGCCGGATCGGATAATTTGGGCGGAAGATCCGCGGGATAAGGATCTGTCACATTTTTAACAAAGAGTTTTAAAGATTCTCTTAGTTCTTGACGGGAAGACTCTTCGATATTTGCTTGATCAAATAAGGTCAAAAGAGTGGCGACTTCATCGCTGATTTCCCTTTCAGACGCTTCTAGATGCTTGGGATTGATATCGCATCCGCAATTAATTTGAAACTCTGTAGCAGTTTTTGGATATTCCTTTGCAATTTCTTGGAGATGTTTTCTTGTGTTTTCTTTGCCAGCTATAATAGCGTATTCTTTGGCATTCTCCGGAGAGGCATTCATTAAACATAATTTCAGTGGATTCAGATATAAGCCCATCGTGAGAGAATCTTTGCTTGCTGAAAGATCCATAAATTTAGCAGGAGCTAATGAGCATCTCAGCAATTGGAGAATAATTTCTAATGGAAGATTATATTTTTTTTGAGCTAATAGATAAGGTGTTTCACCTTTTTTATTTTGAATAAAAGGATCGACACCATTGTCAAGCAACTTTTCTAAGACAGCTAAATTGTCACTCTGAAAAGATAGAAGAAGATGCAAAGGCGTATTGCCCTGACGATCTTGGGTATTAACATTCGCACCTTGAGCAATTAATTTTTGTACAAGATCCGGATCATTCAACTCGCAGGCTAAATGAAAAACGGTTTGGCCTTTAGAGTTGTAGATAGCCTTGGGATTTTCAATATTGTACAGAATCAGTTTTTTCACATCGTCGTCTTTAGCATTCCATAATGGATTGCCTTTTAAGTTCTCAAAAGTAATTTTTGCTCCTCTTTCAAGCAAGAATTGAGCTGCTGAAAAATTGTTCGCTGAAGAGAATGTGAGAGGTGTTACTTTGGAGTCAGTTTCGGAATTAATATCGAAGTCCAAATCCAAAAGAAATTGAATGAGTTTGAGATCATCATGTGTACAAGCGGCATGAAGGGAAGTTAAACCTTCATTGTCTTTTTCTCCTATGTTGATCTTGGCCCCTTTATCGATCAGAAGTTGCAGAAGCTCCAATGAACCGAATGCACAGGCATAATAAAAAGGAGTTTTTTGGAGTTTGTTTTTATAGTTTACATCCGCTCCTTTTTGAATGAGATGCTCAACCATAGCACTATGTTGTCCTTCAATTGCGCATTGAAGAGAGGAGTTATTTGAAAAAGGCGATGGATTAATTTGCGCTCCCTGATCTAACAAAAAGTCGACTGTATCAATGCTTCCGGCCTTTGCAGCGACTCCTAAAGGAGTCTGCCTTTCTTCTTGATCGAGAACCTCAATATCCATACCCCCCTGTAAGAGAAGAGAGATGATATCAATGTCTTCCAGGGCACTTGCTAAATGCAAAGGAGTAAGCCCATCTTCATTGTAGGCTTTGTTCCAAACAGACAAATCCAATTTTTTATCAATAAACAGGCGCAGAAGTTCTATGGCATCTGCGGGGTTATTTTGAATAAAAGAATTTATTTGAGTTTTAATATAATGATGTTCTAGAGGTAGCTGAAAGCCTTGAGCTATCCATGCTTTGATAGTTTTCAAATCAGCGATTTGAAAAGCATAGAGCATTGGGGAGATTCCTTTGGCATCGGGGATGGTGGGATCTTTGACATACTGAAAAAGAAGTTTCATTGCTTCGAGGTATTTTCCATCTTGAGTTTCAAAATATTTTGTAATTGCCATATCGAATGCATGCGCGTCTTTATCAATTCCATCGCTTTTGGCTATTTTTTGAGCAATAAATTTGATTAACTCAAAAGATATGTTATCTCCTGCAACAGCCGACGCCAAGAGCGAATGGTTATCAAAAAGAGTGTTTACTTTAAAACCCATTTGCAAAGCCATTTCAACCAATTCTAGATTCCCATTTATGCAAGCAGCATGCAGCAAAGACGGTAGAGGAGGCACCGGCTTTATTAATGGGGAAAAATCGATGTTTTTTTGTTGCAAAAGAGCGGAGATGAGCTTGTTGGCTTTTTCAGGATGAGATTTAATAAGTTCAATAAGGGCAGTTTGAACAGCCAATGAATCGAAGGAAGGGCTAAATCCCTTTTTGATCCATCCAATGATCGTTTTAGCATCCCCAAGTTTAAACGCATAAGACATAGGCGTATTGCCCTTGTCATCGAGTCCGATAGAAGGGTGTTTAACCTGTTGAAAAAAAAGCCTTGAAATATTCACATAAAGGGGGTCTTCTGTGGCCTCATAACGGCCAAAAGCTGTTAATAAAGCCCTTGAGAAATTAGCCTGATTTTGAATGAGGAGATTGATAAGCTTTAATTTTGTTTCGGGAGATTCGTTAGCGATGATAGCAACGTCTAACGCGGATATATCCCGCTTTTTTGCATTTACATCGGCGCCGGCATCGATAAGCATTTTGACTATTTTTTCAGAACCAATTGAACAGGCAAATTGCAATGGAGTAAAATCATCTTCTGTCACGCGGTCATTGACATTTGCCCCATGCTCCAACAGAAATGCTACGATATCTTCTTTTCTTCTGATAAAACAGGCCGTCTGAAGTGCGGTGCAGGAGCCATCATTGATATTGGCATTAAAATGCTCTTTTGATTGTTCTGCAATTAGCTGGAGTAATTCCAAGCTTCCACATCGAACGGCCGGGATGATGGCCGATTCCGGAATTTCCCTTTGGTTTTCTTTTAAAAAAAGAAGGATTCTTTGGCGATTCGTCAAACTGCTGACACCATAAGGCATGTTATTCTTGTAATCCACTTGGAAAGGATCCGCACCTTGTAATAGCATGGATTTTATTCTTCTTGCATTTTCAAAATGAGAACATGCGATTTTAAAAGGTGTGGTTCCATTTTTATCGACAATGATGTTTGGATCTTTGATGGCATCGTACAAAAGCTCGATAACGTCGTGTTGCTTGTGGTTGTAAGCACATTCCAATGGGCTAGATTCAGAGTTTGGAGTGGAAACCTGTGCTCCTTTTTCAAGCAGCAATTTCACGATTTCTGGACTTTCTTTCTCGCGCATGCACGCGGCTGTCAAAGGAGATACTGTGTTCTCATTCAATACGATATTAGGATCAAATTTTTGCTCTTCGAGCAAAAATTTCACAAGCTCTCGATCGCCATATTGACAAGCCAAATGCAGGGCACTATATCCCTTTTTATCAACATCAGTAGGTTTCAGACCCTTTGCAATGACTTTTTGCGCTAAACCCAGCTTGCAAAAAAATTCAAATCGGAACGAACTCATTTCTTTGTCATTGAAATCACTGCGTCTGCAATAATCTAATAAGAAGGATGTGATTTCTTTGTTTTCCTGAGCTTTAAACAGAGCTCGAAAAGCACGAGTCCTGTGATTAGCTTCTCTTTTTTTAAGATCGATAATGCCTTTCTTAACGAGTGCTTGTAAAAGAGGAAGATTATTATTTTCTACTGCAGAGTCAACTATTGCATTAGCTTCTTTAGCGTTAGGCTTTAGCTTTTCAGTCAGCATTAACGCTAAATCTTGATTTCCATGTTTTATGGCTTCTAAGAGGAAGGAGCACAATTGTTCTTGATACGGTATGGCTATTTTTTCATTTTGAGTATTTAGGCCGACTGTTTCTAAAATCTTTTGAAAGCGTTCGATTTTTGTGGAATCATTGATTTCGGTAGCGACATGCTCTTTCAGATGTCCGATGACTTGGTCTCTGATATCATTGGGTGAAGAATCATTCACAATAGCTTGAAAAATTTCGGTTAGCCTGCTTTCGTCCTTGAGTTGTTGCTTTAACTCTTCCATTGGCATGGCATTAAGGCGATCCCATAGAGTTTGAGAAACATTTTTGCTGGAAAAATCTTCTACGGACATAAAATAACCTTTTATATAAAGTTTTATTCTTTATTATACCAAACTTTATTCTTTGTTGTGCTAAATTTATTGCGGATAAATAATGTTTATATATTGTTGTGTGCTGTAACTAATTATAACTTATCTTTATATTCAATGGATACAGCGATTTTGTATTGCTAAAGGATTAAATTAGTGTTTATAATGGTAATTAGCACAGGAAATTTGATATGTCTATTAATTTTTATGATTCCAATTTTCATTTACTTAATGAAACCGAAATTAATCGATTCTTTCAGGGGCAATCATTCGATAAAATCTATAAAATTTCAGAAAAACATTTGGATTGTTTCAAAGATATAAAATATCCATCCCAATCTTTTTTAGAAAATATCGATAAAAGAATTAAAAAATATGAAACCAACTACAATAAAACCATTGTCGGAGCTGTTGCTAAATTATTTTCTAAAATCCACAATCTTTTTACAGTAAAAGAATTTAAATCTTCTTTAGAATTAGCACTTAAACTTAAAAATGAAGTATCGCGTGAAATTGATAGTGGAAAAAACTTTGGAGTTGCTCCGAACAGCGCAGACAAAACAAATTTTGTAGCGGCAATTGATCCATCAAAAGGATTTGCTGAAAACTTAGAAAATTTGCGAAAGCAGATTGAAAATATTCCTGAGCACTTAGGTGCAGACAAGAGTGTTAAGGAATTTTTTACCACTCAGACTGCTGTTCGAGTACAAAAAATTAATGCAGAAAAAAGCAAAGAAGAAAAGGTGAGGGAGAGCGGCTCAGACAAAAAAAGCATGCTAGCAAAGCTTAAGCGCGATATCGCTTGCATAGAAATTTGCAATGATCAGTTAAAGAAAACAACCGCATTCTTGAAGTCTCTTAATTTAATAGACGAAAATCTCGAAAATGCAGTCATTGGCGAGCATTCAGTAAAATTTGCAAAGGCCGATAAACTTTTAAAAACTCTTGAAGCAAATAAGGCGGCAATTTTAACAGAGGAGGAAAAGTCCAGATGTTGTCAGCATCTAGAGAACTTAGAGAAAAAAGGAACAAATTTAGAAAGGTATCTTGAAGAGATCAAAGATTTTGTAAGTAGAGAATTGATTAACTACCAGGGTCTGAAAGAAGTTGTCAATCAATTGAAAACATTGTGTGATAAACATGAGGCATCCCTATCAAAGGATCAGAATAAAACGAATGCAGGATTAAAAAATTTGATCGATGAGTGTGAAACAGAAAGCGCTCTTGAAAAAATAAAAATTTGTGAAAAACTGAAAAACCCCAGAAAATATTCTTCATTAATGGGTCTTTTTGTAAAATTTTCAAAATTGAAAAGTAATTTTTTAAACTCTTGTAATATTCTTTTAAGAAAGTCTCCGGATGTTTTTGTTTTCAGAGAATATCCTAGAAGGGAAGAGCCAATTTATGCGATGCCGCAGGAAAACTACGAAAGCTATAAAAAGCCTGATTTTTCTGATTTCACTTTTCCTGAGTTTAAAGCATCGAGTCCCCATGGATCGAAAGGTTTTTACAAAAACACCTTTCCCGAGCCTCAAACGACAGATGATTTTTTTAATAGCTTTTTTGGGTCTAATTTTGGTTTTAAAACTGGAGAGGCTGATTTTTTTGAAGCTTTTTTCGGGACAACATTTGGAAATACTTCCTCCTCATCAGCCAAGCCAAGCGGTTCGCATCCCGTTTTTTCCGAACCAGGCGAAACGCCTCAAACGCGCATTGATAAAATAGCAAAAATCATGGAGGTTGAGGTCGTCGGAGTAACACCCAAAGAGCGCTATGCAGATTTATTATCTAAGTTAAAAAAATGGCTGATAAAAAACCATCCAGACAAAGTTATAGATCCAAAAGAAAAAGAAAAGGCTACCGCCAAATTTCAAGAGATACAAGCGCTTCTCAATCAATTGAAAGAAGATTCGCGCTTTTTTTGACGCTAGACATCAAGATGGGATTGGAGAGGTTGGCTTTGGTAAGGAAGTGTTCCATTTGATTTCGTCCAGTGTAGATGTAACGCGCGAGATCTGGCTCCACATAGGTAAGAGGGCAGCTTTTTAAAAGCTCTCCAATTTGAGCATTTGCTCCTTTGAAGATTTGGGCTGCATTAGATCGCAAGGCTTCGCTTTCATTAGACTCAGCGACATACTCTTGAAGAGTATGATCAGCATCTTCTTTTTTTAATTGTGCTTTTTCGGCGCAGTTTTTGGATAGGTAGGGATTGCTTTCTTTAAATTTTTCTGCTTGCTGCTGTAAATTATCGGCTTCTTGACGAAGCTCATCGGTTTTTTCAGAAAGGATAGTCAGGTTAGACTCTGAAGCTTTAGCTTTGGAGATGAGATCATCTTTTTCTTTTTTAGCTTTTTTTTCAATAAGTTTGATTTCTTTGCCGATCTCTAAAAAAGATGCCGGTTGAGAGGATACTTTAAACCACTTTTTTCCATGCCCTCCAGCCGATGGAAAGACCGAAAGATGTTGCAATTGTCCAGCTTCTGCAATGGCTTGGATGTTCTTTTCTAAATGTTTCCTATCAACAACTTCATCGTCTAAAGCAAAGAAAAGGGCTTTTTCACCTCGATTATTAGCCAAGTTGTGCATGACATTAAAATCAGGAGCGAGCAGCCTTGCTCCTTTGGCGAGGATAAAGTCAAAATGGGTCAGGATCCATTTTTTTAATTTGTAGGTGAGGGCTTTTTTGCTTTTTTCATCGAGATTTTCTAAACGCTGAAGATAGCGATGAATACCTCTTTTGCACTCCTCTTCAACTAGCTGGCGATAAGTGGCATAAGTTTGATGGAAAATGATGTTAGTTTCAGGATGTTTTGCTGCAATCTTTGCGGCAGGTCCCGCGCTCATGCATAGGCTGTTGAAAATAATTTTGTTGTCAGGCTGCCCGGTTTTTAATTTCACGTATTCATAAGCGGCTTCTATATCATCAACAAAGCCTTTCTTGCTTGGCACGCCTTCGCTTAATCCGCAGCCTCGAAAATTGAAAAGCATGACGTTCATGCCTTTGAAAAGAAAATAAAGCGTTTCTCTTTTATGCATCTCATAAATGCCTTCGCTGCCGGTGGAGAGGATGATCGTTGCAGCATCTGCGCTTTTCTTAGGATTTAGCGCTTCGGTGGTATATTCTGTTTTGCTCTCTTCGGTATCGGCAATGTAGGGCATGCTAGTGCTATCTGCTGGGAATTCGATCCAAGGTGGATTTTTGTCCCTATTTTTGTTTAGATCTTCGTC
Organism: Chlamydiota bacterium; assembly: GCA_013287145.1. Lineage (GTDB taxonomy): Bacteria > Chlamydiota > Chlamydiia > Chlamydiales > Parachlamydiaceae > JABDEI01. The sequence goes on from JABDEI010000059.1 coordinate 9,322, forward strand.
TAAAACCAAGAGAATTTGATCGCCAAATTTCACTGTAGACCAGCCGGAAACGGGTTCTATGATGCCATATTCCACCGATGAGAGTATGCCAAGTTCATTTAAAGTATTGAGAAGATGTTTGGGTTGTTTTTCCCAATCGGCTTGGTTAAAAGCAATGGCTTGCATCGTCGCAGCCGATCCATCGGCAAAGTTTTTTTTAAGAGTGGCAAATTGACCCCCGCTTTCCTGAAGCTTGGTTTGGAAAGCCTCAGCACTTAAGAACGTAGCATCGAGTTTTACATTGTCAGCTGCTCTCAAAGCCACCCTTTCTCCACCTAAGGCAACAAATTGCTTGCGCGTGCTTTCGCCTTTTGTTTTTAATTCTTGCATATTTTGCAAATCCGGCAGTAAGGATTCGATCTCATTTTCAAGGTGAACGAGTTCATTTTTTAACTGGTGACTTTCAGAACTTTGTGGGTTTTTTAGCGAGGCGATCCTTTCTTCCAGTTTTTCTTTTTGGACGCTCAGCTGAGCCATGCTGTTTTCAATGCGTTTGAAATTTTCTTTTTGCGCATAGCTATGGAAAAAATAGCCTTTGACTTTAGTTTTTAAATCCTTAAAAAAAATGGCCAGAAATTTTTGGGCGAGGATCTCAATCTTTGGGTGCGGCTGCTTGACTTTGAATTCCCTAAGTTCTTCTTTTTCATCGATTTTAGGAATAACAGTCGCTTGTTGTGCGGAGAGTGGAAATTCTTCTATCTCCTTATCTGAATTTAAAGGAACTGCATCGGTTTCTGGTTGCTGGTTTTTTTTGGGAAGTGGAGGTGGGGTTTTCTCAGTTTTAACTTCGTTAACAGAGGGTGAAATCTCTTCATCTAGGGAAAAACGATCGCTTATTTCCGGGTGTTCTGAAAAAAAGACCTTTATTTTTGTTTCGAGTTTGATGCATTTTTTTTCGGCCTTAGTTAAATCGGCAATGTTATTGCCATTAGCAGAGTCTTTTTCTAACATGACATGCATTTTTTTGTGCATTCCCGCTGCTGTGTTAAAAATGTCCTGCATTTTTTGTGCGGTGATGCTTTGGCTTTTCTCATCTTGTTCCATGTAATCAGCGTAGGTTGAATCGTATTGTGACCAAAGAGCTTTGGCATTAGCGAGATTTGGCATTTGCATCATACAAACACCCTCTAGGTTAATGTATTTTGTAACTAATTATATCATTTTTAATTTTGTTTGTATTGTTTAGATGCCTGTTTCATTTATTTTTTAAATAAATTATAATAGTATTAAATATCCTCTTAAACGAGGTTTTTAGTTTATGACTAATAGCATCCAACCGCAGCCGCAGCCCATTAATCCTGCACCTGGAGCCTCAAGCCCTCCTCCCCCTGCCATTACAATAAAAAGCTTAAGTCCTCAGGGGCTTTTGCAATTGTCAAATGGCAAATGCTACCAAATAGAACTGTGGTCGGGTAGTGCGCAAGGGCCTAATCATAAGGATGTTACAAGAGTGTTGTTGTCAAATGACGATGTTAAACAACGCGTAACAAGTCTTGTAAATAGCTTATTTACCCAAGAGCTTAACGCCGCTAGATTTGAAACAGTGACGGTTTCAAAAGGACAATTTAGCCTAGATTCGGCCAATCAAAATCAGCGATTTAAGGATTTGTCGGCTGAAACCAAAGGAACATTTGACGTTTTAAGCGCCCTTGCCCAACAAAAAATTCAGGAAGCCCGGCTCTCGCCAACTCAAGAAAATCAACAACCTCCAAAAAGAACCTCTGTCACTGTCAAACCTGAAGAGTTCGCAAACGAGGCTAGTGCACCGCTCCAAGTTCAAGTTGCCGTTCAAGAGCCAGGAGAGCCTAATGAGATCACATTGCCAGACCAACACAAACAGCAGAGCGCAAAACAGGCCACAAAGGCGCTTGGATTGATTTCCCAATTAAAGGTTTTGGCCGCAGATGGTTCCCGTCAGGTTGCGTTTCAAGGAAAGCAATATAGTATTCCACAGATAGATCGTTATGGAGTAAGGACATGGGAATTAGAAATCGAAGGCAAATCCTACCAAATCAACGAGTTTTCAAAAGATGCCTATCATGGAGTTAAAACGGAAGGATTTCATAAGAGGCAAGAGCTTTTGAAAGAAGCAGCTCGACGGTGTATTGAAGAAAATGTCTCAGACCCTCAGCGAAAGCAAGTCTTGAAGGTGTTAAATCAGCTAGATGAAGACGTTCATCACGCTATCGAGACAGAATGTCAGATCAATCCAGAAGAGATAAAATCAAACCCTGAAAAAATTGAATATTATGAGGAGATTCATAAAAAAGCGCTTGGTTTATTAGCCCAATTTGCAAAGGATACAGAATATTTAATTAAGCAAGCATCCCCTAATGGTTTTAAATTAAGTGAGTTAGAAAAAGCTGAGCGCGAACACGTTGTAGAACGGGGGCGGCCGGTGATTATCAATACATTTTTTAGCCCGGGAGAGGGAGGGGCCTTAAAACAGTTTGTCAGCATGCAAACGCCAGCAGCACGCACATTCGATGATGAGGGCAATCGCGTTGAAGGTCCCACTATTCCAAGCACCTTGCGGGATCGCGAAGGTTTAGTTAACTATGTCGTTTCTGCCTTTGGGGAGGTGACTCCAGATGCTGCAAACGCTCCTCAAGTCCAGATTCTCTTTGAAGGCATCAGGCACTCCAGTTATCCGGCTATTGCCATAAAAGATGAGCAAAAAAGGATAGCCATCGCCTGTGGCAATTGCCGCCAAGGCTTGACAGATATCGCAGAAAGGCTGATTGGAGAAGGTGAATTTCCAGAGACCTCGCAAGAAAAGCCGCTCAAAGTCAGTTTGCGCACGATGATGCTTTTAACAGCCAAGCAGCTTGATTTTGTTCGAAATAAAAAAAAGAAGGTTGCAGGAACTTGGACAGGCGAGAGCGAAACTACGCAGCTGGAAGATTCGGTTGCTGCGCTTAGCCTATTTCGCGATCGTACTATAAAGATAATGATTGGGGAAAAGCCCTTATGGATAAGACCGGATATGTCTTTTATGAATCTGGGGACCAATGCAGCAGCTGCCTCTGTAGGAGCTTTGGGAAAGGCGCCTGAGCCTAAAATCCATGAGCAAATTAATGCTAGAGGCATATTAGAGTTTAACCAAGAGACCTCCAATTTTTTAGAAGATAGACTTACGCCTTTGCTCAATGCAATGCCGCCAGAATTTCAATCTTTAGCTACAAGTTTATTGGGAGAGTGGAAGGGCATGCAAAAGTTGGAAGATAGTGCGACGATTCAATTGCTAAAAGGTAGGCTTGAAGCAGTCAAGAACGAAAACAGAGAAGTTCTGGAGGTCAATTATGCAAAGCTAGAACAGCTCTATAAGGCGGTTCTTGAACATCCGGATAGTGCTGAAACGAAGCAAGAAATTGCCAAGATTAATAAGGCAATCAAAGCGTGTGAGAAGAAGATCTACGGGGCTTGTCAACAGCTGCAGGCAGAACAGAAAAAGCAATTTCTTGCAAATCAAGAAGCTATTATTGAAAAACAGCAAGCTTTGGAAAAGCATTTGAATGCGCTAGCAGGCTGTTTTGACAAATCTGATCCCCGATCGAAAGAACTATTTTTGCTGCGGGACATTGCTGTCAATGCCTTTGAAGCTAGAAGTGCTTTTTATAATGAGCTCCACAAAAAAGCAGATACAGTCATGGTTGTGCAGACAGCCTATATCACAACCCATTCTTTGATGAAGAACCCTGTTGAGTTTTTCTGTAAAAGCGCAGAAGACAGAACCGGAAGAGAAGATGATAAAATTCAAGAACGCGAAGTGTATCGCTCTCTTTTTGGCAAATACCCAACGACAGAAGAAGAGATGAACCACGTCAACGAAAATATAGCCCCGTTAGTGCATCAATACTCAGCCAGCCAGAATAATACAGAGCAGAACTCCAATGCCCGCGGCGAACAGATTGGCCAGAATGTCAATACAGAAATTGATGCCAAACTGGATAAAGAGCACGCTTCGCTTGCCAAAAAAGTCTTCAAAAAGGCCAAAAAACTCAAGCCCTCGCCTCAAGTGCAGCAATATTGTCAAGAGTTGCGGGTATAACTCATTTGAGTAAAATGGAATGTTGGCTTAGAATGATGTTGTTGCATAAATGACTATATATACTGCGCGGTATAACCTTGAGGTGCCCATGTCGTCCTTACAGGACTCAACGATTTGGCTGAGATGACCCAGGCCTCTCGCTGCGCTTCGGCCTAGGCTATGTTATTATGGTCTTTCAGACCGTGCATAGATTTTCTTAATGGCCTGAAAGGTTCTAAAATATAGCTCAGACTAAAGTGGGAGTGGGAGGCGTTATTATCTTGCCTAGGTTCTCTTAATGGCCTGAAAGGTCTTAATAACATAGCCCAGGCCGAAGCGCAGCGAGAGACCTGGGTTACCTCAGGCAAATCGTTGAGTCCTGTAAGGACGACATAAGACACCTAGACATTTATGAACAACACTGTTTAAAAAAGGTTTTTTATGCTGAAAAAAGTCTGTTTACTGGTGAATTACAATCTCTATGAATCAAAGCGTTATTTCACCACCAAGCTAGCCGAAGCGATGAACCGCAAAGGCATCGATACCCGCATTATCGATGTTCAGGAAGCGCCTTTGAATGCAACCGCAATACAGTCCATACGCCGTTTTGGACCTGATATTACCTGCTCTTTCAATACATTGCTGCCAATTTCTGAAGACAAATTCCTCTGGGATTTTCTGCAGATTCCGCATTTATCGTTTTTGGTCGATCCCGCTCTTTATTCAATAAACTTAGCTAGCAGCCCCTATTCAATTATTTCATGTGTTGATCGCTCCGATTGCGAGGCCTTGCGTTCGAACAATTTCA
>JABDEI010000060.1 GCA_013287145.1 Chlamydiota bacterium
ATTCTTCCCCATAAATCCAACTCATAGCTCATATTCAAAGGCAAAAAATACTCAAGTTGATGGATGCGAAAAGGGGCAAGGTCCTGCGTTATTGCCGGCGTGGGAGGAAAGAGTCCGCCTGGGACAAAGATCTTAAATAGCTGACCGGTATTAGTATAATTTGGATTGATAGAAAGCTGTGGATAGAGGGCCGCTCCGCTCACATTGGCCATAGCGCAGGCTTCAATGAGTTTTTGAATAGCTTCTTCAACGTTAGGACTATTTTGTACGGCTTGTTCTTCCAAAAGATTGAGTTCGGCATCTTCAAAAATTTGCCACCAGCATCCAACGCAAGGGTTTGAAGAGTTTGATGCCGTAACGCCTTTCCACTTATCCGGTATGGAAATCTCAGGAGGGGTATATTTCGGTCCTAGACGGCAGCTTGAAGTGGCGAAAGCAAGCAACATGATGAGAAGGGGTCTAAGCATACAAGCAGCTATCCTAAAAAAAATTTTCCACTCTCATTCATAAAAAAATTAGTGTTTTAGAGCAATCTTTATCAAATCTACATAAAATGCATTTAGCATTCTTAGTACATTAACTAATATTAAATTGTGTTTATATTGCAAATGTTGATAAAAAAACGTATTTTAATCATCTTATTCTGCTTCACGGGTTTTATCCTGATGGCTTTAGAAAAAAACACCCCTCTATTGCTGCTTAACATGGACAACCAATCCACGTTGCCCATGAAATTTAGAACAACTTTGGATCCCTTTCTGGGACCTGATCAGGGGCTTTCTGCGGTGCGATCATCCGGCAGCAGTCAATTCTCTCAAAATTCTCTTTTAGCTTTTCTAGAGGTTTTGCCTAAAGAACATGTTATTTTGGTCGACCTTAGAGAAGAATCTCATGGATTTATCAACGGAATGGCCGTCAGTTGGTGGGTCGATCACAACTGGGGCAATGCCGGCAAAAACTTTGATGAGATTCAAATCGATGAAGAACAAAAAATCAAAGCAGTCTCAGATCAGTATGTCACGATGCATAGAAAAGATTTTACGTATTCCGTCGATGCGCAGGTTGTCCAAACTTTTACCGAAGAAGAACTCGCTCACGCCCTTGGAATTAAATATTTCCGCATTCCAGTCACTGATCATCTGCGGCCGACGGATCAAAATGTCGATCGTTTTATCGATTTTGTAAAATCTCTTTCTAAAGACAGCTGGCTGCATTTCCACTGCAGTGCCGGTAAAGGACGAACGACCACCTTTATGGCATTGTACGACATGATGTATAATGCCTATGATGTATCTTTAGAAGATATCTTGGATCGTCAAAAACTACTTGGAGGGATTAATGTCTCATCTCCTAATGTTGAGGCCACGCATTGGAAATATGGGTACGCTTTAGAGCGATCCGAATTCTTAAAAAAATTCTATGATTACTGCAAACAACATCCCCATTTTGACATTAGCTGGTCGGAGTGGGTGGGGGTAGAAAAAGCAAAAGCAGTGAATCCAGAAGCCAGAATCCAGAATTCAGAATAAACCGCAGAAGACCGAAGCAAAACTATGATTTCATGAGTGAATTCATCTAAGTCAAATTGTATAATCCAACTCCCTTGTATTCTCTGGATTCTGGATTCTGGATTCTGGATTCTGGATTCTGTATTCTGGATTCTGTATTCTGTATTCTGGATTTGCTATTATTCTGACTTCTAGTATACTTAGAGATCTATGAAACATTTAGAATTAGACACTTTTGCACTAGATAATTTTGAGGGGCCTCTCGATTTTCTGATTCATCTGATTCAAAAAAGCGAAATCGACATCTGCGATATCTCTTTGCAAAAAATTACGGAGCAATATCTAAACAAGCTTATTGATGGCACCTCCGATGTTGCCTCCGGGGCTGAATTCGTCGGAACGACGGCTTCTTTGCTATGGCTGAAAAGCAAGATGCTGCTGCCTAAGCATGAGCAGCCCCATGATGCCGAGCAAAATGAGCTTGATCCTCGCTTCGAGATGATCCATCAGCTCATTGACTACTGTCGCTTTAAACAAGCAGCGCGCGATCTCACAGAGCGTGAGCAGCAGCAAAGTGGTTTTTACATCAGAGGCACCGACCCCGAAATCAAGAAAAACCTTGGCATCGAACACCTCACATTAGAGGATTTAGCCGCTCTCTTTCAGCAAGTTGTTGCCAAAGCGACTACTCATACTGAATTGATCCATGAAGAAAATTGGCGTGTTTCCGATAAAATCATTTTCATCAGACATCTACTTGAAGATGAACAAAAAATCGACTTTCTGGCATTATTCTCTTCAGATAAATGCCGTGATGAACTCATTGTAACTTTTCTAGCGATTCTAGAACTGATGAAACTCGGCGAGATTTGCGTTATTAAAAGTCTTCCATCAAACTCCATTGCGATAATAAAAAATGGTCAAAGAGATTAATTTATTCGAAAAAGAAGTCGAGACCGTCCAAAAGGGCAAGTACTATCAAACTACCCTTCCCGGCGTTCTTGAAAAAGTCCACGCCATTAAAGAAAAGCAACTTCATGAAAAACAAATTCATTTCCATCTAAAACGCGTCATCGAAGCCCTTCTTTTTGCCAGCAGCGAACCTATCCCTTTTCATAAGATTCGTGAAGTAACGGATACAATCCACCTTGCAAAACCAAGGGTATTGCGCAATCTTATTTTGGACTTGCAACAGGATTATTTGACACAGCAAAGAGCTTTTCGCTTAGAAGAGATCGCACAAGGATTCGTTTTGCGCTCATGCCAAGAATTCAGCCACTACATTGACTTGCTTTATCGCAACAAACGCACGGAAAAGCTCTCACACGCTTCAGCCGAAGTTCTTGCTATCATCGCCTATAAACAACCCGTTACTCGTCCGCAAATCGATGCAATCCGTGGTGTCGACTCATCCGGCGTCATCTATTCCCTTTTAGATAGGCAACTCATTGAACCCGTTGGTAGATTAGAAGCTCCCGGCAGGCCGACTCTTTACGGAATTACTAAAGACTTCTTAAAACATTTCGGCTTGCGCGACCTCCAAGAACTGCCAAAACTGGAAAGTGCTAGCTAACGACTTCGCGATGCAGGCGGATCAATTCCAATATTTTTTTTTGCGTCTCGTCCAACACGACGGTAAGACCCGGCTTAATGCCTTCTTCAGACAATTCAAAGGCTTTCATGGTGTTGCAAATGCGTCCATCTAAGCGCACGCCAATTCCTTTAATGCCGACCATATTGCCCCAATCTCCAAACATCTCAAGAGTCATCTCACAAGCAGTAATGATAAATAGGATTTGCTTGTTTGGGTTTTCATGGACAACTTCAAAGATTTTACCACCGATATAATGCACCGTCGGTATCACAAGCGGAATGGAGCGCTTTTCCGGGAGTGCATGCATAGCCTTGCCTATGAAACATTGACGGCATACCGGATTGTCAGCGTCATGGATGCAGTCAGGAGTAAAGCGGCCAGAAGGGCATTCAAAAGGTTTATGGCAATAGGAAAACCCCAAAACTAAAATGACATTATGGTCTTGTAAAAGAGATTGAAATTGATTGACACTTGAAAGACCGTAGAGAAAAAAATCTCCCTCGCGCAAGTAGGATTTTTTTTGGAATACCGATTTCAAAAAAGACCATCCATATTTTAAGGGATGCTTTAAGAAGCCTTTGAGGATCTCTTTTTTGTGATCTTTAAGAATCATCCACTTCAGACTTTTCCATTTCAAATTTTTTGCAGTATCGACAGTCATGCCCGGCATTGAGGGCAATGTGGCTAGCTTTTTGATGGGTTGTTCTTTTTCCGCTGTTTTAGCGCCACGATCCCATAAAGCTTCAGCTTCATCCCAACTTTGATTTTCTTTCCAAATCTTTAATTTATTCATTGCTCTATAATTTTTTACTTTTTTGCTGTATCATGTCTTACTATTTACAAAGTTTAACGAAACCAAGCTAATGATGCCAACACTCATTTATTCCATCGATAAGCTTCAATCCGCTCAAGATGGCTGCCTGGCAATCAAAATTGAAGAAGCTGATAAAGATAGTACCTCCTATTTTAATCCGGTCAAACCGACGCGTCCTTTGACCCGCAGCGTCCTTCAGAAACTTGCTCTTGATTCCGATAAAAACTTGCTGGATTTTTTGATCTCAGAAGAAAACCGCTATCAAAGAAAAATCTCCGGACGAGCACCTAACGATGCAACACATCCTTACCATCTTGTCCGAATCGCTTATCCTCAAACTGAACAGGCCCTAAAGCTTCTGGCCGTCACCGGGCGCCTGCATTTTAATGGACGCCCAATCGTCATCGACTTATTTGCCAAGACTGAGTTTTATTTTTTCGTTAAAAGAAACACCCTTCTACAACCGGAAATTGTCGGGCACATCAAAACTGATGATTCCACCTTTGATGTGCGCGAATGCGACTTCGTTTGCGGAGGCCCCCCGCAGTGGTTTATTAAAGGAATCGTTTTGAAATTTATTGCCTCAGATATCTCCTGGAAAGACATCAAACGCGCTTATATGAACGAAGACCTTCACTATATTCTTGATGACTATGAAGATGATCTTGGAGCTCTCGTTTTTGCTGATCAAAATCAAAAACAAAAATGTTTGTCTGAACCTTTGCCGGTACTTCTTCTTCAAGACCGCATGGGCGCTTTTGCTGATTTGTGGATGGCTTACGATAAAGAAAAAATCCCCTTTCACGACTCCCAGGCAAAGCTTTCGTCTATAACTCGAAATCCTGCCGCTGAAACTGCCTGGGAAAAAGACCTTCTTGAAACTGATTTCATAAAAAAAATTGTGGGAACATCGCACTATTATTGCAGCGTAGATAAAGTATCTAAGGGTCTGACCTTCCTTCTTGAACTAGGATGGCATATTTATGATAGCAAAGGCAACCGCGTATGCAAACAAAGCGGAACGAACTTCAACCTCGCAACGACAAAAGACGCTATCATCGCAAAAGGATCTATTCAATATGATACCTTTCATGCAAATATCAATGAGGTCATCGGCTCCTTTAACCGCAAAGAGCGCTTTGTGCAGATCGGATCAGGCGTTGTGGGATTGCTCCCGCCAAATCTTGATAGCATAGGTTTATCTGATTTTGCCAATGAAGGCGAAATCATCGCTGATACTATTCAAGTGCCTCGCAATCGCTTAGGCCTTATCTCAGACTTTCTGGATAAAAATCCTGCCGCTTCGATGGATGCTGCCTTGCAGAAGCTGCGAGAACAGATTCCAACAATTGCAGGCATCAAAGCCGTATCACCAGATGCTGCGTTCCAGGGACAATTGCGGCCTTATCAACTCGAAGGCTTAGCGTGGCTTTCTGCCCTTTATGAATATGGATTTCATGGAATCTTAGCCGATGACATGGGCCTTGGCAAAACCGTGCAAGTCATCGCTTTTCTTTCCCGCTTAAAAATCGAAGCCCCTATTTTAATCGTCATGCCCACTTCTTTGCTTTTCAATTGGAAATATGAAGCCAAACGATTTCTCCCGCACCTTCCTATCTATACGCATCACGGCACTATGCGCCGTAAAAATAGCGAGGATTGGCCTAAAGATGCATTGATCCTGACGACCTACGCCACGCTTAGAATCGACTTAGCGTCATTTAAATCACTTGAATTTCAAGCGATTTTCCTCGATGAAGCCCAGACAATCAAAAATCCTAACTCTCAAATTGCACAAGCTATCTTCAGCTTACAGGGAAATTTTCGCCTATCCATCACAGGGACCCCTATTGAAAATCACCTCCTTGAACTATGGTCTCATTTTCGCTTCTTAATGCCCGGGCTTTTAGGCCAAGAAAATGAATTCACAAGCGAAACCCAAGCGGTTTCTTCCGATTCGCGCTATCTGCAGAGGATTAAGAAAAAAATAAAGCCTTTTATTTTACGGCGCACTAAAGACCAAGTAGCTAAGGATTTACCCGAACGCATCGAACAGACCGTTTGGGTCGAAATGCATCCGGAGCAAAGGAAAATGTATGACGACTTCCTTGCCGGAATTCGCGGCAACCTCTTCAAAAAAGTTTCTGTGGATGGTGTAGCAAAACATCGCATGGAGGTCTTTGAAGCAATTTTGCGATTGCGTCAACTGTGCTGCCATCCTCTATTGATTTCGGCTCAAGAAGAACTTCCGCTGACTTCTTGCGCCAAGATGGAGGCTCTTCTGCAAGACATGGAAACTGTCCTTGACGAAGGGGGCAAAGCCTTAGTCTATAGTCAATTTACTTCTGTGCTTAAGCTCATTGCCAAAGCTTGCAGAGAACGCAATTGGGCTTTTAGCTATCTTGATGGAAGTACAACCAATCGAGAAAAAGTTGTGCAGCAATTTCAAGAGGATGCTTCGGTGCCATTTTTTCTCATTAGCTTAAAAGCCGGGGGCATCGGCCTTAACTTAACTGCTGCAGACTACGTTTTTCTTTATGACCCTTGGTGGAATGACGCCGTCGAAAACCAAGCCATCGATCGAGCTCATCGCATCGGCAGGCAATCGCACGTCATCGCCAAACGCTTCATCACACTAGAAAGCATCGAAGAAAAAATGATGAAGCTTAAGGCCATGAAACAAAATCTTATCAAAGATCTCATCGATGATGAACTTGCTGCACCTTCTTTATTCCTAGATGACTTAGAATTTTTACTTTCTTAAAAGTACATACTAGCTCTCTTTGGGGCCTTACCTTGAAATATTTTTTTACACCTAAAAAATAAAAATTCATTGAAAAAAAAATCCAAAGAAACTATGAAAAAACGCAACGCGCAAACATTTTCCATGGAGGCCTTCCATGACTACTCCCCAGCCTATACCTTCTTTATCTAATTCCGCTTCCAGCACAACGGATTTTGGCACTTCACCCCCTGCAGATTTTGAATCAACTCCTTTTTCAAGTTCATGGCCATCACCGACAAAAATGCACAGACGAACAGCTTCTGGTCGCTTTTCTCTATCGGAGCAAGATTTAAAAGTTCCCGAATCTCTTTTACCTATCGCTATTGAGAAACAAACTCTTATGTCGACTTCGGCCCCTCAGTTATTACCATCAAGAATGCTGAAACATGATCCAAATAATAATTCAAATTCAACCTTACAGAAAACCTTAAGTATTCAACCAAAAATGAGTGATTCTAATGTTATTGAATCTCATGAAACCTTAGAAAAACTTTCGCAACAAGCACTAACTACGCTAAGTAAAGAACATAAACGAACATTGTTGAATCAGATAATAAAAGAACTAGAAAATTATCAAACCCAAGAAAGTAGCGCTCAGAGACTATTTCAATTTGCTGATTTTTTTCTGACTAGGTTCGTAAAAGCTTTAAACATTGAAGAAACGCAAGATTCCGTCTATTTACACAAACTCGCAACAGTGTCGGGGCAGCTTGTCGAGCTTATTTTCATTTTCTACATTAAATCCGGGCTATGTCCAGTCACATCTCCGATTCCAAAAAGATTAAAGGAGCTTTTCAGCCATTCGTTCGGCCAATTGAAACAGTTAAATAATACAAGATTTCTACCTTTAGGTTTCGCTCTTGATTTCAATGAATACGCCATCGAAAAATTGACTCGAGTAGAGGACTTATTTGCAGATTTTATAAGTAGGGAAGAGGGAACGTTAAAACAAATTATCGTAGGGTCGTCAGCTGAACTAAATTTTAAAGAAGATAATTGGTTTGAAGGAGCTTTTCTTTGCAGAGTACTTGCTAGAAAGGCAAAAGAAAATCCCACGACATACTTTAAAATTCTCACCACTTTAATTTCACAGAAATATTTGCAATCTGATTGGAGATTCACATATCAAGCCATCATTACTCTTTGCGATATGATTGAAAGTCATAATGATCTTACAAAAAAAGAGAACGTTCAGACTCAAAAGCTGTGTTTGGCTCAATTGATGAATATTGCAGCCTCGCCAATATTTAAGCCCCCAGTTTTAACGACAGCGGAAAGAAAACAAAGAAGCAATTCAATGATAATGAGTCTTTGGGAAAATGTTAGTGAAATGATGCAGATCCCTCCTAAAAAACCAGATGAAAAACTCCGCGAACAGTATGTGCGCATCTTGATTAAGCTTAGCAAATTAAATAATAACCCCTCCCTTGTTGCACAATCTAAAAATCAACTGTATGCTTTTTGGAAAAATGAGAAAGATCCTGATATTAAATATCTTCTAGATAATAGTGTTCCTACAGACGCACAAGAGCTTAATATGTGGTTAAAAGGCACTACGTCAAACAAAAATTCTTTTTCGCCTCGCAATTCTTTTCCTGAAGACAAGAACTTTCCTGTTGTTGACCTTCTCTTAAGCAAATGCCTTGGAATCGAACCTGAGCTCATTGCCACAGCAAATGAAGAAAAAAAAATCATAAACAATAATGGCAAGCTCATTATTAAAAATGAAGGCATGGATCAATTGATCAACCTTTGCATGAAGCATAATGGCAAGATATTCTCAATGGATCTCTCTCAAGACGTTGAAGTCATTGAAGGAGTCGATAGATTTATTGCCATGATGCGAAATACTTCCCTTCAAACCATTTATTTGCCTTGGTCGCTCTCTACAGACCATGTCAATTCAATCATCCAAGCAATCATGAAAAATGAAATAAAAGGGGAAAAAATTTCCCTTGAATTTCATAATTCACAAATGATTGCAATAAAGAAACTCTTATAACAATAGGACCAAACAACTTATACTTTTCAATATAATTCATTAAATTACTGTTTTAAGTATTTTAGATTACTAAAATTTTCTTAAGACAAATCTAGACTTTCTGGGGTGTAGCCTTTGTCTATAATTTCCTTGGCAGTTGCCTTCACCGTTGTTAGCCCCTGAGAAAACCCCACTAAACGCATGAGATGGTCCACGTAGCTCACTTCCGTGCTAAGCTGATCATTGATTGATTCTAAAACGGCAATTTTTTTCAACAGTTGATCTTTTGTCATAATAGCCTCCTTTGTCACTTAATTTTTGAACAAGAAATCATGCCGAACTTGACAAAGCACTAGTTGACACTTTTTGTGTTAATGTCAGATTAAGATTCGTTGAAAATCGAGTAAATTTTCACTCTTCCTGGTCAGAGGGTTGATTGAGCTCATCTACAATTTCTTGAGCAATTGCCTTTGCCGAATTCAACCCGTCTGGAAATCCCACTAAACGCAACATATCATCAAGATGGGAAAGTTCTGTACTCAATTGATCCTGAATTGATTCCAACTGTGCGATTCTCTTCATTAACTGGCGTTTAGTCATATTGCCTCCCTGCATAAACGCACATGTGCACATACTAAGCAATGCAATAAGCATGCCAAGTAAACTGCCATTCCTGCCCGTGCCCGTGTGCGTACCCGTGCCCGATAAATTGAGTTCGATATAAAAACATCATTTTGAACTCCTATCGTATAGGAGCTACTGACTTCTATAATCGGGCACGGGCACGCACACGGGCACGGGCACGAACCACATGTAACTGGAGAATGTTACTGATACACAATGCCTTCAAAGGCTAATAGACTCTCTTTAATCGTCTCTCCGCCAGAATAGCCTCCCAGTTTGCCTCCGCTTGCCAATACGCGGTGACAGGGAATAACTAAAGGGAAAGGGTTTCTGCCACATGCATTCCCTACAGCGCGGGCAGCTTTGGAGCGATACGTTTTTTTGGCTAATTCCTGGTATGAAAGGGAATGGCCAAAGGGAATAGTTTGCAAGGCTTGCAAAATGAATAAAGTGTACGGCGGTAGTGATTCAAGATTTAAAGGCAGGTCAACTGTTGGATTTTTTCTTTGTGCATAAGCTTCCATCCAATGACAGATTGCCTCGATCACAGAACTATCGGAGCTGTCAGCGTCGATGCTCCACTGAAGACCTGGCTTAGAGTGTGCGGAGAGCTCAATTTTTTGCACTTTTTTCTCTAGGAGATAAAAATCAGCAATCAGAGCAGGACCATGAGGGCTGGAAAATGTTTGAAAATTTTTTCTCTTCATTTGACATACCTTTAGCTTTTCTTCATACTCACAAAAATTTATGAGTAAATTTTATTATGACTACTTTTGGAAAAACGGAAAGCCCTATGGCGTGGGAGCGGTACACGATTCTTCCATACCCGAAAAAGAGGTCTACAAAGTCATCGCAGACCCCTACTACAAGCGCATTTCTTTAGAAAAATACCGCATTGGCCTCTTTGAATCAATAATCTATGACTCCGCCCTTTTTGATTTCCGTCATCTTAAGCTCGCCGAACAATTAGCTTGGCAAAAGACCTTGGACTTTGAAGACAAAGACAGCGCTATTAGCCTGATCCGCAATCAAGACGACAGGATCGTGCTCAAAGAAAGTTACACTTTTGAAGCACTTCGCTGCCGCAAATGTCAGATTTCCTCTCCGCATGGAATTCCTCTTGGTATTCAACATCTCCACTATAAAGCCCTTGGAGACAACATTAATGGCGTTGTTTTATTCGATATCAACTTCCATCCTGTGATGTACAAACTTTACGAAATCGATGAAACATCGGGAGAATTTTCGCAGCTGCTAGAGGAAGAATGGAACATGGAAAAAACGCTAAGCGATAAAAAAAGCTTTCTTTTCGATATCGCCTAGCATTTCCTCCCACCGCTATATACCAGCATCTAGTTGAAATTTCCCATTTTGGCGGTGCCAAAATGGGAAATTTCAACTAGATGCTGGTATAACGGTATATCTTACTGTGGACGTGAAGTCAGAAGATCATATTGGCTTTTGCTGACTTGCGTCCCTTGATAATACCATTCAGTTTGTACTGAACTACCGAGGTAAGTATAAGATGGCCCATGCCGTCGATCCCGTGCCCAAGAAAGCTCCTGCGCAACTTCTTGCCCATCGCGATAACGCTTTTCAACGCCCTCTTTCATGCCATTGATATAGGGAACTTCTGCAAGCTTATCTCCATGTTGGAAGACAATCGTAGTGCCTTCTTGCTTTCCTGAAACCCACTTCTCAAGGGTATTGGGCTCTCCCCCTGGCAAAAATGATTTCTTTTGTCCATCCACTAACCCCTGTGAATAAGGAATATCTTCTTTAGGAGAACCATTTGGATGATAAGTTGTGCGTGTTGTCATATGACCATTTTCAATGGTATCGTGCCAAGCAAGCTGTCCATATTGATCGCGCATTGTGCGCACTCCTTCCTTATTTTCAACGCGTGACTCAACCTGATGAGACAGCGTATAGTACTCCCCCTGAACTAATACATCTCCTTGATAATGCTCGACGCTTTGAGGTGAACCGCTATCATACCACATCGTAATCGTTTTTTGATCGGGGCTAAGAAACTGAATTTCTTCTTTAGGTGCACCCGACAAGTAGTTATTGACTTTTTTTACGAGGTTGCCTTGTGAGTAAGTCTCTACTTTTTCAATGGTCTCGCTATGCGGAAATGAGTAAGTAGTTTCGCCATCGGGAACTCCGGCATCATAGGATTTGGCAATGACGACGCCGTTTTTTAAGGTGGTGATGACTTTGCCGTGCTCGCCTTCAGCGCTCCAATAGCTTGGAGACACTTCAACGCCATATTTATGCACATATGTTTCTTCAACAACTGGGCCGCAAGGGGGGGCACAGCGATAATTGTTTGTGCAAGCAGCTAATAAGGCTGCAATAGCCCAAGAACTCATGGTAAGCATGTACCGCATAAAACCTCTCTAATTTAAGTAATTCTCGCCTCTACCTGTGTAATAATACGACGATGCTCTGCATCGGCAGCTTCTTGTGAAATAGTTTTTTTTCTATCGCGATAGACAAAATGCAAAGTCACGTTTTTACAATCTTTGCCAAGTTTTTCGCTGCGATAAATGTCTATTAAAGAAACCGTTTCTAATAACCCTGAGGGGATAGCTTGAATAATGGAGAAAATATCTTGAATTGGAAGATCTTCTGCCACCGTGATTGTCCAATCGCGTTCAGAACAAGGATATTTGGCAATTTCTTCCATCTTTTGACTCTTCTTGCGCACCTGGAAAAGGTCATGGAGATTCAATTCAGCAAAGTAGATACGATAAGGAACATCTAAGCGTCGCAAGATTGAAGGATGGACTTCGCCCAAAGAACCAATTTCTAATGAATCTACCCATATTGAAGCTTGACGACCCGAATGAAAGATGTTGAAGTTCTGCGGCTTGAAGATGAATTTTTTAATACTTAATTCATTCAACACATTTTCTATGATTCCTTTCAAATCATAAAAATCCACATCCTGAGGTTTGCTGTCCCAGTGATGGGGAGTTTCTTTTCCTGCCAGCACGATGCCTGCAACGGATTGTTCCTTATATTGATCTCCCTCTTTGAAGTGGATACGTCCAATTTCGAATCCGCTAATATCGAAATTTTGATGATCATAGTTGTATTTAACCACCTGCAAAAGGCCTGGCAGCAAAGAAGTACGCAGCGTTGATTGTTCAATTGAAGTCGGATTCAGAACACGTACAACCGCCTCTTTTGGCATAACATCATCTTGGACAATAGCTTCAATAGAAGGTCCTATCAAATCGCAGGTGAGAAATTCCTGCAGTCCTTCTTCAAGGAGATGTTTGCGGACCTCTTGTTCAAAGACAAAAATAGGAGCATGCTGCAATAAAGAGGTGCGATGGCGCACGCCTTGACGCCTCAAATTATCATAGCCGTAAATGCGCGCTACCTCTTCGATCAAGTCAACTTCAGCACTAATGTCGACTCGGAATGTGGGTATTTGAACGAGGAAGGTGTCTTGATTGTCTGTACTGAAATGGAATCCTAAGCGCTGAAAAATATTTTCAACTTCGCTGTAGCTAATTTGAGAGCCCAAAACGTGATTAATCCTGCTCAACCTACAAGAAATTTTTTGTTCAGGAAAAGTCCCTGTTTTTTTGTCGATGATCCCCACGCAAACGCTGCCGCCCGCGACTTCTTGCATCAACATAGCAGCGCGATCTAAAGCTCTAATGACATTGTTAGGGTCGCAGCCGCGCTCAAAACGCTTAGAAGAATCGGTTTGCAGCCCCAGGCGTTTGCTCGTTCTTCGAATAGTGATCGGATCAAAATAGGCGGCTTCGATCAAAACGTTCTTAGTTTTTTCGCTAATTTCTGTGTTCTGACCCCCCATGACCCCTGCTATTGCCACGGGTTTAATCTGGTCGCAGATAAGAAGATCGGTTTTTGCCAGATTTCTTTCTTTGCCATCCAAAGTGACAAGGCTTTCGCCTTCGGTCGCTAAGCGCACAATAATTTGATTTCCTTCTAAGAGGTCATAGTCGAAGGCATGCAGAGGATGGCCCATTTCCAAAAGGACGAAATTTGTGATGTCGACAATATTGTTGATTGGACGTATTCCAGATGCCTCTAGATGCCTAATCAACCATTCAGGAGAGGAACCAATGGTCACGTCTTTGATAAGGCGGCAGGCATAGCGCGGACAGGCCTTGGAATCTATAACAGTTACTTGAATAGACTTCGCGATGGGGTCAGGGGCATTTTCTGAGACTGTGGCCTGGGGATAATGAATAATTTGCCCTGTGAGCGCAGATAGCTCTCTAGCAATTCCAATTAAGTTCGCGCAATGACCTAGATTGGGGGTGAGAGATACTTCAAAAATAGTGTCGCCGTACATTTCGGCAACATCGGCACCCTCTTTAAGATGTTCTGCGAAATCGACAATCCCATCGGCATCGT
>JABDEI010000061.1 GCA_013287145.1 Chlamydiota bacterium
TCGGGATCGTACATGACAAAATCGTATCGCCAAACCCACCGCTTAGGTCCAAGAATTTAACGAGAGCGCGCGGAAAAAGAATGGCGAGAATGAGGGTGGGAATAAATGTAAGCAGAATAATATTGCTTTTAGACAGGGTGCAATTAAATCCTTTGAAGAAATCTTCAAGGAAGTTAAAAAGCGCTAATGATAGCCCCAAAAATGAAGTTGTCGCTGCAAAGAAGGCAAAAAATTCAGCCAGCCCCGCCAAGATAGGGTTTTGCAGATGATAGCTAAGCGGAGTTGTTGCCGAATTACCCTCTACAAACGCTTCTCTTAAGCCATATTCACCTTCTAGAGGAACGACTCCATGGACCACCATTGTCCATGTGAAATACACAGCCAGGGGAATAGTTGTACCTAATATTACAGCTTTCCTCAATTGCTGAGCATCGTATTGCAAATAAGAACAGATCGTTGGGACAATCATCTGATAACTATAGGTGGCTAGAATCATTGACAAAATTCCCCATCCTTGTACCCATGAAGAAGGGGAAAAAATGAACTTGGATTGAATCAAAGGAAGTCCGAAAAAAACCAAAATGAAATAAGTGGCAATCATGGCGACCATTAACATCGAATTAATGCGCCCAACGAGTATACTTCCTGATGCCACTACAACACCAAAGAGGATGATATAAGGAATACAACTCAATTCATAGCCAAGCGATATTCCTAAATATCTACTAAGCCAAGCATCTAATAACTTGGCACCCCCAGATGTGTAGGCGATCAAGGAAAGGTAATTCATCATAAGATAGACAATGGACGCAATAATGCGTCCAGGCAATCCTAAAAGATTTTCCGACATTGAAGGGAAATGTTTGTTTTTTTTAAACCATAAGGTTGCTTCAACCAGACAGAGTCCGGTATAGGTCATCAACATCCAGCCTAAAATCAAAACGAACGCTGTCACTGTAAACCCAGACTCTGCCGTTTGAACCGGCATGGCAAGCATGCCGCCCCCAATGCACGTTCCTGAAATAAGAAACGTCGCGGTCCAAAAACCCTTATTAACTTTTTCTCTAGGTAATGCCACCTCTAAGGTCATGGGAGTTTCTCCTCAGTTTTGGAGGCAGTGAGGACCTCCCTTTCTTTTATTTCTTGCTCATCTTTAATATTTTCAGGAATTAGGATCTTCATAACGACATCAGGGCAGCCTATTTTAAGAAGCTCAAAAGTCCGCTCACAAATTTTGATGTTATGCTCTTGGGAAGTATGCATATTGCCAATAGCTGTAAGAATAAAAGATTTCGTTTCTGGCTTAAGCTGAAAGTCTCTATTGTCAACATCTTTTTTTCCGAGCCACGCCAAAGGGACGAATGCCCCATCCTTATTGAATCCGTAGGTAAAATCCCCTTTTGCAACGATTTTTTCATTCTCTTCAAAAGAAGGAATCATCTTTTCAGTTCCATGTGCTCTTTTAAAAATGAGCTCTACATCTGCAAGCTTTTCAGCATCATGTACACCAAGCCCTGCGACGTACTCTAAGCCCGCAATATTATAGGCGTCTACCAAATTGCCATATCTGGGAAATGCTTTTTTTCTGATACAACCATTCAAGAGCCGTTCCCCAGCAGGTTCTACTTTAGAGTAACCTAAGCCTTTAATGAGTTCGCGGAAGCCTTGCACCTCTTTGGTTGGAAGGATGTTGGTTTTAATATCTGTAATTCGGGACATGACATCATTGATAGCAGGATCATACAGGCTAGAAACCTCTTTTTTTTGACTTACATTTTCATATAAAGCAATGACTGGGTAGGCAATGCCTAGTGCGTTCGCCTCATGTGTTAAATAAAATCTCATAATTTTTCTCCTTGATGCGGGTTAAATGGACATTTCCAATTTTCGTTTTCAATTTTACCTGTGTATTGAATTGCTTCAGATATCGTACCAAAGTCCGTTGACATAGGATTGACATATCCTTGTAATGCGATGTCACGCTTGCGGACGCGATCGCGAAACTTTTCAAAAATGCCCTCAGAGCGTAGATAACGGAATTGTTCATGCATATTGAAAACCAATGTAGGCCAAGCAAAACGCCTGGCAAAGCGCGGACTGCCGGAATGCATGCCTGCAATAAAATATGAACGCCCTGCAAAGCTGAAGGCAAAATCAGGGGATTCAGGATCTGAAGAAGTTGTCGAATCCCAAGCCGAAAGGTCCACGGCATGCAGCTCTTGCAGCATCGTCCAAAGGTTATAAGCAAACTCTTCATGGCTCATAGGGAGAGGCTCTTTGTAACAAGAGACAAAAGCTGTAAACATTGTGTTCATAGAAGGACGTTCTTCAAGAAAACTTCTCAACGAAAGTCCTAAAGCCTCCGCGGTTTCCTTAGAGCCCATTTTGTCAAAGACCCCGAACCGATAGGTCCCCTGTGTAAAAGTTGTTTTGGCACCTGGGCAGGGAAATGGAGAGCTCAATATCATTGCCCTGTATTGGGAATGGATATATATGGCAGCCTCGGAAGCTGGAGTGGTTTTATTGACTGCTGAGACAAGCTTGCCGTCAGCAAACATGAGATAATGATCAGTGGACATCTTTCACCTCCATTAAGTTCAGAGTAATCTCTTTATTGACAACGTTGGTTTTCCATCGAAGATTCGTGCTCTGCCAATAGTTTTTTTTCTCGTTCAAGGGCAAGATTAGCAAGTTGTTTCAGGGTAGCCAAACTAAGAGGGTGGGAAAGATGTTGGGCTTCGACAAATCCTCCAGGTGTTTCCTTATTGAATTCTTGTGCTATTTTGATAAGCTGATTGGATATCCACCTTCTGCGTTGAAAATAGCATGTCATCGTAGTGTCGGGAAATTTTAGTTCAGCCTTTTCAAAAAAATTAATTAGATAAGTATCTGTGCTTAATTTTGTTTTCATAAGGTTATAGAATTGTTTTTCTTGTTCAAGAATTAGCAAATGAGAGAAGAGATTTATGCATACTTTGGCTGTATCGGGAATATATTCAAAAATTTGATGTTGTATTTCCCTAGGTAATTTCAATAACGGGCTAAAAGTGCTGGTGAAATTAACGATGTTCTCTTTTCTTTCTTGCCAAGCTTTTAACTTCTCTTCGCTTAGTTCTATTGTTTTGCTAAGAATCTCTTTTTTTGGTTCTACCAATTTAGATCGAAGTGACGCAAAGATATTGACAATGAAAGTTACGATTCGATTATTGATAAAGTCTTTACAAAGAACCGCTTGAAAATTAAAAAATATTTTGTAATTTTCACGAATGAATAAATGATTGTTTAATTTTAACATGAGATGTACCCACTTAGTTTTTTAAAGAAAAATAGCTCAAAAAAAGTGTTTGTAATATTCAAAAATTTAATTAATGAGGCACACTATCAAAATTCTTATTTTAATGTAAAGAATTTATAATATTTGAACGGAAAAATTTTAATAGTATGTTCGAAGATGGAGTGGATAACGCCTTAGCATATGCGAAGGGCAATTCACGCGCATTTATCATTCTTTCTTGAGATTATACCGCACGCGGGCAGAATGTTAAGTTTTGTGCCGCTTGCGGTATAAACCCGCAGCAACTTTTGCATATCTTTAATGAAGAATTGATTTAGATAATAATATATTTAATTATGAAATATACTGCAGCCGGCCTCAAACTTCGATTTGGACCCACGCGAAAGCTCCCGCGATTCGGCGATCGTAAATGGTGCCGTATTTTTAATATTGAACCATTTACGATCGCCGAATCCCGGGGCTTTGGCGCGGTCCAAATTCGAAGTTTGAGGGCGGCTGCAGTATAAATGCCCAGGCCGATTGGCCTGGGAAAGATCACATCATGGAATGAAGTCATTCAAGAGAGAAGAATTATTTGCCTGAAGCTGTTTTATATCGCTCCGCTACATTTTTCCAGTTGATGATGTTCCAGATGGCCTTGACGTAATCAGGGCGCACATTTTTATATTGAAGATAATAAGCGTGTTCCCAAACGTCGATGCCAAGCAAAGGAATTAATCCTTTAATGGCTAGCGGATCTTGGTTGTCGCAAGTGGCGATTTCAAGGCGTCCTGTGTTTTTATTAAATCCAAGCCAGGCCCAGCCTGATCCTTGAATGGCGGTCGCTTTAGCACTCAATTGATCGGTTAAGTTTTGCAAGGAACCAAAATCTTGATTAATCGCTTGGGCCAAGGCGCCTTCGGGAGGAGTGCCGCCGCCGCGATTTTTTGGTGCTAAGTTTGTCCAGAAAATGCTGTGGTTGAGATGACCGCCGCCATTGAATTTAATAGCTGCTTGCAAGGCTATCTGAGCAGGCAGATCATTTTTTTGTTCAGCATCGGCATATTGCTCTAGGGCTTTGTTCAAGTTATTGACATAAGCTTGGTGGTGTTTGTTGTAGTGCAGCGACATGATTTCAGCGCTGATATAAGGTTCTAAGTCGCCAAAATCATAAGGCAAAGTAGGCAGTTGATATTGCTGAGAATGGGTCATTGTGTCCATACTTTATCTCCTTTTTAAGGTGGATTGTTTTTTTTATTCTGGATGATTGCAGCTATTTTGGCAAGGCGGGGTTTTAACAGGATTTGCAGGCATACGCATCAGCTTAAGAGAAAATCGGGCACGGGCACGGGCACGAATGAGGGGATTTTGGGCATGAAAGACAGAAGTACAACCGATGGAAAGAAGATTCGTAAATTTTTCGTGCCCGTGCCCGTGTGCGTGCCCGTGCCCGATTCGCTCTTAGCTTGATGCGTATGGGATTTGCAGGATCAGGCAGGATTTGAATGGCTATATTTTTTAAGATGAGTCTCTGTGATCGGTCCTAGGGTTGTTAATGTTTTTTTCCAAGGGATCTTTCCATAGGCATTGATAAAAGCATCTACCGTTGATGGACTTGTGAAGATAATTTCTTTGATTTGGTTAAGATCGGGCAAAATTGCAGGGGTTATGGGATCTGTGTCATAAAAAATGCATTCTTTGTATCTAATGTTGTTGGCGATAAAATATTCCGCTATCAAAGGGCGCGATAGAGCAGAATGGGGCCAGAAAAAATAGGTTTGTTTTAAGGATAGCTTATTAAGTTCTGTTAAAATGCCTTCGGCCGTTTCTTCTTGAGCAGTCAAAAAAACCGGGGCCTCTCTTAATGCAATCGCTTGGGCTGTGGCTTTGCCAACAGCAATGAGTTTTTTATTGGAGACTTTTTTTTTCAGATGTTCCAGATAATCAAAGAAAATTTTCACTGCACTTTTGCTGGTAAAAATCAGGTGCGAATATTTCTCAATCTCAGCATAAGCTGCCTGAATTTCTGCTTCATGAAGTGGTCGAGGAGTAATTTTAATTAAAGGGCAATGCAGAATGCGTTCGTCTTTAGGCGCGTTTAATCCCACATAAAGAATAGTTTTTTCCAAATCCAAAGAAATACCCCTAACACTAGTCGTAAGTAAATTATTACTGAAAGGAAATGATTTAGACAAACTTTAAATTGATGTTTTTTTTGTCGGCTTCTTTTTTTAAAGCCATTTCCTCTGTTTTAAAGGATGGATCGCAACCGCTGATAATGAAATCCTTTAAATTACTGCATCTTGTTAAAATATTTTTAACATTTTCTGGAGTAATTTCAATTTCGCAGTAAAGTGTAAGACTTTCTATGCCGACATCCGAGGTAAAATCGACAATTTTTTCAATGATTTGGTAGATATTTTCCTTTTCACGTCCCTCATCTCGCAAGATGAATTCTAGGTCATTGAATTCCTGGACGATTAAATGATTTTGTTCTTTTTCGGTGGGTAGTATGATTTCATCATTACTAACGATAAAGCGATTCTTACTGATATTTTGAAGAATGACATTGCGCAAATAGGCATCTTTTGATTGGTAAGCTTGTTTGAGGAATTCTTTTAAGTCCTTTTCATCAAAGGAAAAATCATTTCCTAAATTCATAATCACATCTTCAGATACCTGCCACTCGGTTAACTTTTCAAGGATCTCGTTTCCATTTTTGGGGTTATCTTTCAAAACTTTTGAGACCATGCCACCATGTTCAATGATGTCTTTAATGTATATTAAAGGTGCTTTAGAAACCCCCTTTAAAGGGATCGCTGTTTGTCTACTTTCATTATCGTCAGCCTTAAACATTTTTGTAAAAAATGGGGAGATGTGTTGCAGCACGATTTTAGGAAGAGGGATTTGCTCTCCGGAATCCAGCTTAAAGGTGATATGTTTGAAAAGTTTGCGCATTGCTTCTGTGGAGTCATGGTACAATTCTAATATCGGCATTCTTGATATGGCGTTGTCTTGATAATGATTTTCTACATACCCGATGAGTTTTTGCATTGCTTGCGAGCACTTAGAATAAGTGTTGGGATTAGTGAGGGCGACCAGAGCAAACTTAGCGATTTCATCAGCTGTAAATTGATTATTTTCAATGGCTTGTGCAAAAGCGTCGTCGTTATCCCGATATTTTTTTAGTTTCGCAATAATTCCCGGAAAAAACTTTTCAAAAATTGCATCCTGCTCTTCAACTCTATTTGTTTCATTGTTCACATTTGCAGGTGCTGGGGGCAATTTTTTTTCTTTGATTTTTTTTACTGATTTAGGATTCGAATCGTACTTTTTTATTAAATCAACCACTTTATTTTTTTCTTTTGAAGAATGAGATCCCTCTTTTTGAAATTCCCTTTCGTATTTATTTTTTAGCTCAGCAAATGTGGGGTTTTGATGATGGATAATTTGTTTGTTTTCTACACGAGGTAGTTTTTTCATTGGAGAAGGCATCGTCTTTTCCGATGCAGTGTCTTTCTCGTGCTTAATATTTTTATTAAGATTTTGTGGGTTAACCACTTGATGTTGCTCTTGATGCTTGGGACGAGGAAGCTCTTTTTTCTCTTTTTCCGGCACCTTTGTCTCTTGTTTTAAGACTTTATCCACCATTTGTCTTTTAGCTTCGAAATTAGCAGGCTTTTGATTATTTAAATTAAATTGATTATTCATAACTGCCTCTCATTGAGATCAATTTATAATAGCATATTTTTTTGATAGTGTCAATTTTAGTTAAAATTAATATTTTGCAATCCGACTGTCGAGGCATTTAAATAACTCCTTCATAGCGACATCATTGTCACGGGCTATGATCGCAAGTTGGCCTTGTAAATGAGCTGTATCACCTGGTAAGCGAATTCGATTTAAATGCACCAAACCAAGCCGGATGATTGCAGCTTCGGCAACGACGACGCCATCGGCTTCTCCCGTCTCCAATTTGGACAAACGCTGTCCTATCGTCCCGCGCAAATCAACAAATTTTAGGTCTGCGCGCAACGATCGAACCGTTTCCTCGCGCCTTTCTGAGGATGTAGCTATGATTGCGTATGGCGCTAAGGTCTTGAGCGTTTCGCCCTCTCGCAATACCAGAGAATCGGAAGAATCAACACCATGAGTTAAGGCAATCAAAATTAAACCTTTGGGCAGAGGCTCTGGCAGATCTTTGGCTGAATGAATGCCTACATCGCATTTTCCTGCTAATAACAATTCATCGATCTCTTTGGTGAAGAAATTTGTCTTATCCAATGTACGCAATGAGGTCTTTTGGTCTTTATCTCCATGTGTATCTACTAAAACCATGCGAAACTCTATGTTTTGATGATATCGCCGAAGTTCCTCATAAACCTCTTTGGCTTGCGCCTGCGAAAGAGGCGATTTTCTTGCTCCAACTGCAATTGTCGTCATTTCTTGTTTTTGTTGGGTTTGCATATTTTGGCTCCTATTAGAGGGATGTCTTTTTGCCAACATTATACTGAAAAGGCAGCCATTTTTAGAAGTGTTTCCGCGAGGATATTTTTTACTTTTGATTTATTTAGGATTTTATTATGACTCATGTCGCATTTGTTTTTTAATGTTTAACGTAGGTGAAAAAATGAGCGGTATCGAATATTCCATTTATGCTGGGATGAGTCTATATAAAGAACTAGGGAATGATGGACAGGAATGGCTAAAAAAGGAGTTTTCTGCTGTATATGAGGCAAACGGTCAATGCGACTCTTCTATGGAGGCATATGATAAAATTTCAAGGAAGTTTGCTAAGTGCATTACTGAATTCGCTCAAGACGCTTTTGAAGAGATTCAAGAAATGGCTTTAAATCATCAAACAGAATGTGATGCGTCAACAATAAGCAAGATCTTTGAAGATTTTGACAATGAGCTTAATAACAAAATTCGTTTTGGGAAAGTAGATTTAGAAAAGTGCCATTATGTTTTTTTTAATTATCTTAGCGATTATTACGATGTAGATGTTAGAGAAACCGGCAAAGAGGTGAAAATTTCTTGGGAGAGGGATAATACAAAGGTTTATGGTAAAATGTATTGTAACAAACCAATTTATGACGAACTCAATAAAGAAAGTAACCTTTATCGAAACTTTAGAAATGAGCAATGTTATAATGATGTAAAAATTCAAGTCAATGGTGAGGATATTGGCACAGCCCATCGTATTATTCTCGCCGCGCGGAGTTCGAAGATAAATTCGATGGAAAATTTGATAAAAGAATCTTCATCAGTAATAAATTTTGAATGCCAGGATAAAAATGTCGTTAAGCTATTCATTGATTATCTGTATGGATGCGACATTCTGCCAAGCTTATCTCAGATGAAAGAAGAGCAAATAAGTGAAATGATCTCGCTTGCAAAAGATCATGGTTGTGAGGAATTATTTAATTTATGCGAATGGGTTTTGAATCATAAACTGGGTGAATATTCACTCGATCAAATCGATCAAATAGAAAATCTTGAAAAAATTGCTGATTCAAAGGGAATGGAAAGAGTTTCAAAAGGATGTAAACTCCTTCTCCAAAGAAACTCTGACTCTAAAAGACGAAAATTAGAAGAAGATAGCCTATAAATAGGCTATTTGAAAGGATTGCTAAGACAAACTCTTTGTTTAGAAGGATGTAAGGCGGCAAATTGCTAGCCTTACTCTCTTTCTTACCTACCTACCTATCTATCTATAATAAAAATTTGCTATGTGCATCCAAACTTAATGAATCAAGACATTGACGGCATCTTCGACGTTATCGACGCCGGTGATGCTGATTTTGGCTTGGATGTCGCTTGGAAGGCTTTTCAAGTTGCGTTTGGGGATTAGACAGCGCCGAAAACCCATATGGATGGCTTCTTTGATGCGGCTTTCGATGCGGGGGACGCTGCGGATTTCGCCTCCTAAGCCCACTTCGCCGACGATAGTAGTCTCAGGATCGATGGTGCGGTTGCAAAGCGATGATGTGACAGCGATGAGGACGCCAAGATCGATGCCGGGCTCTAAGATGCGTAAACCGCCGGCAATGGAGACGAAGACATCGCAGCGATGCAGCTGATATCCCATGCGTTTTTCAAGAACAGCTAAGAGAAGAGCTAGGCGATTTTGATCTAAGCCTGTGCAGCGGCGCGATGGTGTGGGAAAGACCGTATCGGTGACGAGGGCTTGAGCTTCGACTAAGATTGTTCTGGAACCCTCTAATGTCGGGATGACAACGGAGCCAATGACGCCTTTGATGCGCTCTTCAAGGAAAATTTGAGACGGGTTGGTCACTTCGGCCAGGCCATGCGTCTGCATTTGAAAGACGGCGATCTCATCGGTGGGACCAAAGCGATTTTTGACCACGCGAATCATGCGGTAGTTGTGTTGTTTGTCGCCTTCGAAATAAAGTACGGTGTCGACAAGGTGCTCTAAGACGCGGGGACCTGCGATTTCGCCTGATTTGGTTACATGGCCGATTAAGAAGGTGGTGATGCCGCGTCCTTTGGCGATGTGCATAAATTCGGTGGCTGTTTCGCGCACTTGGGAGACAGAACCCGGAGCTGAAGAGATTTCGCTCTTATAGACGATTTGAATGGAGTCGACGACGATGATATCGGGATTTGCTTGTTCGATATGCAGTTTGATAGCGCCGAAATTGGTCTCATTGAGAAGAAGTAAGTTATCGGTATCGATGCCGAGGCGTTGTGCACGCAGGGAAGTTTGTTCGACAGACTCCTCTCCGCACACATAGAGGACAATCAGCCCTTGTTTGGCGAGGGCATTAGAAAGTTGCAGCATCAAAGTTGATTTTCCGATCCCTGGATCGCCGCCCACCAAAGAAAGGGAGCCCGGGACGATGCCGCCGCCTAAGAGGCGGTCGCATTCACTCATGTGGGTGAGGATGCGCGGAGTTTCTGCTAAGGAGACCTCTTTTAAGCGCAAAGGGCGGTTTTGTGTCGTGGCTTGTGCTTGAAAGCGCGGAGATCCGACAAATTCAACCTCTTCATGAAGAGTATTCCATTGGCTGCATTGAGGGCATTGTCCGGCCCATTTGACCTGTTTGTGGCCGCATTCGGAGCAATACCAAACATTTTTTTGTTTCGTGACCATCTGGCTATTCTTGCTTTAATTTCGAAAGGGCATCGGCAGCGGCAGCTTGCTGCGCTTCTTTTTTTGAGGAGCCTTCGCCCGTGCCCACTTCTTGGCCGTTAATGATCACTGAAATTTTAAACATTTTGCTGTGGTCGGGACCTATTTCGCTCAATACGCTGTAAATAGGAGGCTGCTGGTATTTTTTTTGACAATAATCTTGCAGAAGGGCTTTCCAATTGCGCAACGGCGTTTTGAGAATAGCATCAATTTCTGAAGAAAAGTTTTTAAAGAGAAAGCGTTTAGCAGCTTCAGGGCCGCCATCGAGATAAATGGCCCCGATGATGGCTTCAAAGAGGTCGGCAAGGATCGATTCACGGCCGCGTCCGTCATTCATGCGTTCGCCTTTGCCTAAAAGAAGGTGTTTGCCTAAGTCAAATTTTTGGACATAGGTCACGCAAGAGCTGGCTTCAACGAGGCGCGAACGCAGATAGGAGAGCTCTCCCTCGGGAGTGGATGGCAGATAGCGATAAAGGTATTCGGAGATGAGCAGGCCCAAGACCGAGTCGCCTAAAAATTCCAGGCGTTCATTGTGTTGTGTGATTTCGCGGTTTTCATTGACGAAGGAGCGATGAACGAAGGCTAAAGCCAAGAGGCTGCGGTCTTGAAAAGCGTAGCCAAGCTGTGTTTCGATAGAAAGAGCATTTTGCATGATTTGTTCAATAGCATTCATGCCTATGCAGTGTATCGATTGGGCTTTTTTTCAGCTAGCAATTCAAGATCGGAGAAGAAAAAGCTAGCGCTGGCGCCATTCTACTGTTACAATTGTTTCACTCTACAACTAATTAAACTGCTTTTTTTGAGGCTTATGAAATTTGCTATAGCAAGCGATCATCGCGATTTTTTTCGCAAACATCAAGCGATTGAGTTTGAGGGGTTTTTAAATCAAAAACAGATCACTGAAATTGCAAAGGCCATTGAAGAGGCCTTGACTAAGCGTCTTTCGCAAATGAAGACTAAAGTGAAGCCTTCTACAAATCAATTGTTTAAAGAAGGAAGGGATCTTTGGCGCTCCGAGCCCATTTTGAAAAAATTAGAGATGCATCAGTTATCCGAAATTGTCTCTAATTTGATGGAATGCAAGCCCTTACGTCTAGGCTATGATCAATATTTTCCAGCCTTTATCCCGTCGCTCGGTCAAGCATTTCTATCTGATTCTTATAAGACTTTATGTAAACAAACTTTGAGTCTTAACGCCATCAGCAGCTTAGAAAGGATTGTTTGCGGTGTTATGCTTTGTCTCACAGATCAAGAAAAACAAGAGGATAGCCCTATAGAAAAAGAATTTAACATCTTTTCTGAAAAAGCGGGAAATGCTGTGTTTTTCCATCCCAATCTCCCCATCAACTTTAGTGAATTGGAAAAGAGAAAAGGGCAAAGCTATTTTTTAATTGTCTATACCCAAGCCCATGCTGTATATGTAATGAACGAAAACGATCCTCAGCCCTATCATTTAAAAACATTTGGCTATAGGGTTGGAGATAAGCTCGTAGACAAACATCACCCAATTGCCTATCCATGAAAAATTTATTCATTGCGCTCTTGTGCTTTTTGGCTGCACCTTTGTTGGCGGAGACTCCCTCTCCTCGCCTCGAATACCTTCCCAATATTCCAATTATTCAAACCAGTGAACTGACTCTAGAACTGACCCAAAGTTTACCGGGATTAAAACTCAATGCCAATGCCAATCAAACCTTAACGGCTACTTTGAGCATCGTGGGGGAGCAATCGGGCATTCCGATGACTCAACCGCCCTTAACATTGAAGTTTGTTCTTAAAGATCTTAAAATCAATCTTAAGTCCAATAACGAAGAAGTAAAATTCGATGTCAAAGATCCTAAATCGGCCCTTGAGCTGGCTCAATTAGCTCGAATCGTCGATAGGCCTATTGAACTGCGCTTTGGAAAAAATTTTGAATTGCAAAATCATCCTGAAGAACTTCAGCAGATTCTACGAGAATTGCCCATGCTTCAGGAATTTCGCCCAGAAAGTCTTTTACAAGAGCTCTTTCAGCATCTTTTTGCTTTTGCAGACAAAGACCTCGCTGTCGGCTTGCAAATTCAGCAGCGCGGACCTATCCATCCGCTCTCTTCAGAAGCTCCTATCATCAACTACGAGATCACATCTCTTAATGATCAAGAAGTGCGGGCCTCCATCGCCGGAAAAATGGACAAACAAACCATTCAATTAAAGCACCCTCTTGCTAATGGGACAGTGGAACCAATTGAATTTACCCTTATGGGCGCTCTTAAGGGCAATGCCACTTGGAACCGCCATCATGCCCTTATCTATCAACTTGACGTCGAATACACATACACAGGTTTATTTAAAATTGCAGAGGCTAATTGGCTGACATCGGTGTTGTTAAGACATAAAATTGAAAGCAAGAAATCGTGAAGTGGAAGATTCTTGACACAGGCGTTGGCGATGCCGAGCAAAATATGGCCATCGATGTGGCTTTGCTCAATGAACAAGCTTTTAGCTCTCAACCTCTTTTGCATCTTTATGAATGGAAAGGCCCCTCTGCAACCTACGGCTATTTTTTAAATCCAGATCATCATCTTAACCCAAAAAGTGTTCAAAAACATCAGCTCCAATTGGCTAGACGGCCAACAGGCGGAGGAATTATTTTTCATTTGTGGGACTTTGCTTTTTCCGTGCTGATTCCTGCAGCGCACCAGGGCTTTTCGCTGAATACTCTCGATAATTATGCTTATGTCAATGGCATCGCCATGCGCGCTATTGAAGCTTTTTCTAGTGACTTAAAACCTGTCTTATTGGGGGATGAAGCAGTTTGCAAAAGTCGAGCTTGCACTAATTTTTGCATGGCACAGCCTACCAAATTCGACATCGTTATCGATGGATTCAAAGTCGGAGGTGCAGCGCAAAGACGAACTAAGCATGGATTGCTGCACCAGGGGACGATTGCTTTAGGCTTGCCCTCAGATCATTATCTTAATGAAATGATGCTTTCTTGTGATATTGTGCCGGCAATGCAGCAAAATAGTCAGTGTTTGTTAGGGAAGGAATGCACCTCCAAGCAGCTACAAGAGGCTCGAAATTGCTTTAAAGCTCTTTTAATTCAAACATTTCAAACTTTTTTGTGACGTTTTTCTTTTTGGTATTTACGGGTATTTTTGTGGATATGATTTCATTAGATTCTTTAATTATCACTCCCAAAATGTTAAATCTTATCGCAGAAATCGATGAATTCAAAGGCGCTTGGCAACAAATGGGCAGGTTAACACACCTGATCGTCTAACTG
>JABDEI010000062.1 GCA_013287145.1 Chlamydiota bacterium
TTGCAGGCGCCTCGGCAACTTACCATTTTGCGGTTTCTAAGTCGCGAAGCGGTGTCAGAATCGAGTCGTGGTTGATGCTAGGAACTTGACGCGTATGTGTCGTAGCACATATGCGTTAAGCTAACACAAGTATTTATTTATAAATGATTTGAAATCCCAAAATTTATTTTGTATTTTGGGATTCGAGCAATTCAATGATTTCTAGGGAATCATGTTCTCTTGCAATCTGGAGAGGGGTTTTACCTTCATTATTGGGAGTATTTGGATTTGCTCCTCTTGCTAAGAATAACTTAACAACTTCTGTATTTCCTTCACTTGCGGCAAGAAAGAGTGGCGTTTGTCCTACGGGATCTCTCTTTTCAAAATCAGCTCCATGGTCCAGCAACAATGTTGCTGTTTTTATAATCTCTTTGTCCCGAATTAAAGCCACAAGATGAAGAAGTGAAAAAGGGCTTCTGGCACTCCAAAATCCTTCCACTTTTGGGGTAATATTTACGTCGGCATGATGCTTTAACAATAGCTCTGCTACTTCGCTCTTGCCAATCGCATGGTAAAGGGGTGTTTGCCCGTTGCTATCACGAGCATTAACATCTAAGCCTTGATTGACCAAGTACTCAACACACTCCTTATCACAATATTTTGCAGCAATATGCAATAAAGAGTCGTCATGCATCAGCTCTTTAACATCGGCTCCTTTTTCAACAAGCAACTTAATAAGATCTAAAGGAGCTTTGCGCTCAAGGGCAAGTGGTAAAGGAGAAGAAGTCAGCCATCCAAGCTCTTTTGCTTCGGGAAAATTAACTTGGGCTCCTTGTTCAATGAGAAAACGGGCGACTTCAAAATTTTGCCTTTGAATGGCTCCATAAATAGGCGGTTTGCCGCCTTTTCCGTAAAAATTAACCTCGGCCCCTTGAGTTATAAGCATCTTAACTGCATCAAGATTTCCTTTTTCACAGGCACGATATAAGGGTGAATCACCATGATGGCCTCCGACATTGACCTCGGGATTTCTCTTAAGAATGGCCTCAAGGATATTAATCGATTGCTTTTCTGTTTCCAAATCCTCGTTGCCTAAATTTGCTATTGCAGCGTGAAGGACTGTACTTCCCAAGCTGTCCTTGGCGTTGACATCCGCTCCCTTTTCAAGGAGCGCTAAAACAATTTTTTCATTGTCGTCGACATTGCCGCCACTTTCAAGTACATCTAAAGCGACTTCATCTTTTTGACGATTCACTGCTGCCCGCAAAGCGCTATATTCCTTATCGGCGTTGACATCCACATTTCTTTGGAGAAGATACTCCACAACTTTTGCCCGCCCAAAAAACACCGCCATCCATAAAACGCTTCGACCACCCTCATTTTTTAAGCCATTAACATCGGGAATTTTTTTTAGAAACTCGATTAATTTATCAGAAGAAACTCCAATTTGAAGGTCGGTAAAGAAATCTTCTTTTTGCTTTGCGGGAATCAGATGACTTCCGAGGGTTTTTCCAACGACTTCGCGAAATTGATCTTTTGGGCATTCTCCTTTCACAATTTTTTTATCCGCGAGATAGCCCCATAAATTGGCTTTGTTAAATTCTTTTTTGTAGCCGAAAAAGCGATGCAAAATGCGGCCAATGGGAGAAAAAGTTTCTGTGAAAAGTTTTCCTTTCGCTTTGTCGTAATGAAAGTAAGTTTTTCCCCACCAACGACTTACTTCTTTGCCTTCATAGCGGATCTCCTTCCAGCTTTTGAACTCAATTTTGTTGAAATTGCTTATTTCTTTCATAAAAACCTTTATTTCTATAGTAACAGTGTTAAATTTATTTTAAAAGTGTTTGTTTATTAATTAAACGATTAATAATTACATTAATCAACTAATAAAATTCTTCTTTTTCTTTCTTTGAGTCTTTGCGCCTTTGCCTTGAATATTCTTGCAAAGACTTAAGCTTTAGGGGGCTTGAACATGCCGATCATTTCGTTGACTTGATTGAGCCAATAGTAGGCCTGTTTGGCATATTCTGTGACGACGAGTTTCCATCCCAGGCAGATCACAGCAAGTCCTAAGAGGGACTTTAAGGGCATCCCCAAGAAGGTAATCTGGACTTGAGGAGCTAATCGGTTGGCGATGCCGAGGAAGACGTCTGTCATCAAAATAGCCAAAAGAGCGGGCGTGGCGAATTGAATCGAGATGATCATGATTTTATTGAAGAGTTCGATCTGCATCTCCCAAAAAGGAGAGTGGCGTTCAAAGAAGCGTGGATTGATGAATTGATCGGGTGGAATGATTTCATACGAAGTGATGACCGCATCAATAAACAGAAAAGGGCCATCCAAATAGAAAAAAATGAAGATCAAAACAAAGTTAAAGATCGTTCCAAGAGGGGAGGACTGGTTCTGAATGGTAGGGTCGTTGATCATTAAGCTAGCGCCGCCGCGTTGGTGATCGATGATGATCCCGGCATTCTGCACGATGATAAAAGGCATACTCATCACAAATCCCAAAGTAAATCCTACGAACATCTCCTTAAACATTAAAAGGATCAGCGTGTAATCAAAAACCAGTGGTTTTGTCGTTAGAAGGAGCAGATGAGGCAGAAAGATGACGAATAGGGAGAGGGCAAAAGTCACTTTAACGGGGTGGGGAAGCACGCGGGCGCCGAAGAAGGGCGATAGAGCGATAATCGGCAGAAAGCGGGCTAGGAATAAAAACAGCAGGGAAAGGGCAGCTACGGGGTTGCCTTGGCTTAAGACGCTGTTTAAGAAGACGTAAGCGTAACTATCGTTGGTAATAGCTTCAGCTACCATTAAGGCTCCACTGAGGAAAGTGTGAGAAGATATTCAATGCAAAGGCCATGATTTGAGCTCCTAGCCAGCTGCCTAAAAACATCAAAGTCAAAGTCACCGCAACAAGTTTGATAGTGAACGATAACGTCTGCTCTTGAATTTGTGTTGCCGCTTGAAATATTGCGACGATGATCCCAAAGAACATGCTAACCAAAATGGGAGGGGCAGACAAAATAAGGATTAACAAAAGCCCTTGATAAGCAAGCTGGACAACTTGTGTTTGAAACATTTTGTTTTCCTTTTATAGCCATTTTTATAGTTATCGAAACGTATTGACGAGACCCTCGATGAGGAGAGTCCATCCATCCAACATGACCAATAGAAATAGTTTTAATGGCATTGAGATCGTCACAGGGGAAAGCATCATCATCCCCATCGCCAGCAAAACGTTTGAGGTTACGAGGTCGATTACGAAGAAAGGAATATAAATTAAAACACCGATTTCAAAAGCGTCTTTCAGCTGGCTGGTGATATATGCCGGCACGACGATCATGAAGTCATCCGGTTTTAGGGTGGAGCGATAATCCTCTGGTAAAACGCGGTAAGCTATCCGATAGAATAGGGCTTGGTGCTGCACGGAGGAATTTCTCTTCAAAAAATCTCTTAAAGGCTCTTTTGTTTTGTCGGCGATATCGAGAAGATATTGGGAAGACTCAGCGGACAGAATGGAATCTGGAGCCTTCTTTTCATTTACAACTTTGGAGCCAATATCATACATCTGCAACGCAGTCGGGTACATGACAAAGAGGCTTAGCATAAAAGCTACGCCGTTGATGATCTGGTTAGGGGGAGCCTGTTGGACGCCTAAGGCGTTACGCAGCAAAGACAGAACCACGACGATTTTAAGAAATGATGTCAATATCATCACAATGAAAGGCAGCATAGAGAGGAGGACGAGAACAGCGCCCTGAGTGATTAGGGAAGGCCGTTTGTAGGTTTCCAGTTCCTGCACTGTTTTTTGCACACCCGTACTAGGACCTGCTGAGGGAGGGCCGGGTATGACCGATGTGGTACTGCGCGACTGCTGTTGCGCCTGCAAGGGCTGTGGAAGAATCCATAACATCCCCATTAATGCAAACATGCATAATAAAGGTTTTAACGACAAAAGTTGCGAAAAGTTCATTGTATCGTCCTTCTTCCTATGAGGATGTCTCGCTTATGTTGCTCTTATGTTTCATGAGGGTGATAAAAGCGTTTTCTAATACACGCCACTGGTTATCGAGCTGTGCATTAATAATCCCCCCTTCAGTTTCAATAACACAACCGCCTGACTGGATGTCTGCGCGTTCACGCAAGGAAAGTGCTTCTAAGCTTTCAAATATTTCTTTTAGGCGTGGGCGGTTGGCTTCAAGTGCATTTAGATCTTTTCTGTTAACATAAATAGTAATTTTTTTATGCTGTGCCACCGACTTTAAAGAATTAGAGACAATATCCACAATAGCTGTTTCAGAAAGTTCAAGTTCTCTTCCTAAGATCTTCTTTGCCGCTTTCAAAGCAATAGGAACGACAACTTTTTCCATGTCTTTGCGCACTTTGACGATCTCTTCTTCCAGCTTAGCGACATGTTCTGCCCACTTTTTGAAGCCCTCTTCGAACCCCTCTTTTTGCGCCTGCTCTTTGAGTTTTTCACATTCCTGGCTGACTTCAAGGCGATAGCGTTTGGCGTCTTCTTGGACTGATTTTAGCACATCATCAGCATCGACCATTTTAGAGAAAGCATCCGCCTTGATGACCTTGGTTTTTGGTGCTATATGAACTGTTTCGCCATGAATCAAAGAGAAAAATTTCTTACTCACGAACCGCTCTTTTTGTTGAGAAAATTGATTGTATTGATTACTTGCAAGACGAGCGCTTGGGTCACTCCCTTGATCTCTTCAACGCGATAATGCTTTGAGATGATCTCACCGCGGCCGGTATCCAGGATATGAGTAACATACCACAGTAAACTCGTATGCTGTCCACAGAGAGCTTTGCTTAGTCTGACCAGGCCGCGCTGGTGCAATTGAACCTTCAGCTTGGCGCAGTCGCCATGCCAATTATCTAATTTTAGCCTAGGAGCAATGACTTTTTCTTTTTGGTGCAAACATATCCGTAAAAATTGCTGTTTTTTTGTGTCTAAGCATCCATAGAGATATTTCAAGGTGTTTTTATCAACAATATAGCGAATTTCTTCAGCCAAATCAAAAATCCCTAATAGGTCAATGGCTTCTACAAGTTCATTTTTTGTAAAAGTCGTCAATGTATTTAGATTTGATGCCGGCAAATATTCAAAAGGAAGAACATCTTGAGTAGGCACCTGCTTGTAAAATAAGTTAAACAGAAACTGTTTTCCTAAAGGAGTGAGAGTAACTTTGGGTATCGATAAGCCTGTAAATTTGCTGAGCCGCAGCGCTTGAGCTTGAGGCAGTGAACACATAACCATGGGCCGCAACTCCAAAGGCAAATTTTTTAGGCAAGGAATAAGCCAAGAGTAATGAATTTTTTTGATGACTTCTTCAGCGAACGTAAAAATCGGTAAAGTATCTTTTGACTGTACGGCTTGACCCAAGACTGCTTTAATTGTTTCCTGAGGCAGCCCCTTAAGAAACGCTTGGGCATCATCTGGATGAAAGCGGTTTAACAAAACCCGCAGCATGACCCATTTTTTTGCTTGCATGCGACTCTTCCCTTAAATCCAATTGCGGTATGCTAGCGCCGGTTAAAACCGCGTTAGCTTCGCTTGCTAGTACTTTATTGCCATCAAGATTCATCAAGATCTTTGTCTACAAGCCCTTGATCATCAGGTTGCTTCTCCCCTTTTTTTTCGGGTTCCGGCTTTTTCTCTACTACAGCTTCAA
Organism: Chlamydiota bacterium; assembly: GCA_013287145.1. GTDB lineage: Bacteria > Chlamydiota > Chlamydiia > Chlamydiales > Parachlamydiaceae > JABDEI01. The sequence continues at coordinate 5,667 of JABDEI010000062.1, forward strand.
CCGGTGGGGTCGGCTTTACCTCTATAGGATGAATGTGAAATAATTGTTTTATTCCGCCATGTCCCTTAAGGAGAGGATAGATTTTCCAGCCAATCCAAATAAAAGTAAGCAGTAAAAGCAAAATGACAATACAGAAAGTGAAAAACACCATCCTAAATCGGGTGACAGAATCTTTGGCGATGGTCATGTACCAAATGTTGACATATTGTTTTTCTTCTTCATGTATAGAACCCTGTCCCTGAAGAATTTCATTCATCCTGGCTCGGTCGCCAATGACGGTGACGTTATTATAGTCCAGTGCGGGAACGCTAGCGGCGACTAATCGTTTGATTTTGGTAACTAAATGGGAGTTAGGATCATCCAAAACGCCTGAGTGCTTGACATAAACAGATGCAGTGATCGGCTCTTTAACCGCATTGGGATTCAGGATATTTTCTTTTGGAAAGGAGATCTGCACTTCGGCATCTAGGACACCGTCAATTTTTCTAATGACACTGGCAATTTGTTCAGCAAGACCCGCTTGATATTTGATCTGCTCCGACATTTCTGAAGGAACTAATCCGGTGTTTGAAAAGATATTCAGAAGGTTATCCCCTCGGCGCCTTGGCAGGCCTTGCTGATTAAGCAGAGCCATCGCCTCTATCCCTTGAGTGGATGGAACGCTGATATCCCAAAGAACAAGTTTAGCTCCGCCGCCGCCGCCGGTCGGCTCCTGTACCTTTGTTGCGTCAATGCCCTTAGTCGCCAAAAAGACGAGGATTTCGTTGGCTTCTCTTTCATCGACGCCATTGACAATTGTTTTTTGACTTTCACAGCTTGTAAGGAAAGGAAGGCAAAAACCAAGTAGAAAAAGATAATAAAATATTTTTGCAAAGGGCGATTTGCGGCTTTGAACACTCTGATTTTGCATAACTCAGTCTCTTGCTATAAACTGTTATTCTTTTAATTAATTGGATACTAGCACACCTATCGATTTTTGCTATAGACTATAATTGCTTAAGGGTCGCTTCCGGATAAGTCCACAGATCTTAACCGTATTTTTTCAGCTATAGAATTGCTTTTATAAATAAAAAAACTTAAAAATAACAGTAAGCAATTTTAGCATATTCACTAAAAACAGAAGCTTTTTTTTACAATCAAATTAATTTATAATGACTTTAAAAGTGCAAACCTGTTAATCTTTATCAAGATTATTTTTTATTATTAAATACTATGGCACTCACAAAACATCGAGAAGGCAGCATCCGCGAGCTCTGGAGTCTGGGATTTCCTCTCATGCTTTCTTCATTTTCTGTGATGTTTATGCTCTTTGTCGATCGCCTTTTGCTCGCACGTTACTCTACAGATGCCTTAAATGCCGCTGTCAATGCGACGACTTTAGGGTGGGGATTTTATTTCGGCTGGATGGTGATGTGCAGCATAGCTGAGGTTTTTGTCGCGCAGTACAATGGAGCTGATCAAAAACATAAGTTTGGCGAACCCGTCTGGCAGATGATCTGGCTGGCCTTAGCTTCGGTTCTATGCTTCTTGCCGCTGGCAATGTGGGGAGATAAGTGGTTTTATGGTTCATCGCCCGATTATGAGATGGAGCGAAGTTATTTTTCTTGGATGATGTTGTTTGGTCCAAGCTTTCCCTTATACACAGCCCTATGCGGCTTTTTTGTAGGACAAGGCAAAACGCGCATCATTACCATATTGGCCATCATAGCCAACTTTATCAATGCCGTCTTAGATGTCATTCTTATTTATGGGATTGAAGGCTGGGTTCCCTCTTTAGGCATTGCAGGCGCAGCTATTGCAACAAGCGGAAGCGGCATCTTCCAGTCGGCTGTGCTGGGTTACATTTTTTTACGCAAAGAAAACCGCGAAAACCATGGAACGGCAAATTATCATTTTCGCTATAAGCCTTTTTTGCAGTGCATCCGCGTAGGCCTTCCCGGAGCGGTTTTTGTATCTTGTGAAAGCTTAGGATGGGCTTCTTTTTATTGGATGATGACACTTGTCGGCGACACATACATCACCATTGTAGGCATCTGCCAAAGCATTGCTATTCTATTTTATTTCTTTGCCGAAGGCATCAACAAGGCATCCACTGCAATAGCTGGAAACCTCATCGGGGGAAAGCGCACTAACATCATCAAAGACGTACTTGCAGCCGGTGCCCGCCTTCATCTGATTTTCTTCTTCGCGCTTGTTGGACTTTTTTTTCTGGCGTCGGAACAACTTGTCCTTCTCTTTCTTCCGGAAGAAAAAGCTTTCGAACTCTATGATTCCCTATTCATCTGCATCTTTTTTATTTTAATCTCCTTGCTCTTCGAGGGATTGCGTCTTCTGCTTGCGGGTATCTTGACTGCAGCAGGAGATACTGTGTTTCTTCTCACTGCCGGCACCCTTTCAGTATGGGCCTTTTTGGTCTTGCCTGTTTACGTTTTCGTCGTGCATGGACAAGCCCCTGTTGAAGTGGCGAGTTTCTTTTGCATATTTTATGGAGCCTGCGCTTCAGTCATCTATTTATGGCGCTTTAGAGCAGGGAAATGGAAAACAAACTCCATCATCATTGCTACTGATGATGCAGCCAATGCTGTGCAATCGCTTTGATATCTTGATGCAGGATTTTTGGGGTCGCAACATCGCTTGCTAACTCTACAAAGCTTTGACGTTCGGAAGGGGATTGAAGCCCTTCGCAAGCTAAGGCAAGAAAAGTGGCTAGTGGGATCTGTTTTCTCACTTCCCGGTCTTTTAGCATCTTGAAACATTCAGAAGCAACTTCCGGGTCATCTTTAAAAGCTACTAAGGCGATCGCTGCGCGTTCATTGTCCAGATTTAAGGGACGTCCATGCAGAACTTTTAATAGAAACGCTTTAGCAGGCTCTCCGATGCCATATAAAGCATCTATAACGACATCTTCACTAAAAAAATCCTCTTCGCCAATGGCTTCAAAGAGAGAAATAATCGCCCTTTTGTCCCCGATTTTCCCCAAGCATTGAATGGCATAGCTTGGTGCAGAGCCGTATCCAGGAAAAAGTGGGTCGTGAAAGTCTTCTGAACGCAAAAGCTCAAGCAAAGCCCGAACAATGAATCCTTTTTCAGCAACGATAGCTTCAATCTCTTTTTCCGGTACCTCTTCTTCAGAAAGAATCAGATCGGCAATAAGACGTGGATACTTATTTTTAGGATCTTCAACTTCATAAAGGGAGCGTAAATTTTTATAGACCTCTTTGACTTTAGCCACTTTTTCAGCATCAGGGCCTGATAAAAGAAGAGGGGCTAGGTTCTGGTGCATGTTTTTTTCCATTTGAGCCAGGGCGTAAATCTGGTCGATGCTGAAGTCGGAAGAGACGCCTTTTCCATCCTTTTGGTAATACTCCAGCATAATATCGAAGCTGCCCCCGAAGTGGGCATCGCGATGCATCAAAATGGCGACATTGGTGGCATCGGCTATAGGATATTGTTCTGCTTGGTTTTCATTTTCTAGCATAGTATTAACTGCTTTGGATGGTTTTGATTTGATTCTTGGCTTGTTTGATGACGAGATTGGCATTGTAACTTGAACGCACAAAAGGGCCGCAATACATATACTTGACACCAAGGGAATATCCGAACTCTTCATAAGCTTTAAATTGGTCCGGAGAGATAAAAGCTTTGACTCTGAGTTTGGTGCGGTCAGGCTGCAGGTATTGCCCGATGGTGATGATTTCGCAGCCATTTTCATGCAGATCGCGAATCGTTTGTTTAACTTGATCATCAGTTTCACCAAGACCCACCATTATTCCGGACTTGACCATAAGATTGGATGCGGCAGGATGTTTGCGCACGTAGGCAAGCAGTGACAATGTTTTATCGTAAGTGGCTTTGTGGCGCACACGTGGAGTAAGCTCGCGCACTGTTTCGATATTGTGATTAAAGATCTCAGGCTGGGCTGCAATGACGATATCAAGGGAGTGTTCGGAGCCATTGAAATCGGAAGTCAACACCTCGACAGTGACCTCGCCGGCTTCTTTGCGCACTGTTTCGATGACGGAAGCTAAGTGGCTGGCGCCACCATCGGCTAAGTCATCGCGCGCTACCATAGTGATCACGACGTGCTTCAATCCTAGTTTTTTTACGGAGTCGGCTACGCGCATAGGCTCGTCGCCCTCAAGAGCCTTTGGTGCTTTGTCGAAGTCGATGCTGCAAAAGCCGCAATTGCGCGTGCAGGCTTTGCCCATGATCAAGAAAGTCGCGGTTTTTTTAGACCAGCATTCTAATAAATTCGGACACTTAGCCTCTTCACAGACAGTATGAAGGCGGTTTTCATCGATGATTTTTCCGGTTTCCTTAAGATCGGATCCCTTTGGAAGCTTGCGATGCAGCCAAGAGGGAAAGCGGCCAGGTCCTACAGCCTTATCAGGGTCTGCAGCTTCGGGATTGACGGGAAGGACATTCAATCGCGTTTTTTTGACCTGCGGGCGTGTATCGAAAAGATCCGCTTCTGCCATATCTTCAATCTTTTTTAGTTTTTTTCGGAGGAAGATGCAAGGGTGTGTCGTTGGCCACTAAGGCAGCTTCGAGCCAAACCTCGGCAATGGTTGGATGAGCATGAATTGTCTCGGTGATGCATTCTACGGTCAATTCATTAGCCACAGCCACGGCCATTTCTGCAATTAAAGCCGAGGCCTCATGTCCCACGACTTGAGCTCCAAGAATTTGTCCGGTTTTGCGGTCGATGACGACTTGAGCAAAACCCTCCGTTTGAAAAGCCGCTTGCGACTTGCCTAGGGCCTGAAATGGAAATGATCCAAGAGTGGCTTGGTAGCCATTCTCCAAAGCCTTTTCCAAAGACAATCCCACAGAAGCCACTTCCGGATTGGTGAAGATGACATTGGGGACGGCATTGTAATCGATGCAGGCAGTGTGGCCGCAGGCATTTTCAGCGGCAATGATTCCCTGATGTGAAGCCACATGCGCCAGCCACCATTTGGAGGCGATGTCTCCAACAGCGTAGATGTCGCGAACAGGAGTCTCCATCTTATCGTTGACGGCGATGAGGCCATTGTCTTGCACAGCAATGCCGGCTTTATCAAGGCCAATGCTCGAGGTGTTTAGCACTCTGCCAACAGCGACTAAGGCCATGTCCGCTTCTATTTTTTTGCTGCCGGCTAAGGTGACAATGATGCCTTTATCCGTGAGATCAACGACTTCAACAAGGGCATTGGTTTCGATTTTAATCCCTTTTTTCTTAAAAGCTTTAGTGAGTGCATTGGATACGGCAGGCGATTCCATCGGAATAATTGCCGGCATCATTTCCAAAATGGTCACTTCAACGCCCAAGGCGTTATAGAGCGAGGCAAATTCGCATCCAATGACTCCTCCGCCAACAATGACGAGCTTGGCAGGCAGTTCCTTTAACTCAAGCATCGAAGTCGAATCATGAATGCGCTTGTTGTCGATAGGAAAGCCTTTGACGCTGCGCGGCTCTGATCCTGTCGCGATGATGACTTTATCAGCGCAGATGATGGCATTATCTGTTCCCGTGACTTTGATCTCTTTTGGAGAGGTGAACTTTCCAAAGCCCCTAAATAGCGTGATCTTATTAGCAGCGATCAAGCCTTCCAAGCTTTTGCGGAGGTTTGTCACAATCTGGTCTTTGCGGGAAACCATTTTGCTGTAGTCGAAGGAGATCTTGCCGACGATGATGCCGAATTCTTCAGCCTCTTGGGTGCGCTGCAAAGCTTCAGCGCTGGCAATCAGGGTTTTGGAGGGAATGCATCCGCGGTTTAAACAAGTGCCGCCGAGCTCTTTGGCTTCGATTAAGGCAACGGTTTTGCCATTCTGCGCCGCTTTAATAGCAGCAGGATAGCCGCCTGGTCCCCCGCCGATGACAACAATATCAAATTTTTTTGGTTCCATGATCTCATCTTTATTTTAAGTTCAGTGTACAAAATCCAGATTTGTTAATAAAGGGATACTATTCGGTATATCTACCCTCAGGGCAATCCCATGATAAAAATAATTTAAAGATGCGCGATAGGCAGCAAGTGTTCTCTCATTGGGGTTTAAGGGGCTTCTGCCCCTTTTTCGGAGTGCGGTATGGCTTTTCACTCATTTGAAATTAAAGAGAATGCCATACCGCTTTGTAATTTTCGCACTGTCAACCACAAGAAAACCCAAGGATCCATGGAGGTATACCCAAAGCGGTACGGCAGACCTGTTCTTTCAGCGTTTGATTATTGCCGTACGCGCACTCCGAAAAAGGGGCAGAAGCCCCTTAAACCCCTCTAAACGGCAGAAAAAGCATCCCTTTTTTTAGCTTGATGGATATTTGGATCTATACTAATTAGATTGGGCTGTTGGATCTGCGGTATGATTTTATCAATCATAAAGCCTCTTTGCATTCTAATTTGATTATATCAAATTATAATAAATAATTTAACTATAGTTTTGATTTTGATTTAGTTTTGTCCCTAGTCTTCGTAGCTGGGAGGAATTTGAGGCCGAAGTTTCCACGGCAGCGCCATCCTATGTACAAATCCAGATGACGCTTAGGATGATAGGCTAAGCGCAAGGAAAAAAAAGGCTTGCCACCATGCAAACCTAAGAAAAGCGAAGATGAGGATTGCGGACTGGCAAAAACGGTTTTTCCTTGAGGCACATAATCAAACATGCAGAATTCATTTGTTGTCACTTTCAATAAAGTGATTTCGCTATTGCGCCGATCGGCGCTGCCAATGACATAAAAGCAGAAGTTGTGCAACGGGTTGCGCACGGTCCATGCCAAAGCCTTAGGAAAACAGACTTTTTGATAGGGGCGATAACGTCCAGACATCTCCTCGCCAAAGATGCCATCATCATCGTTGCCAAAGAGCATCCAGGTGGTCCAATGTCCTAAGTCATACCAGCGTATTTGACAGCGATGTCTAGGAATAACTCGATACAACCAATGTCTGACCGCGCATCTTTTATTTTCACAAAGAAGGGATTGTTCATAATTCTCTGGTTCTATGCAGGGTTTAGGCCAGTCTAAAAAAGCTTGAGTGCTTACCTTGTAAGGAGCACATCCATTAGCTAAAAGCAAAAGGCTTATTAAAAATAGACGTAAAGGTGGCTTGAAAAAGGATTTTATGGCAAAGTAACTTTCTCTTTTGAATGGCATAGGCATAATTCGCTCTTGCAAGAAAACTCACGGTTAGTAGATAGAAATGTCTTAAGAGAATAGTATAATAACGTAAGTAATAATTATGAGTACACAACCTAAAAAAAAGCTATGCTGGAACTGCGAGGGCAACGTCTCACGGCAAGAAGAAAACTGCCCTTATTGCGGCGTGTATCTAAGCCCAAGTTCCCTCACCACCGAAGATGAGGAAGAAGACCTTGCCCCTCCATATCGCTTAGGAGCTTCTTCCGAGGCGTCGAGCATCCCCTCAGCTCCTTATCACACACCACATGAAGCTGCCGCTGTCCAAAATGAACCCAAACCTGCTATTGCTATTCCTTCAGTAAATTCGCCTGCGAAAGGAGTTGTGGTCTCACTGTTATTGCTCATCGGAGGCTCTGTTTTTTTTCTTTTTGGCATTGCCTTGCTGCTCTTTTCTCATAATCAAGTGCTGACACTACAATGGGATGGCAGCTATTGGTTCGCCTATTTTTTAATAAGCATCCCCATGCTTCTTCTTGGATGGAAATATCTGATGCAAGTCGACACAGAGTGAGAGAGAAACGCTCAATGATAAATGCTAAACGCTAAACTGAAAGACAATCGTATGCCTTATTCATGCCGGGCTTATGTGCTTCCATTGTTATCAGTATCCTTTGATCAGTCGCCCTTCGTTGCACTCAATGCCATTAACTTAACAAAATC
>JABDEI010000063.1 GCA_013287145.1 Chlamydiota bacterium
AGCATCAGAGACATTTGATGAGGGAGTAAGCAGCGCTGCTTGTGCTGTTTTTTCAAGATCTTCGATTAAAATGACATTCACAGGACAGGCTATCATGCATGCATCGCAGCCTGAACATAGTTTGAGAAAATCGTTTTCTTGGGCAGCACCCGGTGGTCTTTGACGTCTTCGCTGTACTTTTCGTTCAACCGATTTATTTTCCGAAGTCAAATCCCAGATGCTGGTTTGCAGCAAAGGCAAGCATTCTTTTATTAATCGCTGATAGGCTTCTTTAAAAAATTCTTTTCGATTCATTCGCTTAAAAGACGCAAGACTAGATCTTCGCCATTTTTTGTGAGATAGATGTCTGTCTGCCCAGATTTTTTAATAAAGTTCGCTTGAATCAAGAGAGCGCATATTGTATCTACTCCTCTTGGATGTATACCGATAAGATTGCCGATCTCATATCTATTGAGGATTGTTGAGAAATCGCCTTTTTTGCTGGCTTCCTCATAGGCACATATCATGTAGCGTTCGTCTTTGGTTCTTGCAGTACTCATAGTTTAAGCCTTCTTTAGGCGTGCTCCAACAGGGGTGTCTTCGATGAGATATCCTTGGCTTAAGATATAATCCCGTAAGGTATCTGCCATGGCCCAATTTTTATCTTTACGCGCTTGCTGCCTTTTTTCAAGAGCTTCATGCAGCTCTGAAGGAATTTCGGCAACAGCTTTTTCAAAGGAAAGCACTCCTAAAACCGAATTGCTGGCTTTGAGAAATTCCAACACTCTATCAGCTTCAGGTTTGCTAAGCTGGTGCTGATCGATAAGAGTGTTGACTTCGCGGATCAGATCAAAGATTGCCGCTAAAGCTTGTGATATATTTAAATCATCAGCTAAAGAATTTGCAAAAGAGGCTGCAGCTTTTTCTAACAATGCATCGGCCATCTCATTCCCTCGAGGAGTTGAAACTTCTTGAAGACGCTCGATAAAGTCTTGCAAACGCTGCAGAGCGCTTTTTACGGCATCAAGTCCTGCAAAAGTAAAATTAAGCTGAGTTTTATAATGTGTTTGGAGAAGCATATAGCGCATCTGCTTGCCGGTATAGCCCTTATCTAAAAGATCGCGCAACGTGTAGAAATTGCCTAAACTCTTCGACATTTTTTTATTGTCTACGATCAGATGCTCGGCATGCATCCAGATTTTTGCAAAGGTCTTGCCAGAGTGGGCTTCCGATTGAGCAATTTCATTTTCATGGTGCGGGAACATATTATCGATGCCGCCGACATGAATATCGATGGTGGGTCCAAGGATTTTCATCGCCATGGCCGAGCACTCAAGGTGCCAGCCTGGGCGTCCAGGGCCAAATGGACTTTCCCAGAAAATTTTTCCATCGCGCTGGGCATCATATTTTTTCCAAAGAACGAAGTCGGCAACATGATCTTTGTCATATTCATCCGAGGCTACTCTTTCCGATGCTCCTGTTTTTAACTCGTCAAGATTAAGATGGGAAAGGCATCCATAGCGTTTGAATTTGCTGATGGCATAATAAATACTTCCATCTCCCCCTTTATAAGCAAATCCTTTATCTAGCAGAGATTGGATGACTTTGATCATCTCATCGATGTAATCAGTAGCGGCTGGATAGTGTTCAACAGGTTCGATATTGAGGGTCTTAAGATCTTCAAAAAAAGCATCTTTATAGGGCTGAGTGTATTCATCTAAAGAGACGTTTTTCGCTATCGCGCCTTTGATGGTTTTATCATCGACATCGGTCAAGTTCATCACATGAGTGATTTTCATACCTAGGAATTTAATGACGCGTCGCAGAAGATCTTCGAACATAAAGGTTCGGAAATTGCCGATGTGAACGTAGTGATAGACAGTGGGTCCGCATGTGTACATCTTCACATGTTGATCGTCGAGGGGTTTTAACACTTCTTTACGGCGCGACTCGGTGTTAAACAATTTTAACGGAATCGACTTGACATCAAAGTTTGTTAGCATAGGATTTCATTGAAGTTGTAGAAAATTATTCCAATAATTTAAATCAGAACCCGTTTATATGCAAATAGAAATGCACAATCGATTCAATCCCCTCTTCTTGCCGTTTGCTGCCTTTAACAAAATCGCATTAAACTTCTATCGGCAACCCTTTCGGCAGCAGGTATTAAAAACTCTAAATATCTCTTTGCCTATCCTCTGTAGCTTTATGCTTCCTTTTCCCACGTTAATCGCAGGAATCCTAAGCGTCTGCTGCTGCAAAATCATTAGCGACGGAAACCTAAATGGCTTTGCAAAACAAAATAGCAAAGGCATCGATCTCGATGCCTGCCAGCGCATGATAAAATCTGCAAAGGCAACCATAGAGTTAAATAAAATTTGTCATCAATGGCTATACGTCAGCTGCGCAGCTTTTACAATCTTTACCAAGTATCGACTTGGGTTGGCAATTTCTTTGCTTCCTCCCCGATGGGATTTATTTCAAGCTGCCAAACAGCAAGAACAAATCATTGCCGATCTTCTGCCTGCAGAAAATGCCTTTTTAAATGCCCAGGAATTGAGCAGAATAAAAGAGCTCTATCCCTCAATTGATGGTGAGAAACTTAAAGCCAAATGCCTAGAAGAAAAGGAACGTAGAGAGGAGAAAAAAATCTATCTTCAAGAGCAGCAACAATGCATGGCTAAAGCCTGGGAAAAGATGCTTGCTGAAGGCAGCTATACTATAGCCCAAGGTTTGGAAGGAGACATTGAAATATTTACGCCGTTGTGCTGTTTAGCTGTGGCTGAGGAGTTGGAAAAACCGGTCACATTGCAAGAAGAGCGTTGTCCGCCGACTCTTCAAATTCACTTACATAAACTTAAACAAACACAACAGCTTTATCAGCAACTTCTGCCGAAAAAAAAAGCAATGCTATTAAATCTTTTGATGAATCCCAATTCAGAACACGACGCCTCGCTAAAGGAAGTCAGCTTGAAAATCAATGATATAGCCTCTCACCTTCTTCAGTCTCAGGATCTATTTAAACAGCCTTTATTGCAAGGGGCTGAAAGATATACTTGGAAGCGCCATCTTATTGTTCCCTTTTTCAAAATGCAAATTTTAAAATGGCAAAATTATCGCGCAACCCTATTTTTCAAATGTTAACATACCTTTCTTCAAGCACCCGATAATTGATCTTTCCCGATCCCATTAGTGGAATTTCTGAAAGCTCTTTTATTATCGACACCTTGACAAGGTTGCTAAATCCCGATTCCTTCAGTGTTTTATTAACTTCATCCACCGTTGTGGAGAAACATGCAAATAAGAAAATTTTAGGCTTCTCTCCAGGCTGCTCTTTGGCGCAGATTGCCAAACAGGGGCCTTCGTGATCTGTCTTCCATCCACGTTTTTCTGCTGCTTGCAATAAAGCATCTTCTATGGAGGGTAAACTCACCATCTCGGGGCCCACCTTAACAAACCTTTTCATCCTGCCAGAGATGATGAGGAAGCCTTCTTCATCCAGATATCCAAGATCTCCAGTCTTGTACCATTCTTTCCCATTAACAGTCACAAAGGGAGAAGATAATCCTGGGTTCAGGTAGCCTTTAAAAATGTTTTCGCCCCGCGCTAGAATCAATCCCTGTTTTCCTTGCGGCAGAGGTTCATAAGTGTCGAGATGGACGATAAGCAATTCAACGTTGGGCAAAGGCTCCCCCACCCCTCTAGGAGGTTCCCCAAGGCGATTCATTGTAAGGACGGGCGCGCACTCAGTGATGCCATAACCTTCAAGCAGACATCCGTCTTTGCCCATCTTGGCCAAAAGCTGAAAAAGCTCCGGCGGCGCTTTTTCTGCACCGGTGACACAAAATCGCAGATGCTGAATTTGTTCCGGAGTTGCCACTTTTAGTAAGCCTTTTAGAAAACTTGGCGCTCCGCACAAGATCGTAATGCCCCAGTTTTCACAGGCCTGAGCTAAACGCTTGCCATCGGTAGGATCGGGTGAATAAGCAATCCGGACGCCTACCAAAAGGCATAAAAAGCCGCTTACATTAAAACCAAAGGAATGGAAAGGGGGAAGAATGCCTAAAAACACATCGTCGGTAAAGACGACAATATTTTTCATGGCAGCGCGTTGATTGCAAAGAATATTATGATGGCTAAGAGGAACTCCCTTAGGCATACTTTCTGTTCCACTTGTAAACAAAATAACCGCAGGATGATCTTTCGACATCTTTTCCACTCCAAAAGTCTTTAGAATGGCTTGCGGGCTTCGTTTCGAACGCAATAAAGCTTTGATCTTATCAACTAAAGAGAACTCACGCCGCACATCTTCGAGCATCACGAGATAATCTTCGATGCCGTTCAAATCAACACTTTCGAGTCTATCGAGAAAACTCCAAGAAGTTAATACGATTTTCAAGTTAGACAATTTGACGACTGTTTCCAAATGCCTAGGTCCTACCGTCCAATTGATCAGAACAGGGATTTTTCCCGCTAGCTGCACCGCTAGTATGGTAGCGTATGCGGCAACGCTGGCCGGTAATAAAATGCCAATGTATTCACCTGGTAATTTGCGTATATGTTCGGCTAATAATATGGCACGCAATTTTAATTCTGAATAGGTAAGAATACCAGATCTCATATCCGCACAAGCTATAGCTTTGCCCATGCGCTGACTATTATTCAAAAAAGCTTCGATGATCGTGTTTCCAGGAGGATAGGTAATAGGCTCTTTCTTAATCGGTCGATTCCATTTTTTTAAGTTTGCAACCTCTTCGTCCTCTTCTTCTTTCCAGGTAACTTGCTTTGAAGCAAGAGCCATCAATTTGCCTACTGTTGTCAATTCACTCACAGGGACGCCCTTAAGATCAAATTGATCCTGCAAAAACACAACCAATTCAGCGATATCCAAAGAATCCATGCCTAAATCTGTCGATAATGCCATGGAAGGTTTAATAGTTGTTGGATCGCAATCCGACATCTCAGCCACTTTGTGGATCACTTTATTTTTCACATCGTCTGGAATATTATTAGTGTCAATATCGCCATTCACTGAGCTTATTGCTAAGGGTTTCAATGACGAAATGTCACTACTCCACATGCTATGCGGTACTAGCAATAAAGAATCTCCAGGTTGATCGCCTTCTTGTGGCGACAAACCATCTGGCCGGTTGTACCAGCGTTCCAAATACCTGTTGAGTTCTAAACGCGAAGCTTTATAAGGAAAATCGGCAGGAGCTGGCTCAAATTCAATGATGACTTCACGGCGAGGCGTAAAAAACAACAAATTTTTCAAAACAGACTTAATTCCTTCTATAATTACAGGAACCATTGGAGGAGTCTTTCCAAGAAAAGCTTTAGAAAAACTGCTTCCCCATAGACCTTTAATGCGGACTAAAACTACATTGGCTTCAGGAGCGTCGTTCAAAATGCGGTGGACCGCAGAGGAGCCGCCAATGACTTCTAGCGCACTGCTTTTTAGCTTCCCTGCAGGATAGATAAGAAAATTTTCACCTTTGCCTAAACCCTCGACCATCTCTTGAATGACTTTTTCACTTTTTTTGCGTTTTAAACTATTGCTTGATGTCGCAAAATTTGGAATGGGAAGGCCATCAAGAAGCCGCATGATTTTATTCAAGAATGGTTTGTAATACATATATTCCACAATCATGGGACGAATAGGAAACTTTTTCCAGATTGCCATTGTTATCAGCGTTGGATCGACAAATACAGTGGGATGATTCGGCAAAATTAGAACGCCCCCCGGTTTCGCCAGATTCTTTTTATTTAGTTTATCAAGGCCTTTTACTGTGACTCGATAGCGAAACCATAAAGCAAATTTAAGGAATGCTCCTATCAAGAAAGTCAATATAGTCTTCACGGCAAACTCCTCTAATTCCTAGGAAAAAAATGACATTATATCAATTGTGCGATATCGCGTATAATAAAAACAAGGCCAACTTATAAGTTATTCGTGCCCGCGCTGAAGCTATTCGTGCCCGTGCCCGTGCCCGATTTTACTTCAAGTGTTATGAAAACAAGATGATAGGAATCCAGAATCCATAAACGGCGTAGATGCAATTTCGATTCATCCGGGCACGGGCACGCACACGGGCACGGGCACGAACAATTCAGGTACGGGTACGAATAACTTAGATTATTGAAAGACAACCAACCACAGTTTTGTATTTCGCGTTTATCATTTATCATTTAGCATTCATCATTTATCATTTATCGTTTCTTTCACGGGTTTTATGCCATTAATCATCGCACATAGAGGGTTTTCTGCAAAAGCCCCCGGAAAATACTCTTGCAGCAATCAAGAAAGCCATCGAATACGGTGTTGATTTTGTTGAGATGGATGTCCGCCTTTCCTTGGATGGCGAACCCATCATTATTCACGACGTGACAACACGTCGCACAACCAAAGAAAAGCACAATCAACGCGTTTATGAAATGACTTTAGAAGAGTTGCAAACTTTAGATGCCGGAGCTTGGTTTGCAGAAGAATATCAAGGTGAGAAAATTCCCACGCTATCGCAGGTTTTGCAGCTTGACTTCCAAGAAACAGGACTCATGCTGGAATTAAAAAAAGATAATCATCCTGCTAAATTGGTTGAGACTGTTTTATCGCATTTAGAACACCCTTCAATAAAGGTCAAACATGTCATTCTAGGCAGCTTTTCTCCAGAAATTGTTCAAGAAATCCAAAGGCAAAAAAAAGAGGCTCCTGTCCTTGGCATTGTGGAAAAAGCCGCGATGATTCCTGCCTTTAAAGCACTAAATATCAAGCATCTAGCTATTTGGTATCAATTGCTCACCCATGATCTTATTAAATCCTTGCATGATGAAGGCATTGCTATCTGGGCTTTTACAGTCGATCGACCAAAAGTTGCACGTTTTCTTACCTCACTTAACGTAGAGGGCCTCATCTGTAATAATCCTACCTTAATTACCCAAGCTTTACTAGATCAATGATTAAGCATTAAGATCGTACAAACAATTATATTTCTATAAATAGATTGCTTAATAAAAAATCACACTATAAAATAATCAAATTATAAATAGAGCAATAAAAATACTCATTTATTTATTCAACTTATGAACTCAATTAATCTACACTCTAAACAAAAACATCTAGAATTGGATAACTTTGAAGCTTTCAATAAGCTCAAAAAAGACGAATTAACTGAAACCGTTGAAATCCCCATTTTCTTTACAGAGACAAACCTAAACATTAGTGAAAATGAATTACAAAAAGGCCGCAAACATTTAGAAAAGAAGATTACCTATCCAACTGAAAATCAGCTTGATGAAAAATTATTTGCGCATATTCATGGCGATGCGTTCATCGGCAATGTAAAAGAGCTCGAAGGTAATGCCTTTACTAATACTATTTCCCATCTTATAGGCTACCTCGACCATTTTCATCCAAAGCATGAAAATTTTAATAAAATAAAAGCCAACCTTGCCCAAGGACTGCGAGAGTCTTTGGCTGCAACAACGCAAGATGCCATCAATGCAAAGGCACAAGAATTAACTCATCAAATTCTTAAATTAGGTCCGCAAGAATCATTGACGATGACCGGGGGTTATAAGACTTCAGATGGCGGCCACGCCATGCTTTATCAATTTAACGGCGATGATTTTATTGTTTTTAATTCAGGCGATGGACTGCAATATCATAGCAGTTTAGGCGATGATGGTAAAATTAAATATAGTCCCGTTCTAACTTATCGAAACTTTCCGAAAGACCCTGAAAAATTGGAGCTTTTTTTACGCACGCTCTTAGAATGTCGATACACATCTAACCTTCCTGAAAGAGATGCTGAATTTGACGGTGCCTATCTTTATGAACAAGTGTTTCCAACCTTAGGGGCAATCCCTCAAACTGATCCTGAAACTGGCGATGATTTCATTACCGATCAAACCGCAGGCACTTGCGCCGAAAAGGTCCTGCACGCTTTTATTAGAAAAAATCTTCCTTTGGATAACATTAACGGTGAATCCTACCCCACTGAATATAAACGCTTTCAATTGGAGTATAAGCGCAATACCTTGGTGGCCTTTTATCAAAATAAAGAAGACGCTATTGCTGAAAATGAGACTGTACGCTTACTTCTTCAAAGAAGTACGACGACCTATTCAGATTGGCTCTTTAAACTGCACAAGCTTAGGGTCATTGATAACCACGAATTGCAAGAAGAACATGCTCTTCTAGCTGCCTTGACAGAAGCGATAGGAAAAAAATGTGCAGAAGCAAAAGCCAAAGCTAAAGACCAAGCTGTTTTACAAACAGCAAAAGAGCAAAAAATTGAATTGAGGAGTTATCAAAAGGATTTCAAAAATTATGGAAAAATAGAAGAAAATCTTCCTCAAGCTATGGATGATCCTTTATTTGGCAACCATACTCCTATGGAAAATCCCCTTCCAGCCATCCCAGCTTATAAAGAAATTAAAAATTATGCGGAATTAAAGACCCAATTGACTGAAAGTCTTAATTTTTTTCAAGGATTGGAACCAAAAGGACTTCTTGAATCTGTTGACTTAGATGAAGTTGTGAGGGCAAGGCACATTCAAATCCATTTCGATAATTTAATACATAATCTACCGGTTCCTTCCGGCGATGAAGAAAGCCTAAATTTCTGGAATCAGATCACTCCCAATCAAGCCGAAGAGCTGCTTCCCCTTCTAAAAGAAATAGCACAAATGGCCTTAACTGCTTCTGGAAAAATAAAATCAGCCGAAAATAAATGGACACCTTTAACTTCTCTTCTAAGCCATTATCAATTAATCACTATTACACACAAACTTGCCAGTTTAGACCCTAAATCTCACCTTCAGGGCTGTGCAGTAAAGATCAAGGAGCTTGATGCTCTTTTGGCCTCGAAATGGATGATGGTGGCATCGTTAGAACAACAGAAAAAATGGAGTGAGATTGCTGCGTATTTAGAAAAACCACATAAAACTTCCTTTGAGGCTATTAACTTTAATAAGCATTTGCGTGAAGTTATTAAATTAAAAGATACGAAAACCGAAAAAGATTTAGTATTCTTCAGTCATTTTTTACCAAAAGATGCCTCTTTAGAAGATTATGCCAAAGCCTATGTAGATCTTGAAGGAAACATCGTCGCCAAGTCATTTGCAACCTTTCGGCATCAACTATTAGCGGCGATCTTCCTAACAATGGAAACAGGCTGTGATAATCAGCGTTCCAGCGCCAATAAAATTACTACTTACATTGAAAAGCAAGGCATGGGCTATAAGCCTTATTGCGAAGTTATGACTTCCTATCTAAAAGAATCAAACGAACCCTCTTGGGGTATAGCAGCTTTTGGTAGAGATGAATTTTTTCACCATTTCCATCCCATTTTAAAAGATAAAATTGTTCCTGGACCAGGCGGTTATAGCGAACAAGTTATTAAAGAGAACAATAATTCGCTTGAATGTCGGCTTAAACACACTTTAGACCCTTATACTTTAGACTCTTATGTTGCTTGGGACAATAGGGCCACCTATAATGGGATCACTCTTTTAAAAGATATTAGCGAAGAGTGGATGATTGAGAAAAAATTGACTCAGGAGCTATTAACTGTTTTTGTTGAAAAGCAACGCTCTCCTTTAGAAATAGTCGCTTTTTTTAATCGTCACCCTGAACTTCTTGAAAAAGAAGCTTATCAAGCCGTCCTAGAAATTGTTCTCCTAGGACAAGGAAACCTTGAAGCCTATCTTAAGCAGGATCCACATTTCATTCATGTTTTAGCTCAAGTTATTCAGGAAAACAGGGAAAAAGCCATTATAAGAAAAGACATTAAGGCAGAACTCTTTTACTTGCGTCTTGCAAGCTTTAGTCAAGAGTGCTGCATTCATTTCACGCCCGAAGAAAAAACCGTTTTTCCAAACCGCATCCAAGAATTGCAAAAGTTACTTAAAAATCCCTCAAATCATCCCTCAAAAGGGCTCATTGCCCGGCATCTTGTGGAGGGTATAGGAGCTTTACCCGCAGAAGATCTGAAAAAAGATATTGATCTTATTGAAGTTCTCATAAAAGCCCGTTGTCTACAAGCAGCTTTTGAAGAACATGGTGCTAACGATATTGCTTGGCAATATGAATGCGAAAAAAATTATGCAGGAAAGCTTAACCTCATTCATGGATACCTAATCCAAAACTCAAATCAA
The DNA here is from genome assembly GCA_013287145.1 of Chlamydiota bacterium. Classification (GTDB taxonomy): domain Bacteria; phylum Chlamydiota; class Chlamydiia; order Chlamydiales; family Parachlamydiaceae; genus JABDEI01. The sequence goes on from JABDEI010000063.1 coordinate 10,138, forward strand.
CTTAACAAATTGGGTAATGGCTTGATCGCAGCCATTACAGAAAACCTACCCAATTTGGAATGGAAATTAGATGCGAGTGGTCAAAAATTACAAACAACTTCCACCAAGGATCTTTGGGAAATTAGCCTTGTAACAGGAAAAATTTGGCATCAAGGCGAGTCTCTATCCGGCATTTCAAAAGAACTCTATGAATCCGCAGCTTTTAAAGAGCTCTTTGAAAACACCCCTCATCGCATTATTCCTGAAACGCGCGGCCGCTTACGCATTGTCTATCAAAATCAAGACAAACAGGAAGAGTCAGCTTATGTTTGCATCGATAATGGTAAGTTTAGAATTCAGAAACAAATTCAAGGCATTTGGTCGGAGTTTTGCTTTCCTTTTAACAAAAAAGAATTGTTACCTTCCAAAGCTCTTTCCGATGATCGTCAGCATCATTATTGGATATCTTGCGATAAGGTCTATAAAGAGGGAGCTTTATTGATTACTGATCGCAATGCTCGATTGCAATGCATTGCTGAGTTAAAAGATAACAGCATCGCTACAATCACAACAGAAGCTATGCCCACATTGCGTGGCCAAGAGGGCAATTTTGAACTTGTTGATATTTACAAAGAGAAGGAAAACAAACCTTGGTGGCTAAATTCACTTGCGCAATTTGAAGATCTTCAATGGATCGAAGTTTGGCGTAAAAAAGGCCAAAATAATGATGAGAACACTATCATCCACTTACCGCGTTTTAATTTGCAGTTTGAGTTAAAAGATGAAAAAGGAACCTTGCGAGTAATTTGTGTCCAAGCACCAGATTTCTATCTTCAAAGCCCTGCCGCCTGGTTAGGTCCAAAACCACATGACAAAGGTCTTTTACTACAGCATAAGGAAAAATCCGATCTACTTAAAGTGTGTCTTCCTTTTCAAAAGATTGCCGGAAAAGAAAAGCTCACCCCTTTAAGTACAGATATAAATCTCAAATACTCCCATAAAAAAGGCGCCAACAGCCAACAGTATCTTTTGCTCGATCTCACTTCTACACAGCGCTTAAAAGCTACTACACCGGAAGAACATCTTTATCTAGCTTATCTCTATTTAACCAAAGGACACGACCCCCATTGGCTCAAATTAGCAAAAAGTGAGATTATGCAAGCTTGGACCCTTAAAGAGTTTTCCACTAACGCATCTCAAACTTTGAAGTGGATTTTTAAATCTCATGATGTGATGGCAAATAGAGATTCCCAACTTGTCGGCTTGCTCCTTAAGCTGGCGGCTATGATCTATCATAATACCCTGCAAAACTCCCCAGATAATTTAGAGACTAATTTCCCAGAGGCCTTAAAAGTTGCCATATCAAGGCTATATTCCCGGTATATGAAAGGATGTAATCGCAATCCCCTCTCTAAACTATCACAAGCTGAAGAATTAGCAATCATCAATTTAATTAAACAGTTTCAACCCAACTCACTACCCGGTCTTATCCGCCAATTTAATAGCCATCTTCAAACCGAAATGAAAGCGCAGCCAGCTTTTGTCATTAAAGCAGAAATTCCTAATCACCTTTTTAAAAATTCCGAAATTATCTCTATGACCAATTTTGAAGATTGGTTGCATCCTGATTTTGTCAAAAAGCTTCCAATGGCAACGATAGAAAAAGATGTGTTATTGAGAGCTTTTCCTACTTTTCTTAATTGGGCGGTTAAGGGTACCCCTCAGGAAAAAGAGGAACTTAAAGTTCGATTGACGACTTTGCGTTTGTCAAAAGAACATCAAAGTACGGAATGTCATCTTGTAGCGATCTTAAAAAAGGCTTTAGAACAACCAGACCTCTTTAGCAGCACTTTAGCAAAAATACCTGCAAAAATGGACTATTATTCCAGCAAGAATGTTAAAGAATTCCTTGCTTCTTTGCCCTACTCCTCTCCCCTCCCAAATGCTTCCGAAAAGGTGGATTCAGATGAAACTTTCCTGAAAAAAGGACTTAAAGAAGTTTTTCCAAGTTATCAAGTGGATCAGGCATCTTCTCAGGTTTTTAAACTGTCCGGTTTACTTTCACCCATACAGCCTTTCGAAAAAGAATTTTTGATTGAGAAGCCTATCGCGATGCAAGAAGAAAACTTTGTGGCTCCTTTAACAAATTTTGAGGGTGAAAAACACATTCAACACTGGGTAAAGGACATTCAAGAAGATTTTTCGAAAAGAATAGAGCAAAAGGAAAAAACTACTTGGCTGCTTAAGGAAGATAAGCTTCCTGCTTTAAAAAAACAACTCCAAGAACAAGTTGCAAAATCTGATGAAGAGCTTAAAAAAGCTGAAACCATGATTTTGAATGCCATCAATTGCTCGCCAGACTCTTTGATTGAACGCATTCACACATCCTTAATGCGTTTCAAAGGCGAAAAGAAGATTTTTCACATCAATTGATGAACTGACTTTTGCCTTTGTCAAAGGCGATGAAGCCTCTTGGAAAGCCTTAAATTCACTCATAACTTCCGAGGATGTACAAAACCTCAATGACAGCATAAGCTTATACATGATTGAAGCTACTGCACAGCAGAAGCGCAAAAGAGAGCTAAAACTCATCGATCAAATCCAAGAAAAACAAAACGCCGTTGCCTTAATGAATTAAAATCCTCTTTAGCAAAAGAACTTGCTTCTCAAAGGAGCTTTGGACCAGACACTGCTTTTGCCGACCTCTCTTCAAATAAAATTCGCGCCTTTCTAGCCTTTGAATTCCTCAACGATATGTTGATACGCCCTAAACAAGTGCAAATGCTTGAAAATATGCTCACGGGAAAAATCAATGGAGTCGAAAGGGACTTCATCGCTCAGCTCATCATGGGCGCAGGAAAATCTAAAGTCATTTTGCCTTTGTTAGCTCTTTTAAAGGCAGATGGCGACAACGTTGTGATCGTTTGTGTTCCAAAAGAACAAATCGAGCTGCAAAAAGAGTTTATGAACAACCTCTCAGGGGGACTTTTTGACCAACAAGCTAACACATTAAATTTCGATCGCAACACTAAACTCACAAAAGAACTCGTGAAAGAGACTCTTAAAACCATCAAACGCGTGCAAAAAAGCAGGCAATACCTCATTGTCACTCCAGAAACACTGCAGACTCTAGACCTAAAAGCTGACGAACTTCGCAGGAGTGGATCTCATCAGTCCAAAGCAATAATCAAAGACTTAGCCAAAATATTTACC
>JABDEI010000064.1 GCA_013287145.1 Chlamydiota bacterium
TCAGAAAGTGGCCGAAGCTGCCGAACCCTATTTAATGTCTAATGGCCCTAGTGCAGCCTTTAAAGTTCTTGGAGAATTTGACAATCAACTTTTGATCGAGATGAGCCAACACTACAGCCAAATAAAAAAAGCAACTCTGGTCATTTGGGGAAAACAAGACTCACTGATACCTTCCGATCACAGCCTGCTTTTTAAACGCGATATGCCCCATGCAGAGATCTGTCTTGTTGATCATTGCGGCCATATTCCCCATGAAGAATATCCGCAAGAAACGAAGCATGTCATCATACAATTTTTAAAAAATAGAAATTAAAGCGATCTCGAGATTATGGAACATCTTTTTTTGGGCTTCTTCGATACGCACTTTCACTATTTTTCATTATTAGTAGCCACTCTTCTAGTAATTTTAGGAGCTTTCTTGCTTGTTCTAAAAAATTACAAAAATACGAAAGAGGCCTCAAATAAAATATGGGTAGCTTATAAACCTTGGTTTATTATGGCTCCTATGTGTTTGTTGAGTGTGGGGCTGGGCGGACAAATTTTGATCTGCAGTTTCTTTTTGCTTTCCTTTTTTTCAATTAGAGAGTTTTCTCGCGCCACTGGGCTGCATACAGATACAGCATTTATGTTCGCGCTGTATGCAGGCAATGTTCTTCTCTACTTTGCTGTAGCAATGAATTGGAAGACCTTGTTTGCATCCATGCCTACATTGCTTTTTGCCATTTTTTTAGTAATCCCTCCTATCCGGGATGAATATAAGCAAATGCTTCCCAAAGTTGGACTTACTTTGATCTCAATCCTTTATTTAGCGTGGTTTCCTGCGCATTTAGCTCTTCTAGCCCATCATCCACGGGGTTATATCTATCTCATCTTTCTCCTCATAGGCACTGAACTAAACGATGCTTCAGCGTATCTTTGCGGCAAGCTTTTCGGGAAAAGATTGCTTATTCCTAAGATCAGTCCAAGAAAAACCATCGAAGGAGCGCTAGGGGCCTTTATTATCGTTTCTTTATACGCGTGGTTTGTTCATTCCTGGGTTCCAGGATTTAACTTGCCTTTGAGTGCAATGAGCGTCCTATTGATGACCGTTGGCGGAACCTTGGGTGATTTGATTATGAGTTTCTTTAAAAGAGATATTGGAATCAAGGATATGGGAAATTTAATTCCTGGGCATGGAGGCCTTTTAGATCGTGTAGACAGTCTTTTGTTAATTTCTCCATTTTATTTTTATCTTATTCTCTATCTCGTCCCACTTATTGGAGAAGCTATATGAAACAAAAGCTTCTATTTTTTCCTCGTTTAATTTGGAACTTTTTTATGAGGCTCTTCTTGAAATCCTATGTGCAATTATCTTTCAAGGGCCTAGCTCAGCTTCCAAAGAATCAAAAATTCATCATCGTGTCCAACCACACCAGCCACCTCGATGCTCTATGTTTAGTTGCAGCAGTGCCATTAAAACAAATCCAAAAAACCTATGTCGCTGCAGCCAAAGATTGTTTTTTCAGATCCTTTTGGCGATCGATCTTTTTTAAATTTGTAATTAATGCAATTCCTTTTGACCGCTTTAACAACCCCTTTCAAAGTCTTTCGAATTGTGCTGAAAAAATTGTGGGGAAACAAAGCGTTCTTGTTTTTTTTCCTGAAGGCACCCGCTCTTCGACAGGAGTTATACAAAAGTTCAAACCTGGAATAGGGAGATTGGCAGCCGGAACTGAAACCCTGGTTGTGCCGGCATATATCGAAGGGGCTCACCAAGCATGGCCCAAAACTCGATGGCTTCCACTTCCTTATGCCGTGAAAATTACTTTTGGAAAGCCTTTGTCATTTTCAAATATTCCACGAACAAAAAAAGGATTTCTTTTCATTGCCAATGAATTAGAAAAAGAAGTTAAGCAGATATTCACAAGTGAACTTATACCGAACATGATTCAAAAATTAAACTCGCCATATAAAAATCTTAAAACAAGGAAAATTTATGAATAGTATTATTTATACTCCCGCAAGATGGTTCTTTCGAACGATTGGCCGAACAAGTGCAGGCATTCGCTTGTGTTTAGATGAAGGACTCACTTCAGGAAAAACTGTAGACTATGTTTATAAGAATCAACCTCAGGGGAGCTTTGTAGTCGGGAAAATCATCGACAAACAATTTTTAAACCATCCTGGCTGGGAAGGTGTGCGTCAACGAAGAATAAATTTGGAAACATTGACCGCAGAAGCGGTCGCGGAATTAAGAGAGCAGAAACAAAATATTTCTCTATTAGATATTGCATCAGGACCTGCAGCATACATTCTCTCAGTCTTGGAAAAAGTCGGTGAAAACGACATTACCACATTATGCCGCGATTTAGAAGACCGATGGCTTGTAGAAGGTGCTCAATCTGCCCAATCAAAAAATCTCAAGCATGTCCGTTTTGAAAAAGGCGACGCTCTCAATGCTGAATCGCTAACTGCATTGACACCCAAACCTAATCTCATTGTCGCTTCAGGATTCTACGATTGGATTGTTGATGACGAAATCGTTAAAAAGTCACTCTCGACGATCCATAAAGTTCTTGATGAAAATGGATATTTTATCATGACCAATCAAACAGCTCATCCTAATTTGGACTTTGTGCAGCAGGTTTTCACAGATTTCAACCAACAGCCTCTCAAGATGACAATGCGCTCTGAAGAAACTATCCAGCAATGGTTGGAAGGAGCCGGTTTCAAGGTAAATAAAACATTAAAGGATTCTAAAGGATATTATTCTGTCGCAAAAGCTCAGAAGAAGTAAATGATGAAGATTGGCTTGTATCAGTTAAAATATCCCGCTCGAAAGCTCATTGAATGGGTTCTTCCATTCGTAAAAGATGTGAGTCCTAACACAATTAGCTTTCTGATGTTGCCGGTAGGTCTTGCCATAGCTGTTTGCTCTTATGTAGGTCTTCATAGCTATCCAGGGCTTCTCTTAGTTGCATTCCTTTTTTGTTTTTTACGTATGTTTTTAGGGACTTTGGACGGCTTGATGGCCATGCGTTTTAATAAAGAATCTCCTACTGGAGAATTGCTCAATAGATTGGCTCCTGAGCTCTGTGATGTGATGTATCTCATCGCCATCACACTTGCAAGACCTGACTTATATGTATTGGGGTTAACAGTCATTTGTTTGGCATGGCTGACAAGCTTTTTAGGGACTTTAGGTTCTTTAGTTAGCAGGCCCATTCAAAGCGTCGGACCTGTCGGACAGACAGACAGGCTTGCCGCCTTTATGCTTGTCTTGTTGTTACAATATTTTGGGGCATCCATAGACTTTATTCAATTTTTTATGTGGTGGTGCATCGGAGGCGGCATTTTAACAGTGATGTTGCGTTTATGGAGAACATTTTATGTCTCTAAATGAACTTAAAAAACTTCTGCCCGCAGCAAACCGTTACCATTTCTTCAACTACGCAGCAACAGCTCCTATGTTAAAACCATGTGCTGACCGCATGATAGAAATCATTCAGGAAGGTTTGGAACCGCTTTCAATGCATTTTGAAAAGTGGATGAGCATCTTAGAATCGGCAAGAAAAACTGTTGCAGAAGCTATTCATGCTTCGCCTGAAGAAATTGCCTTTACTACTAGTACATCTTCTGCTTTATCCCTGGCTGCGCGATCAATTGCTTGGAACCCAGGCGATCGCGTTCTTTATCCGGCAGACGACTTTCCCTCTAATCGGTATATTTGGGAGTGCTTAGGGGTCCAAGCAGAGGCCATTCCCAGTCAGGATATTCTTCAAACTTTGAGCAATCAAGATTTAACCGGAGTGAAATTAGTTGCTATTTCAGCAGTGTCATATCTTGATGGTTTCAAACATGACATCCCTAAGCTAGTGCGCTTCTGTCATTCCAAAGGAATTTTAGTCGTCGTTGACGCTATCCAAGCTGTAGGTGTCATTCCAGTGAATATGAAGGAATGGGATTGTGATTTTTTGGCCTGCGGTGGTCAAAAATGGCTTCTTGGGCCTGTAGGTTCGGGTTTTCTTTATATTAATAAAAAGATCCTTTCACAGCTAATTGTTCCTCTCGTTGGTTGGGCAAGCTCAAGAGATGCTGGAAATGTCGATCTTAAGAAACTTGAATTTGTGGATGGTGCGCGAAGATTTGAACCTGGTTTACCGGATATAGCGGCAATAGCAGGGTTAGCAAAAAATTTAGAGGTATTTGCCGCCATTGGCTGGACAAAAATCTTTGAACAAATTGAAAATCATTCGGCCTTCCTGCGCAGCGAGCTTAGCGCAATGGGTTATTGTATCGCCAATAGTGATGAGAAGGCGCAGTCAGGCATTGTAACGGTTAATCTTAGTTCTCAAAAGGAAGCAGAAGAGCTCCATCAAAAATGCTTTAAAGAAAAAGTCATTCTCACTCAGAGAAAAAATCAAGTGCGGATTTCTTGTCACGCAACGGTATCAAAAGAAGATATTCAAAAGCTGCTCAAAATTTTAAAACAGCAGTCCTTGAAAACGCAGAGTCTTCTCAAAGTTCCTCATAGTGAAAGAAAACCGAATGATGCATTTAAGTGGAAAAATGCTTTAATTACAGGATCCAGTCAAGGTCTAGGATTTGCTTTGGCCGTATCTCTTGCCAAGCGTGGATGCAACCTGACTTTGATAGGAAGAGATCAGGAAAAATTAAATCAAGCCGCACAGGAGATCAGAAAAAATTACCCCATCAAGGTCACAGCAGTAGCATTAGATCTATCTCGATCAGAGCAAGTTGAAAAGTGGCTGATCCAGCAACAAAATGCATTCGATTTTGATCTTATTATCAACAATGCGGCTTGGGCAGAAGGCGGATGTATTGCAGATTCAGAGATAGCAGACTATCGCAATGCATTAGAAACTAACTATTTTACACCTTTGCAGATTACTCAAAAACATTTGCCTAACATGCTCAAAAATAAGCACGGAGCTATTATTAATATCGTGACATCCGGAGCGCGCTGTGCGTTGCCCTTCTTCACAGCCTATGCTTCTTCTAAAGCAGCTTTATGGTCTTGGAGCGAAGCCTTAAGTCGAGAGCTTATTGGAAAAGGTGTACATGTGATGACTTTTATTCCTTCCCATATGTCGACATCGACAAACAGGCGACTTGGACGTAAAGCTCTTGCCTACTACAATATGGATAGCCAGCAAATGCATCCTGCAGATCTTGCTCAAGTCGCTGAAAAAGCAATTGAATCACTTGAACTTAAAAAAAGATATGTCGCTCCTATTGGTGTGCGAATAAAAATAGCATTGAATGCTCTCTTCCACAATTACATGACAAAAAGAATCTTGCGTTTTTGGAAGACTTAGCCCGAATTTTTCATTTCCCATCCAACTCCCCGAAATTTCTAAAACCTACGAGCGAAGGAGATCCATTGTATTTATTGCCGATTAAAAAAAAATTATGTTAGTTTTTTTAGAGAAAGGGTCACTATCAGAGACGCATTATATATTCGTCCTCATCGGCATCCCTATCATCACAATGCTATATGGTTAACGACTACGTTCCTCAGAAAGAAAGAGAGAAATGCAATTTTAAACGTAATAAATTTCGAAGGATGCGTATAATTTAGCCTTCATGAGAAATTTATTACCTTAAGGCTATCTTTTCAAAGATGAGCCAAAAAATTGTACAAAGTCGAAATTATGACTCTTTCAAACACATCTCAGTTACCAGTTGAAGTATGGACATCACGCGCGCAAAAACATATGGCCCTCGTCAGCCCGCTAACCGATGCTTTTTTGAAACGACGTGGATTAGGGCATACTCATGCGGTGCATGATTTCCTATTCACTTACTACAGTTGTTCTCCATTAAAATTAAAACAATGGATTCCATCAGTCGAAGAAGATTTAGTTATCACCAATCAAACTCGCGAGGAATATCCCTGGTTAAATGATTATTGGTTCAGATTAGATGGAAATTTACAGTCTCTTAGAAGAGAGCGTATTCATAGCAATACCTTAAGTCTTGCTAAATTCGTGGCTACTCTATGCGACAATATTTTACAAAGACCTCCTCGCTTTGGCTGTTTTGGCCTTCATGAGTGGGCGATGGTTTATAAATCATCTCCTGAGGCTATTAGACATAAAGGGCATCGCCTGCGGTTATCTCCTGAGGATTTAGCTAATTTTGTTGAAAGCCAAAAAATTTGCTGCTCTCACTATGATGCCTATCGCTTTTTTACTGAGGAAGCCCGTCCACTTAATACATTAAATCCCCTTTTTGAAACTCGATTGCAAATGGAGCAAGGGGGATGTGTGCATGCTAATATGGATCTGTATAAATGGGCAATAAAGCTTTGGCCTTGGGTGGGATCGGATTTCATGGCAAAGACTTTTTTTCTTGCGCTTGAAGGTCGAGAATTGGACATGCGGGCAAGTCCTTATGACTTAAGTGACGAAGGCTACCCACCTCTTTGCATCGAAACGGAAGAGGGGCGCAAGCAATATCAAAAAGAACAACAGCTTCTTACAGAACGTTCTATTCCTCTACGTGAAGAGTTACGTGCATTTTGCCAACGCTTAGCATCACTGCCATATACGCGTTAAGCTAAAAATGATGAACTGCTTCCGCACATACGCGTTAAGCTAAGGGTTTTCGTGTCGGCCTTACAGGCCTCAGGATTTTGTTGGTGATTCACCCAGGCCTTCGTGTCTTCGCTTGCGCTCGCACTATGACCTGGGCTATACATATGTCGACCCTTCGGGCCTAAGCAAAAAGATAATTGTAGCTAGGCCCGAAGGGTCGACATATGTATAGCCCAGGCTGCAGTGCGAGCGTAAGCGAAGACACGAAGGCCTGGGTAAAATGCCACACATAACTCTGAGGCCTGTAAGGCCGATACAAGAGTTACAATTCCTTAGCTTAACGCGTATGTGCGGTAGCAGTTCCTCTTTTTTAGCTTAATGAGTATGTGCAATAGGAGGACTTTGAAAATCTTATCAAGGGTTTAGAGAAGAGTCGGTTAGCTGTGCTATTCCGTTTCCGAAAGACCAATCTTCTCGACCTACTGTAACGATAGTGACAAAAATATCTTCTTTTTTCACTTTGGGATTTCCTCCCAAAACCTTTACCAGCTCGCGATAGAGTTTTTTCTTCATCGCGACAGATCGAGATATCGAGGTGATGTAGATGACAATCACATCATCAGATCGCTTGACTCCCCAAATTGTTTTGTCAAAATGGAAGTGTGCTTTTTTATATTCTGAGACTAATTGAAACCGGTCATTATGAGGGATGCTCCATGCGGTCTGTAAAGCTGTATGGATCCCATCACAAACAGCCTTAATGTATTTTGCCGGCTTGCCTTTAACTAAATGGATCTGAGTTAACGGCATAAAAACTCCTGATTGTTTAAATCAAATAAGAGTCGAATCGTCTATTTGGTCCAACGAAATTTCAGGATTGCTCATTTTTGAATTTGGAATCTGTGCTCTCTATATTCATGAAAATCGTTTTTTTCCGCTTCCTTTATTTGATATTGCTGGATCAAAGCTGGATTTTCTGGTGATAAAGCGAAGCTTATGCGTAAATCACTTTTTTCACCTTTTAGTATAAAATGTCCTCGTAACTGATTTTCAGGTATCATTTCGCCTACAGAAATAATTTCCCCAGCATTTGCAAATTGATTAATTGTTTCTTGCTTTAAAAAACTTATCGAATGATCTAAAAAGAAGTTGTCCGCAAAGATGCCGCTAGCTTCTGCATTTTCCCAGTCGGGCAATAATTTTACTAATGCATTTTGTCTCTCCTTTAGTACGTTTGAAGGAGGTAAATGCCTTGGGTTTAATTGTGCCGCTACTATGAGTTTATCTAAGACATCTAAGTTCACTTTGGCAGTTGGAGCATAAGTCACATTAGCAAATAAGACGACCCCCACACCATATTCTGGCAATATAAACCAATTGCTGCCAAAGCCAGGTAACCCACCACTGTGTCCAACAAAGACTCTGCCCTGATCGTCACGCGACCAGTTCAATCCATAGCCATATGCACTCGTCACAGCACGTTCTCGACCATCAGGATATTTATCGACGACTAGTTCTTTGAATCTCCAAGGTTGATGCATTTCTCGTATGGAGCTTCTCTTTAGCCGGCCTGTTTCTGGATCATTTCGCGGTGGCCAAGCAGATAGATGCAATGCGGCATACCGGCTAAATGCTTCCACAGAGGTGATCATCCCGCCCATGGCACCAAAAACCCCATCGTGCAGCAACTCCTCTTCTTTCCAACTTTCATCAATCCATCGATAACCATGAACTAATTGAGGTGCCGGAACGTTTGTGAAATCCCATGAAAACCCATTCAAACCTATAGTTTCATCAATGAACTTTGCAAAAGAAACACCTGTTACTTTCTTAATGATGTAGCCGAGCATGGTATAACCCAAGTTGCTATACTCATAAGCCACTCCAGGTGTATTGGAGAAAAAAACGCCTTTTTTTAACAATGCAATGAATTCTTCCGTCGTGTCGTTCAACTTCCTATCAGCCCAAGGATCATCAGTGGGCAAACCTGCTGAGTGCGTTAATAAATCTCTAATAGTAATAATAGGAGCATCTTCAGTGAGCTGTTGATTTTTTATTTCGGGAATATAGATATCAACGGGATCATCCAATTTTAATTTATTTTCATCGCGCAGTCTTAAAATAGCCATCGCTGTAAAACTTTTAGTCATTGACGCGATGCGAAACATTGATTTGGCTGTAGCCGGGGTTCTTTTTTCAAGATCTATAAAACCTCCTCCTCCAGAGTAGGCCAATTGACCATCAACGATAATTCCATACGCATAACCGGGAAAATGATTTTTCTCGGCATATTCTTTGTACATCTCATCAATCTCAGGCAAAATTGCTTGGATTTTTGCGAACCTATCTTTATCGTTAAAGGTAGGAGGAAGATATGACTGTATATTTTGACTGCCCGCAAAAATGGTCTCTGTTGGCACTAAAACTGTAGTGGTTATCATTGATATGCATATCCCTTTTAATGCGATTAATGTGAGCTTAGTGAAACATCTGAAAACCAGTATCCATCTCTTAAGACCTGTTTTCCGTGTTTAATATATAAAGGTTGTTTAAAAATTGGGCCGTCAGTGACAATCGTATGATACTCGCCTGCCTCTCCGCATAAATCAATGCCTAGAGCTTTGAATTCTTCTAGAATCTCATCATTTAGAATTCTCCCAAGATAAGTAGGTGGTAAAACACCCTCTTTGACTGCAACAATTTCTGCGCGAAAACCTTTTTTTATCAGCTCATATAGCAAGGTTGTGCGTTCTATTTGCCATAATGGCAACCAGGCGATAATTTTCTCTCTATTGCAAGTACTTTCAACCCATTGGCGGTGACTTTCAATATCAATATCGCCAAAGACTCCTTTTTGTATGTCTGAATTTTTAAAGAAACTTAGTTCTTCTAAAAAATTTTCAGTATAGGAATTCCAGCTAGTAGAACAGAAGCGAATAGGAATACCAATACATCGCGCTTGTTCTTCTAAAACGTTTCTTGGAATGCCGTGAGATCGCGATCGATCTCCTGTTTCTATCATCATTGTCAACAGAAAGCATGGATAACTTCCAGATTGAATTGCTTTGTAAAGCGCTAAAGAGGAATCTTTTCCACCGCTCCAAGAACAAAAAAAGTTGTCGTTATAACATTCTGAAATGGTGGAAGCTTGAAAAAGTTCTTCCGTAACAGGCATAGAGTAATGAATTTCTGTGTGTGGTATGTGAAAGTGCAAAACTTTTTTCCTTTTAGCTATTGATCTATATTAATTTTGGTTCTTTTGTTTCGAAGAAATTAACACTTTAAACTCTATTTTGTCATGGATTAATCGGTATAAATCTTGACAATATTTTTAAGAAGCTCAAAGGTAGATTTATTCATCATTAACTTGTAGGAGACGGTAAATATGAAAAACAAACAACAATTGTTGAAAACTTTGCTGTCACCAGCGTTGGTAGGAGTTTTAACTCTTAGTGGATCACTACAGGCCAACCTAATGGCAGGAGATACTCAATCCAACGCCTCTATCGTCACAAATCCAGATGGTTCTACAGTTCAAATAGAGGCTGATGGCACGAAAATTATAAAAACTCCAGACAACACATCAATTCAAATAAAGCCCGATGGCACAAAGTTAATAAAAAATGCTGATGGCTCTTCGATCCAAAAAAATCCGGATGGCACAAAGACCATCATCAAACCTGATGGCACCTCAATTCAAATAAGGGCCGATGGCACGAAGTTAATTAAAAAACCGGATGGCACCACCTTAGAAGTAAAAGACGACTGAAATTAAACTATTTTGATTCAGTTGCGTTTTTATAGCATTTTGATCCTTCAAAGAAGAGCTATCAGATCAAATTTGTATGCTTCAATGGTTTCTGATTTTCTTTTCGTTGAGATCCTTTATGAATGCCTCCAAAATGCGATTGAATCTTTCGGCCTGATCTACAAATAAAGCATGTCCTGCAGACCTAAAAATCTCTAAGCGGGAATGTGGAATCAGGCTTTGCATTTTCTGCATATAACCTAAGCGGGGTCCATCGACTGTTGCTATCAATGTAGGAGTTTCGATACGCGGCAAAAGAGGACGAAAATCCTGCAAGAGGTAATTTTCGATTAAGGTCATAACTGTATTAGTAGGTGTACGCAGAGCTGCCTCATTCAGTTTTTCAAAGTACGCTTCTGATTGGGGTTGCTTAAAAATGCTTCTAATAAATTCTCGTGTCTTGTTAATTCGATCGATTTGAAATTGCGTCCAGTAATCTATCGTTGCTTGATAAAACGCCAAACTAGGGTCTATTCCGGCCAATCCATCCACCAACACCAATCTTATTAATTCCTTTGAGCCAAAATGTGCTGCATAATTAATTACTTCTGGTACTGCAAGGGACCATCCGATTAATACCAGAGGTTGCAATTTGAGTTTATCCACGACCGCTTTAATATCTTTGGCCAGTGAAAAGGCGTAATGCCCTTCGCAAGATTGATCAGATTCACCCTGAGAGCGAGGATCCATGGCTACGACTTTATACTTTTCAGAAAAATAGTCGAGCTGCTTATCCCATATCCACGCCGGCATCATGATCCCGGGGACAAACAAGAGAGACACTTGTTTTGTTTCATTAATATTTTTGGCTGAATAATGGATTTTCACACCCTGACTTTCTACAAAGCCATCAATTTTGGAACTCATAAAATCCTCTTGTGGAAGTCATAACGGGTTAGGATTAACTGTTTAATAAAAATAGAAAACCTCCTTTGGTACTGTTATATTTTCTTCTGAAAAAATCAACATATTCCGCTGAAGGTTATTTTCTTGAGTTTATGAGTGATCGGAAATGTTCAGTTTTTTTTAAGTCAAAACCAACGATATTAAAATCATAGGACTTTCCCGTAAACATTCATTGTTTTTTTTATTTCTTGTTGGAGTTCCCAAGAAAAATTTTCGAGGTTTTTATTTAGATCATCAATAATTTTAGCATTCCAATGCTGAGGGAACTGCTGGAGGTATAAGAGTCCTACAAGCAAGCGCCCTTCATTCCCAGGTCTATAAATAAGCCATTCTTCTGGTGAAAATAGTTCAAAAAGTTTAACCGCCTCTAGAGCTGGAATCACAGAGCTGATATCTTGTTTAATCTTTTCAATTTTCTCAGATTTTTCAGATGAATCATTTTCTTTGATCAATTGATCAAATTGTCTGATGTTTAAAATAGTGGCATAAATGGTTCCCTTTCTTACTGATACTCCTGAATCTGTTACTGTTTCACTAGACTCATCTTTGAGAACATCTTGAGGTTGAACTGCACAAACATGAGAATTCAATACTAGAATAGCCGATAGGATACCGAAAATTATTTTAGACATAGATACCTTCTTTGTGGTCAATAGTTTCGCGCTTTCATTCGGCAACTGATTTGCAGAAGAGGGCCAAAAAACTCAGTTGAAGAAATCAAAAACAAGCAACAAAGCCCTTATTGAGCTTCGTGAAGATAATTAGGTTTCAAACATCGCAAATTGCTGATTTGGTCCAACAGCCCAACCTTTGCGATCTGAGATAATGAGAGAATTGTACTCTTCTTTCGATCCGTCAATGACATAAATTTTACCATCTTTGTCCCATGCTACGCTCGAAAGATAGTGACCTGTGAGACTCTTAGAACTACTTTCTAATTTCAACGGATCCCAGGTTTTGCCACCATTAGATGTTAAAAATGCATTTGTCAAAGAAAGGTCGAAAGGAGGTTTTGATTTGTAATCGCCACCAACTGCAACCCCAACATCTTCATTTTTGAACGCCATAGAAAATAAGCCAGAAGAAGAGCTTTTTACTGACATTGATGTGGTCGATACATCCCAATTCTTCCCATTATCCGAGGAATAAAAAACACGCGCAAAATCTCCTCTACCAGTGCAAAACCAAACATGCTCAGAACCATAAACAGCAAGGCAAGAATTACTAGCCGCAAATGCTGCTTCATTGTTGAATGCAAAAGGCATTGTCTTAGGTATTAGCCTGTTCCAGTTCTTTCCCCCATCGGACGTCGTAAAAAATGCAAAGCGCCCATCGATGGGATCGGCAAGGATAATCCCATTTTTCTCATCCCAAAATTTCATAGCGTTAAAAAAGAAACCGGATTCCTGCGGGCAAAGAACAAGCGACCATTTTTCTCCGCCATCAATTGAACGATAGACCCTTGACAATCCCTCCTTCGAATCCCCTGCGCTCATACAACAAATCACTTTTGAATCCAATGCGCATATTGCCCGAAAGTCAAGATCGTTAGCATTCGATGGGGAATACACATTCCAATGCCTTCCATTATTTATCGATTTGGCGATTTTGCCTTCGGTGCCACCAATCCAAACGGCCCCATCCGGCGCAACTTCAAGAGCACGAAGATCTCCGACCCCATCGACCTTCAAGCACTCCTTCTTCACATCCTCGTCATGAAAACTTTTGATTTGCACATTACAGGCTAAGATTGAGCTCAGGTTAGTGAGACAATAGGTTGAATCTATTACTCCGGAACTAGTTGTCATAATTTTATTTATTAGAATTTAAATTTTATGGCGCCCCACTGACAAAGCTTATTCTGACGCTCTGATATGAAAAACCCTACCTTTTTCTTGATCAATTACATCGCCTTCAGGAAAAATATAAGGTACCGCTTCCCATTCTTGTGTTTTGTGATAAAAAATGCCTTTTTCTATAAAGTC
>JABDEI010000065.1:0-5375 GCA_013287145.1 Chlamydiota bacterium
GAATTCTGAATTCTGTATACTACTTACATGCAGACACAAAAAACTCTTAATTCTTATGCTTTGATTGATAGCGGCAATGGACGCAAGCTTGAGCGCTTTGGATCTTTTTTGATTTCGCGCCCTTGTTCGCAAGCAGTCTGGGAGCCACTTCTTTCAGAAAACGAGTGGAACCAAGCCCATGCCATATTCACACGCGAAGGCGACAATAAATGGATAAAAAAAGTCGCCATGCCCGATGCTTGGTCTATTGAAGTTGCGGGAATAAAGTTTAAGATTTCTCCGACCGATTTTGGGCATTTAGGCATTTTTCCGGAACAGAAGCCTTTTTGGGATTGGATTCAGACAATAGTCAAGCAAGCCCATGCCAAGCGCAATGAAGCCCCCAAAGTACTTAACTTATTCGCCTATTCAGGCGGCTCTACATTGGCGCCGGCAAAAGCTGGGGCTGAGGTGTGTCATTTAGATGCCTCAAAAGGCATGGTGGCGTGGGCACGCGAAAACAGCGCTTTAAATGGGCTTGAAAACGCCCCTATTCGCTGGATCGTCGACGATGTCACTAAATTTCTTAGTCGTGAAATCCGGCGCGGCAAAAAATACGATGCAATTATTTTAGATCCACCCAGCTTTGGACGCGGCAATCAAGGCGAGGTCTTTAAAATCGAAGAAGACCTTCTTCCCATACTGAAGAACTGCAAAGCACTATTGAGCGATAAGCCTTTATTCATCCTTTTCTCTTGCCACACTCCGGGCTTTACTCCGATTGTGATGCGCCATTTGTTGTCCCAAATGATGCATGACTGCAAGGGCAGCATCGATGAAGGAGAAATGGTCTTAACAGGGCAAAATGGAGTTTTGCCATTGCCCAGCGGCACTTTCTCACGGTGGGTCAATGAATCCTGACGATCTCCTGATTACAAGCTTGCAAAACCCTAAAGTTAAGCTGTTGATGCATTTGAAAGATCGGCATGACCGCGAAAAAACAGGGCAATTTATCATCGAAGGCTATCGCGAGCTTCTGCGGGCTATTGATGCAGAGCATGCCATTGAGACCCTTTTTATTTGTCCGGAACTCTTTTTAGGCAGCAATGAGACAAATTTGATAGCGCGTGCAAAAGCTGCCGGAGCGCGCGTTATAGAATGCAATGAAAAGGTTTTTCGCAAAGTCTCCTATCGCGACCGCCCGGATGGACTCATTGCTATTGCTCCGCAGAGCCACCGTTCTCTTGATGACTTGCAAAAGATCCTTTCCGGGAAAAAAAGTCCCTTTTTGGTCATCGCAGAAGCTATCGAAAAGCCTGGAAATCTGGGCACGATCCTGCGCTCTTCCGATGCTGTGGGCATCGATGCTCTGATCGTCTGCGACCGCTGTACCGACATTCACAATCCAAATGTTGTTAGAGCAAGTGTTGGCACATTATTTAGCGTGCCGGTGATCGAAGCCAAGGGCAAAGAAGTTTTAGATTGGCTTAAAAAAAATCATATCGCCATCTTAGCTGCCACACCAAGTGCCCAAAAAGAATTTACCGATGTTGATATGACCGTTCCTATTGCGATAGCGGTGGGTACAGAGCAGTTGGGGCTTTCGGATCTATGGATGCAGCAAGCCGATCTTCAAGTGCGCATTCCTATGCATGGCGTAGCCGATTCCTTGAATGTGGCGATGGCAACAACGCTTTTGCTCTACGAAGCCGTGCGTCAACGCAAAGTTGTGAGCTTATGACTTCTCCTTCCGCTTTAGAAGTTCTTTATGAAGATAATCATATCATCGTTGTCAATAAGCCTGCGGGCCTATTGACTCAGCCGAGCGGAACAGATCAACCGAGCTTAGAGGCCCTTGTCAAGGCTTGGATCAAAGAAAAGTATCAAAAGCCGGGCAATGTTTTTTTGGAAGCTGTGCATCGCTTAGATAAAGCTGTCAGCGGGGTGGTGCTCTTTGCTAAAACTAGCAAGGCATTAAGCCGATTAAATGCCTCTATGCGCAGCAAAGAGACTAAGAAAATCTACTTAGCCCATGTGGAAGGGGCATTGTCTAAGTCGGAAGGCGTTTTAGAAAACTATCTCATCCATGACGAGTACCATGCTACCGTTGTTGATGCAAACACAAAAGATGCTAAGCTGGCTCGTTTGCATTATCGTGTCATTGGCCGAGATAAGGACTTATCTTTGGTTGAAATCGTCTTAGAGACGGGACGCTACCATCAAATTCGCGCCCAGTTTGCTGCCCTTGGCTGTCCTATCGTTGGCGATGTCAAGTATGGAAGCAAAACTCCATGGAAAAAGGAGGCCATCGCCTTGCATCATCAAAGCCTGCAAATACCTCATCCAATCACACATGCTTTAATGACTTTTGAAGTAAGAAAATAATTTTTACCACAGAGGACACAGAGAACTACAGGGAGAAGAAAAATAAAAGATGAGGGATGTGGGTGGAAGAATGAAGGATGATTGAAAAACAGATTCGATTATCTAATACAGTTACGGCTCTTTTTCTTCATCCCTCACTCCTCCGCACTCATCTTTTATTTTTCTTCTCCCTGTAGCTCTCTGTGTCCTCTGTGGTAAAAAATTTTACTTTGTTTCTTCGGGAGGGATTACTTCAGAGAGTGTAGGGATGGGAGGAATTCGCATAAGCACCATTTCCAAGGCCTCGAATTCACCAATGATGCGGTCGAGGTTTTGAACGATGACAGGAGTGTCTTGATGAGTGACTACTTTTTCATTTTTAAAGAGTTCTTTTAAATCGCGGAAAGGCTGAATGAGAATTTTTATATTGGTGGATTTGTCTTGTCTAAATGTTTCCTTGGCGATCTCATCCAAATGGGTAATGATGCCTAAAAAAGGATCTTTCAGGTCGGCATAAGCAATATCGACTTCGGTGATGATGACTCTGCTGACTTCAAGAAGTGTTAAAGTTGCTTTGACAGCGACATCTTGCATGTTATTTTCTTGAGCGCTTTTTGCAAATTTTCCTAGGAAATGGACAGGATAGCTCACAATGGTAAGATCATATTTTGCAGAAGAAATAGCAATTTTCCCTAACACCGTCACCATCTTGCTACAGATAGGGTCTAATTTTTTTTGTGCTGCAGTGGTATTAATGCTCTCAAGGCGCTGGAATAGGTAAAAGAGGGTATAGCTAACCTGATCTATTGGGCCTGCATTTTTTCCTGGTTCTTCGTCGATAGGATGGCTGATGCTTTTGGCTGACTCCAAATAATCAGCAGCGATGATAGGCATGGTATCAAGAGCTTGGCTGCTAAGGGAAGTGCTGTTGCGTTCGATGGCTTTTATAGAAATTT
Organism: Chlamydiota bacterium; assembly: GCA_013287145.1. Taxonomy (GTDB): domain Bacteria; phylum Chlamydiota; class Chlamydiia; order Chlamydiales; family Parachlamydiaceae; genus JABDEI01. The sequence continues at coordinate 3,300 of JABDEI010000065.1, forward strand.
CTGTGAGAGAGTCGATCCAATCGCACAATTCGTTGTCGTTCTGATTTCTGATGCATAGAATCGCTTCTCGCGTAAAGAGCTGAACGACAGCGAAGGGATTAAAGTAATTAAAGATGCGTTTCATTAAATAATGCCAGCAGTCCAAAGTCACCCCTAAAAGAATGAACCATATGGCAACGACATGGGGTTTGGCGAGGATATGAAGAAAGGCATCAATACCCATAAAAGAAGAAATTAAGGCAAAAATGATCATCCAATAGCTGGCTATCTGGATGTAACGATCTTTTCTAAACAATTGAAGGATGCCGGAGGTGAGCGTTTGATCGGCTTTTTGCAAGGGAGCCCATGCCAAGCCGATGGTAAGCATCAAAAGAATAAGAGAAAGAGCTGCGAACACAATGGGGATGATGGCCATCAGCTCCAGGTTTATAAGAACACCCTGGCCGGCTGTTGTGAAAAGAAGAAAGATAGCAAAAGCTGTCGATACTAAGGTGCCAATGATCATAAAAACCCCAATCGATGAATGATTTTTTCACCTTAGCACACACGGGAATAATATTTTAGCCAAAAAAGATGTCTGGATCTAGGAGATAGATTTATAGATGATATTTCCTTTTTCATCTTTTCTAGAGGGCATGACGATTTGATGATTGGAAGGAAGCTCATACAAGCATATGGAGTGCTTATCTTTGTTTAAAAGGAGAAGACGAGTTTTATTCTGAGAAGATATTAGGGAGCCCAAATTTACTTCGGATAGATTTTCTGTAAGAGGGATGGGGGGGAAGTCTATAGCTTCAAAATCAATCTGTTTGGCTGGTGTTTCATTCTCGCCGATAAAATATTTTTTATTGGGGTTTATGAGAAGAGTACAGGGAGTTTCATCTTTTGCTGCGATGATAAAAAGGAGGTTTTGGCTTTTCTGTTCATTAGCAAAGTAGGAAGAGCTAAGATCTTCTAAACTCATTTTCTTCCAATCATCGAGGGTTAAATTTTGAGTTCTATAAGCCCAGGAAGACATAAACTTATGATATTTTTCCCGGCTGGAAGAGTTAACCTCCTCAATTTCTTTGGTGACTTCACTGATTTTTCGGCAATCTTCAAAGCGTTTTAACAGTCCTGTTTCAATGGCACCATTTACTTTCTTATAAGCTGAAAGATTGCGCTCTTTAGCAATTTGATAAGCATATAAAGTGGCAAAACGAATGCATTCATGTCCTCCATATTGGACCTTTGTGTTTATATATTTTCCACTAAACTGAATTTCATGACCCTGAGCATCTTTAATTTTTGCTTGGTTGAGTTTTTCAGAAAGTTTATCTACATCAATTGTCTTAGAGCCCATAGAATCAATAACTTGAAATTGACCGTCAGCCTGAAAGGCTGCTGCAACTGTGTGTCCCGGAGTACTAAAGAGCAAAACTGTCAAAATTTTGCCTGTGGTAAATCCGGCCCGCAATCCTTCGCTTAAATTTTGAACCTCTTTTTCTGTTGGCTCCTGAGCCATAGAATAATCTACTGGAAGGAAACAGACTTTGGCATCATTTTCAAAATCCAAGGCTAGATTTCCAAGAGGTGAGTCACCTGGAGCTAAAGTTGCTCTACTATTGTTTATGTCGCTATCTTCTCGCAAATTCAAGAATTTCCCATACATCGAAGTGTTGGTAAAGTTGTCCATCGTTTTTTTATGATCTATCCATTGTTTGGCTAGATAATCAGTCGCCGATTGGATCTCTTCAGGGGTGGGAGGTTTAAGTGTTTCTTTTTTATCTGCTAAAGTGTTGGTCGCCATTGCAGTGATGGTGTTGTCTTTTACGGAGTATTGGCGCCTATAGTGGTAAATTTTGCCGCATAGCATCACACAGGGCATGACGAGGGTTAGATAGGAAACAGCTTTGGCAACCTGTAAAGCTTTTGTTTTCCAATTGGATGTCTGATAGAGGCTTTGCTCTTGAATTAACGGTGGATTTTTAGAAAAGGATGAAAATTTCTTAAAACCGAGTTTTCCGGATAATCCCTCTAAAAAGAAGTAATTTTCACAAAAATCAATAAACTTATTGTTTTTGCTTTCAACACAAT
>JABDEI010000065.1:5475-12696 GCA_013287145.1 Chlamydiota bacterium
AAATTTCTTAAAACCGAGTTTTCCGGATAATCCCTCTAAAAAGAAGTAATTTTCACAAAAATCAATAAACTTATTGTTTTTGCTTTCAACACAATCAAAGAATCGAAGATTTGACACAATTATATTCTTTTTTATAATTTAATATAAATATTATCCCATATTTTGGTGTTTTTTGTAAATAATTATAATAATTTATTTAAAATAAACCTTAATTGCTGTTTAAAAATACAGGATTGACACAAGATGGAAAAAAATCTGTTTAGACAGAGGTTGAAAAAGAATTTACAGGATAAGCAGGATCGCTTAAGCGATCCTGCTTATCCTGTAAATTTTATCGACTACTTGGGCAAAACCACACTGTATTTTTGCGAAGGTGCATTAGGATTTATTGCTGAAAATAGCGTATTGGAGAATATTTCCTTGGGCATCTTGTACTTTCGGATTAAAAATCTTTAGGTTTGGAGGTAATTGGTAGAGATTAACTGATTTATCTTCAGCATTGATAATAACGACTGTAGTTTCGTCTTTTTCTGGAACTAGGGATTTTAAAGTGGTTTGCTTCAAATCTTGAACGGGTAATTTTTTAAGAGAATTTAAATCCAAGAGTTTTGACGCAGACTTTTCCCCTACATAATAGTCTCCATCAAGAAAAAATTTCATAGCAAAAGGAATAGTGTTTGGACCTTCGATAAGATAAATAAGACTCTCTTGAAACTCTTCCTTAAAAAGAGAGTCGGATAAATCATGAAGAGTTAGATCTTTCCAATCATCGGTTCGGAACTCTAAACTCCTATAGGTCCAAGAAGTCATAAAATCGAGGTATTTTTTGTCATCAGGTTCTTTAAAAAAGTTGACTTTTTGAGCTTGGTCTATTTTCTTATAATCTTCGAAACTCTTGAGTAAGCCCTCTTGAATAGCGCCATTGACCTTAGCGTAGGATGATAGATCGCGATCTTTAGCAATTTGATAAGCATAGAGCGCGGCAAAGCGCACACATTCATGTCCCCCGCTCTGAATATTACAGCTAGTATATTCACCCTTAAATTTTACATCATTTCCCGAAGAATCCTGGATTTTGGCTTTATTGAGAGCTTCGGTGAGTATACTCATGTCAATAGCTTGACCATTCATAGAGTCAACAATTTGAAATTGACCATCGGCTTTAAATGTAGCCGCTATCCTATGCTGAGCATTCATGCTTAAGAGAGAGACGATTAAAGGTTTTCCACTTGCGAATGCAGCCCTTAAACCCTCAATGAAAATTGCCAGATCTTTTTCATTCGGATGATGAGTTAAACCATATTCCATTGGCAGATAACAAACTTCAGGGTCATTTTCAAAATTTAGAGTGAGATTTCCTAAATGTGATAAATCCGGATTGATTCTTGATAAACCGTCGTTGTGATTGCTATCGCGTTTTAAGCACCAAAAACGCAAATGCATGGGTTCAGGATTTATCCGGGCTTTGTATTTTTTCCATAAATTAGCCACATGATCTTTAGCCGATTGGATATTCTGATGGCTTAGTCCAGTATTGATAGGCTTGGATGATTCTCTTGAAGAAAGAGCCTCCTGCGTCACTTTGGTAGTTACTTGATCTTTGACGGTGTGATGGCGTCTATGCTGATAGATTTTGCCGCAGAGCATCACACAGGGCATGACGAGGGTTAGATAGGAAACAGCTTTGACAACCTGTAAAGCTTTTGTTTTCCAATTGGATGTCTGATAGAGGCTTTGCTCTTGGATTAACGGTGGATTTTTAGAAAAGGATGTAAATTTCTTAAAACCGAGTTTTCCGGATAATCCCTCTAAAAAGAAGTAATTTTCACAAAAATCAATAAACTTATTGTTTTTGCTTTCAACACAATCAAAGAAATGAAGATCAGACATAATTATATGTATTATATTTAAGATAATAGATAAATTATCTCATGTTTTGGCCTTTTTGTAAATAATTATAATAATTTATTTAAAACTTGTAGATAGAGTAGGTTCGGCAAATCGTAGTCAGTAGCCAGTAGTCGGTAGCCAGTAGAAAGACAGAATCCAGAATAACATAAGGACCAAAGCATAATCGCTTTACGTACATTGAGTTTTTTCGGTCTTTTTTAGATAAATGGATTTATGCATCGCCCTTTTGTCTTCCTACCGACTACTGGCTACTGACTACTTTTTATTGAGAGTGTACAACGCACGACGCTACGATGCTACAATACTTTTTCTTCGATGCTGAGCCAGCGATTTTCGGCCTTGTATTTTTTGCGAAGGTCGCGATAAAGCTTTTCTGGGTAGGCCTGCCAGAATTCCTCTTTGGAAAGATAAGAGTGGCTATAGAGCATTTTTCGGCCTCCAAGGCGATGCGTGCTGAGCTCTAGGTCATGTGTCAATTGACGAGTAGAAATATCCTTCGGCGACATGCCATAGACGCCGATATCAAAAAGAAGCTTTGTCGCTTCGTTTTTCTCCTTTTGATAGTGCGGCGCTAAGAACTGAGGCGTTTGGGTAGCCTTCACAGGGCAGATCCAGATGGGCGTGATGCCATTACTATCTAAAGAGTCTTCAATGAAATGCAAAGCATGCTGCTCCGGGATATAGAAGTCTTGGATCACAAGATGGTTGGCAGACCAGGTCTCAGAGCCTTTGTGAAGGAAAGAATACAGCGTTTGGCTAGGCATCATCCAGCCCAAAAGGTGTCGAAAAATAGCTCCGGGAGCTTTGAGAGTCGTAAATTTTGTGCGATTTAATGGCCAAACTTTAGGCAAACCTGAAATTTTAAGTCCGCCTTCTAAGATATAGCGCAAAAGCAGGGACCCATGCAGAAAATAGGAGCCCATCCAAAAGGCGCCGCGATCATGCCTAAAGAGATAATCTTCTATGGGAATATGATCTTGGGTATTTTGAGTATTATTTAAATGTTGGTAAAACCAGGGGCTTGAGCTGCTTTTTAATGAAAGCGAAGGCTTTGAGGCATTGGCGACCTGGGTGCCTGCAATGATGAGGGTGTGATCTTTGTTGAAGATGATAGCTTCTAAAAAGTCGGGTGGCAATGGTGAGGCGCATAAAGACCGCATGGTCTGCATGGCCTCGGCGATGGTGTCAAAGCAATGGTAGCTAAGCTGAAGCATATCGCTGACGGGAGCGAGTTTAAGCTCTGCCAACACCACGGTGCCAAGAGTGCCATAGGACCCCGAGATGCCATAGAATAGGTCAGAGTGTTCCTGAGGTGTTGCATGGACAAGGGAGCCGTCGCCGAGTAGGATATCATAGGCCATGCAGCTATCATTAAATTGTCCCCAGCGATGGGAGGAGCTTTCGATGGCAGCGCCCATGATGGCGCCGCCAACGGTTATGCCTTTAAATTCAGGTAAGACGGCAGGAGCTAGGCCATAGGGCAGAGTCTTTCTTAGAAGTTCTTGCATGGTGACGCGCGGCTCAACCCAAGCGAGGCGCTCTTTGGCATCGACAGCTATTACGCGGTTGAGTTTGCTGATATCGAGTTGAGGCCCTTTTTTTTTATAAGCATTAGAGCGGGTGGTATTGGAGTTGGCTTGATTGCGTTGCAGGGTTATTGGCTGTTGCGATGCAATGCCCTTAAGGATGGCGCTCAAAGCCTCGACTTCTTTGATGTGTTGCTGCATAATTTTTTGAATGTGTTTCGGTATATATAAAACAAAATTAGAATTTTTCGCTTTGAGAAGCAATCGAAAATTAGCTAGCAAAAATTTTTTCAAGATACTAATGTTTTTTGGCATAAAAAAATTCAACAAAAGCAGACTCACAATGGTGGATAAATTAGGAGGAATATCAATAGCGCCCTCTATTTTGGGAACAGACTTTGGAGTTTTTGAAGTCATGCCTAAAGAGATGATTAAGCTAATTATTTCCTTTGCTGAACCACAAAGTATTCCTTCGATTTTATCATTGAACAAAACCTGGAGAAGTTTAGGGGGAGACAGAATCCTAGTGCTTGCGATCGAGAGTTTAAAAAAATTAAGAGAAAATTCTCCCTATAGCAAAGAAGATTCTGAATTTAAGAGATGGAAAACCATTAATAATAGATTATTCAATGAGGGGTATAGATTAATAAAGGAAGATCGGCTAATGGAGGCCAAGGAGCTCGCTTTTCTTCTTCCCTATGATCCCTCGACCTATGAAATCCTCTTGCTTTCGCAAGGCAAAAAGGAGGAAGCAAAAAAATTTGCCTTAAAGATGAAGGAGCTAAATGCCCAACAGAAAAAAGATTTTATAGCCAAAGCCAGCAAAGAAATCGTCATGGATTTTCTTTTAAAAAATCAATTCGATGATGCGGTTAGAGCAACAAATCTTAAAGGCGCTAATACTACCTGCTGCGATGAATACGCAATTATTTTCAAAGATTTAATCAGCAAAGGATATTTAGAAAAGGCAAAAAAAATTCTCTCGGATGCGACGGGTTATCAAAGATTTTTCCAGGATCTGCTTGTTGAAGAGCTGCTTTTACAAAATCACATAGAAGAAGCTGAAAACCTTGTTAGAGAGGGAAAAAGGCTTTGGAATTTACACAAAATTGCTCCTCAATTGGTTTTAAAAGGCTATTTGAATAAAGCGGAAGAAATTCTTGATGAAGTCATAAAGATTTATCATTCGGCAACTCTGATGGAGCGCTATGTTATGCATGGAATTCAGGAGGTAATCGATGTATTGATTTTATTAAGAGATGCGGTAAGTCAACCAGACAAAAAATTGGAAATTTTGGAGAAGACAAAAACTATTGCGCATGCTTTTGATTTCGAGTCTAGTGATTGTATATCTATGAAAAAAGTGGGAAAAGCCGCAACGGATGAATCCTATCCATGTTTTCAAATGATCAATCAAACCAAAGCAATAATTGAAGCAAAAGAATATGAAGAAGCCGAGAAAGAATTAGATGTAATTATTGAAAACATTGCTTTGGAGGAACTCGATGATTTTATGAGATCTTTTGCAAAGAGTCTTCTCGTAGAAAATTTCTGTTTGATCACCTTAAAGCAAGATATACAATCTCCATACACTACTTATAAAACTTTACAAAGTTTTGAACCGATCTTACAAAAAGCCAAGAAAGTCGCACATTCAATTTCCAACCCTGTTTTTAAAAAATACGCATTAAAATTTATTCAGATGTGTGCGCCTGGATCGTTACACAGAGTTGTCAATACATTCATGGATTAGAGAATCTTTCGGGGCTGACAGAGGGATTAAAATATGGGCTTTCGTTATTGTTTGGGCCCGTTTAAAAATTTTTTTCTCTCCCTGTCTTCTCTGTGATCTCTGTGGTGGATTATTATAAGCCTTTAAACAATACTTGCGGCAAATCGCTAAATCATCGAAAATAGATAAAATATAGAGAAACTTAAGTATTTGGAAAATTATGCGTCAAAAACTGCTTCATTCTATTAATGAAAGCGTCCAAGCGATTACGCAACTTCAGCAACCTCATGCTATTGATTTTATCGAAAGCGCAGCTGAGATGCTGGCGGAATGTTTTCAAAGTGGCAATAAAGTCATCATTGCGGGCAATGGAGGCAGTTTATGCGATGCATCCCATTTTGCTGAAGAGTTAACCGGATTTTTTCGTCAAAAGAGGCGGGCTTTACCCGTCATTGCTTTATCAGAACCGGGTCATATTACCTGCACAGCCAATGATATTGGCTTTGACTGGGTATTTGCACGCGGAGTAGAAGCTTATGGCAAGCCGGGCGATGTTTTTATCGCGCTCACGACAAGTGGAAACTCTCCTAATCTTGTTTGTGCCGTCGAAATAGCCAAGAAGCTCGGCTTAAAGACCATAGCTTTTCTTGGAAAAGGGGGGGGGCAAATTAAAAGATCAAACCGATTTGGAACTGATCGTTGACGGTTTTAAGACCTCAGATCGCATTCAGGAGGTTCATATGACTGCGATGCATATCCTCATTGAAATGGTTGAATATCACCTTTTTTCAGAAAGTAATGCAGACGTAAAAGTCGCTTGCGAGGCTTTAAAATAGCAGGTTTGTCATTGCCTGATAAACGACAGAAGACAAGATACTTAATAATCCTTTGGCAGATAGCCGCCTTTTTTTTATAACAAAATCATTTTAAATGACGCTTGATAATCTTGAATTATATTTCGTAGAAGTGATCAGAGGCAAACGCAAAGGCGTTGTTGCCAGTGCTTTGCGCTTTGTGCTGCGCCTCTTTAGTTGGATTTTTCGACTGATCATAGCCTGCCGCAACTGGGCCTTTGACCATGGTTGGTTTCGCAAATATTATCCGCCGGTGCCGCTTGTGATTAGCGTCGGCAACATCGTAGCTGGTGGTACCGGCAAAACACCTGTAACTTTGATGTTGGCCAATGAGTTTTATGATAAGTATGCCCTTGCTATCTCGACAAGGGGGTATCGTTCGCATGCAGAAAAAAACTCTGTGCCTCTGCTGTTAAGTGAAGGTAAAGGCCCTCTTCATCCAGCCTCTTATTGCGGCGATGAGCCCTTTTTATTGTCCTTTAATCTTCCCAAAGCTTTTGTTTTCGTGGGCAGAAATCGTTCTCAAGCCTGTGCCATGGCTGCTAAGGCAGGCGCTCAGATCATCCTTTTAGACGACGCCATGCAGCATCGACAGCTAGCTCGCGATTTCGAAATCGCCGTCGTTGATGCTACCGATCCTTTTGGAGGAGGATATTTTCTTCCGCGAGGGTTATTGAGAGAGGGAGCGCACTCGCTTGAGCGCGCCGACCTTGTCATCGTTAACCATGTCCATGATCTTGAGCACTTCGCCATTCAAAAAAAGAAGCTTGCCCAATTCACTTCATCGCCTGTGATTGCAACACGGATGGAAGTTGACCGGGTGCTGGATTTACAAGGCAATTTTTTAGAGTCGATCGACAAAAAAAAGGTTGGGATTTTCTGCGGCATAGCCCAGCCAGGGCATTTTCACAAGATCCTTAAAAGTCTTGACGCCGAGGTTATGTCTCAACACATTGTTCCGGATCACAGAGATTTTGATCTGGAAGTCTTGAAAGCTTTTGCAAGCAAGTGTGCAGATTTAGGGGCAGAGCTCTTAGTCTGTACTGAAAAAGATCAAGTCAAACTGGCAAAAAATCTAAAGTTACCTCTAACAGTTGTCTGGCTGAAAGCCAAGCTTTGCATCATTGAGGGACAGGAGCACTGGACTTCCTTCATCGAAAAAGCCAAATCCACCGTCAATAAATAATGTTGAATTCAG
>JABDEI010000066.1 GCA_013287145.1 Chlamydiota bacterium
GCAGAGTTTTCAAAGCAAGAAGAGCTTTATCGCATGTGTGCCACCGATCCAGATTTAAAGCCCATTTTTAAGGAATATCTTTCCCAACTGGCAACTTTCATCGTTAAATCCAATTTTTCCGATGTCAAATTCGATAATATTCCCTTTATTCTTGACGGATTTGGAATAGGTCTAATCGATTTAGAGCATCGTCACAGCGCCAAAGCGGGTTTTGTCCCTATAGCTGATGACGAGGGCCTGATTTACTGTTCTACTCCTGAATTTGATCCTATTATTAAAGCTTATGCCACGCATTTCCCTGATCCAACTAAAATGCTTGCTATCATGGATGCGTCCATTGAGACTCGCACAGAACAACTAAAGCTGCACCAACAAATAGCCGATTTCTACCAAGCAAAAAAGATTGCTAATGGAACCGATAAGATCGAAGTCGATTTCAAAAAACTGAATGTTTCCGGAGAAAGCAAACAAATTTTGCAAGGTCTCATCGATGGATTAAATGCTAAAATAGCTGAACGAAAAGGTAAGTCCATTAGGGAACAGCGTCACATTCGCTTAAATTGGTTTAATGATGTGTACACTCCTTTTCTGAAAAAAGAAGGCGTCGCTCAAGATGGAGTCCATGAAAAAATTAAGCAAGCGATTAAGTTGCTAATCGATGAAAAGATCATTTATGGACAAGTTGGCAAATATGGGATGGACCCCATCCTGCAGTGCTAACAAGTGATATTTCTTTTATCCTGCCTATCCTGCCGCTCCGCGATCCTGCATATCCTGTAAAATTACAGCTGATTTGATGCACAACAACCTTTTGCCAACCACCTACAAAAATTTTCAGGAAATGTAGGATCGCGAAGCGGCAGGATAGGAGGCAGGATAAAGCTTTGACAAATGTAACCAATCTCTATTTTTCAGAGCTAATAAGAGTCTTGTTTTCCGTTAACTGGGGATCATCCATATTCTTGTAAGGACGCGTCGTATTAGCCGCCATTTGCAATTCTTGCCAGTAGCCGCGGTCTAGCCAGCCCCAGCTGCCATTCCAATAAATTGCAAACGTAAAGATCCCCCAGATGGGCAAGATGATGTAAGTTAAAATCAGCCATCTTGGCACTTTAGCATCCATGGAAGCGATGCCGGGATCGCCATAAAGCTCGATTTCTTCTTCTTCACTTTTTTTGCTCATCATCACCTTCTTTCTTTGCTAAAACTTCTTCATCAGAGCGCATCATCTGAAGTTTAGGCTCTTCATCCATGTCTAAGCGGCCCTTAGACCAAAGATAGAAAAAAATTAAAAATGCGCTGCCGACAAGCGCCATTATCAAAGTATAGTGTAAGAGGCTGCCATAGACACCGCCTCCATCAATAAGAACTCCAATCAGGCTTTTCATGGCAATTTTTTCCTGCCTTCGATGATTTCGAGCGTTTTAATGGGATCTTTGCCGAGCCACCACGCTTGCGTAGGCGGCGTTATTCTTGTCCCTTTAGTCATTAAATATTGATAGATTGCTTCAAATTGATAGTTGGGCACTCCAGTAGGATTTCGACTTGTTCCCCGTGGATCATCGTCAAAAAAGTGCCTGAAGGCCGGCATTATCGAACCTTGGCTGGCCGTTTTAGGGGCCCAGAAATGGCCTTTATGCCAATCGCGGCTAAAGCGTTTAATTCCCGTGCGGGAAAGATCAGGCCCGATGCGGCGCGTACCGGGGAAAGTGATCTCCTGGTAGATATATTCATTTGCCGAAGATGGCGGCGCGGGGTAGGAGTCGGAGCCATTCAAGACCACATCTTGTACGAGCGTACGCGTTTGGTCGGTGTGGCAATACCAACAGCCTTCAATGGCATAGATGTGTTCGCCCTGATGAATCAGCTCCTGACGCGATCGAAAACCCAAGGCATGGCTTTTTAATTCATCGACGTCTTTAATAGCCTTTCCATTGGGATCATAGCGCCAAGCTTTTTTATCTCTAAAAACATAAGGAGAGATGCGAAATTCCAGCGGATTGCTGACATAGATGACGCCAGGATCGCTGTGATAAGGTTGCTTGCTCTGCCCTTCTAAAATGATGTAATCGGAATCGACCCAGTTTTCAACAATGGCGTCAGGGGCGGCTACTGAAAAAGCTTCTTTGATGCCGGGATCATAGAGCTCGTAGATTTCAAAGCTCGGCTTAACGAGCTTTTCTTCTTTCCAGTTGGCATGATTTTTTTCCCAAAGCTCTTGTTCTTTTTTACGTAAAGCCTCCTCTTCTTTCACAGGATTAAATGCAGTTTGCGAAGAGGGATTTTGCGGCTTGCGCAGCAAAAGTATCTTAGAGGTCAATTTAAGGGTTTTATCTCCTAAGCGCGTGATATATTTTTCCAATTCTGGAGGAGCTGTAATGCGCATCACATCAATTTCTTGAAAAGCAAGCAGCGTTAAGCCCTCTTTAAGATGTTGTACAAATTGAAGCTCTGGATTGCCGGCTGTTGTGCTGCTGATATAATAATGGGGATCAGAAACTTCATACATCTGCACCTGATACCTACTTGTAGGCTGCACCCAAGTCGAATCCATATAACTTGGCCCTATAAGGACGACAAAAACAGAAAAAGAAAATAAAAAGATGATTCCAATGATCGTCCAAAGAGCGGATCGATCGATGCGATGGATGAAGTTGTCGTGATGATCTTTTTCTTTCATAATCACTTGCCTTACGATGCTGCAGCTTTAGCCTCTGCAAGCTCCCTTGCGTTCAGAGAGCGCGGCTTCAATAAAATTGTGTTGAAGATATTAATAGCGAAAAGCAAATTGGCGAAAAGAATGATCATGCCTCCGATGCCTCTTAAGATCCACCAGGTGCGCATGTCAGCCACTGTCTGAAGAAAAGGCAAGATCGTAAGATTATTATGAAACTCGGCAAAGGTAGTGCCGTCAGCCCATGTTGACCATTGATACCCTTGTAAAAAACCCCCTATCCAAAGCGCTAAAAGAAAAGGGATGCTGCCCAATAAGTTTAAGTTAAAATGCCAGTCGGCAAGAGCTGTGGACCATAAGGGCTTTTTTGTGATTGTCGGAATAGCCTGATAGATGCCAGCCATGGCAAAAAAGGTAAAGGTCCCATAAAGGGAGATGTGAGAATGGCCAATGATCCAATCTGTTTTTGATGTTATCTCAGCGACATTGCGCAACGACATAATCGGCCCTTGCACGCAGGTCAATAGATAGAAAAGATTGCCCACGATGATAAAACGAATAGGGGCGCTTTGAGCATACTCAGACCATTTGGGCTGCAAGGTGGCAAAGATATTTGTGACGACAGTCCAAACGGGAATGAAGAGCCATATTGAGAATACGATAGCGAGGGTCTGCAGCCATTGTGAAATAGGACCATGCAGCATATGATGAGAACCAACCCAAGCGTAGACAAAAGCTATCGACCAAAAACCAATCATGGAAAGGCGATGGCTGTAAATGGGCGTATTGGCAAGCTTTGGAAGAAAATAATAGGCTTGAGCCAGCCCCATGGGGGTATAGATCAGTCCTACGAGGTTATGGATATAGAACCAGCTGACATTAACTCTTGAGATGCCTCCAGGAACCCAGTTGACAGCATAGCTTCCTACAACATAGGTAAAGGATGTCCAAAGCAGCGTACCCATGGCGTACCATAGCGAAACATACATTTTTTCAATCTTGCGCGTCGCAATCGTCATCAACAAATTAACTACGATAAGCAGCCAGGCTATAAGCACAATGGTTTTAATGGGAAGAATCGAAACCCAGGTGGGCAGCTCAGCATACTCCCAGCCGAAATTTGTTCCTGTTGGAAAGGAGTAATTGCCAAGGATAAGCGCGGGCCACCATAAAATGGCAGAAATGTAGGCCATCTTAGGGCTCCATATAGGGACTCCGCATAATCTGGGAATAAAATAATAAAAGAGGCCGACATCGACCGACAGCAACCACAGAAAAGCGACATTGCCGACATGGACAGGCCGGACTCGTCCAAAATGAACATATTCGCCGGAAAAATAATCGGGAAAGATAAAGGTGTTGAAGGCCAGGTAGTTTCCCAAAATCATACCCATGATCATGAAAATGATCGCGGGGTATACCATGATCTTAACGGGAGTATCTTCGTAATTTACCATAATGATGCTATTGCTTTAATTTTACCACAGAGGGCACAGAGAACTGCAGGGAGGAAATAAAAAAAGGAAAAAATATATAAAATCAATTTTTTTTATTCATCCTTTACTCTTCCCATCATCTCTTCTTCTCCCTGTAATTCTCTGTGCTCTCTGTGGTGTAAAATTTGTTTAATGTCCAATGCCCTGCGGCGTTTGTCCTGTTTCTTTTAACATATTATTAAATTGATTAAAAAGATCGTTTTGCTTTTTCTGCAAACGCTTCGCTTGTTCGATGATGGAAATGAGCTCATCTTTGATTTTGATGTAGCTATCGATCTCCTTACCTAAATTGTTAAGGTGTTCTTTTTGTTCCGCTGAGGGCATCTTTCCCTCTTCAATGGTTTTTTCTTTTTTGAGATCGGCAATTTTTGCGTCGAGGAATGCAATGATCTCGCTAAAAACTTTTTCTCTTTCTTTCTCTTTATCCGCTTGCATTTGCAAAGACAATTTGCCGTCAGTCTCTTTAAAGCGTTCTTCATCCGATTCAATCAAATAAATGAACTTATTTATTAACTCTATTTCCATGTGCTGATTGATAAGAGTCATACCCATCGTCTGGAATAAATTACGCTCTGCGTCGACAAGTTTTCGCAATTCGACTAAAAGCTGGTCGCGTTCTTTTAATTGCTTTACTTGGCTGAGAAGATCTAACTGCTTTTGATAGGCCTCTAAAGCAACTTGAGATGAACTTTGTCCAATTTGCACTTGGCGATAAAAACTTTCCTGCTGATCTTGAAGAGAAGCAACTTCTTTTTCTCTTTTTTCTAATCCCGGATACTCTTCAACGCGAGCTTTTTCTATCAATAACGAAGCTGTGTCAAAGGCTTTGTAGATGGCTGAAGATAATTTGCTTTTAACTTCTTCTTCTTCACTCAATGACCTAATAAATATCACAAGCTGCATCCTCTGCTGCATGCTTGTAGCATCACCCCAAGGGATCATCGCCGTTCCGGGCACACCATACTTAATCGAACGAAGAAGGCGCAAATCATCACGCGTATTAAGCCAGTCCAAATTTGTCAGCATCCGCGGTTTAGCATCATGCATCGCCTCAGCACGTATGCCTGCGCCATCAGCATCAGCGCCATGGCAGACAGCGCAATTCAACTCAAAGAACTCTTTGCCAACTTCGATATTATTCTCTGTATAAAACTTCTTCTTGATGTAATAAGAATGTCTATCAGGATTCTCTGCCATTTTTGGTCCGACATCAAAATACTGAGAAACTTCTTCCCCATCTTTGCTTGCGGCAGGTTCCATAGCAGCATAATAATCCTTACCATTGGAAATGTCTGCGTAACCTAATAGCTTCTGTAAATCAGAGGGCTCAGCCTCTTGGCCCGGCTTCAATTCATTGCCCTCCCGATGCAGTTCTTTGATGGCATCTTCTGGAGAGTAGCGCCACTTAGGCACTTCTTCAGAACTCTTAATGACTTGCGACCCCGGCAACGTAGAAAATAGCCAGTTAGCAATAAGCTGAATCTCTTCTTTAGTCAGCTCCGGTATCCCATCTGCCTTAGGCTTATCCATAGGAGCTTCTCCCCACGGCGGCATCGGAGTGCCTTTAACCCCATGCGTAATCGAAGCTATCACGCGCTCCTTTGTCAAATTGCGCATGAAGTCAGCATTGCGTAAATTCTTTGGCACAGGATAGATCCATTCAGAAACAGGTCCATTGCCTTGGCGGCTCTCTCCGTGGCATTGCACACAATGGATTTCAAAGGCTTGTTCAGGATTAAAGCCGCGATGTTCCCAGATCGACCGCACGGCGTCGCGATTGTGCCTTCCTAAAATATCTAACATATAAGTCAAAGCATAAAACTTGCTGTCATCAAAAGGCATCGACGGCATTATGGAACGAGCAGTATGCGCTGCAGGATTGTGAAAGTGTTCCATCAACCATTGATCGGTGTGATAAACACCGGACCAATTCGGACGCGGACCAATCAATCTTCCAAGTCCATATTCTTGGATAAACATCATCAATACGCGATGAACTCTTTTTTGCCATTTATCAACTTCAGCAAGCATCTCTGCTTTCTTTTTTGGATCTTTTTCTTTATCAGCCAATTCCTTGAAATGATGGTTTTTAGCGCGCTTGGCATATTTAAAGGGCGAATAATACGCTTCGATCGTATCCGGGAAATTTTTATCGATCTCTTCTAAAATCGATCCTTGGCGCACATGGTCAACAATATGCTCATCGATCTCATTAGCGTGCTTGCCAAGGACTTCAACGATCTGCGAACCAAGAACGTCCTCGGGAAACAGCTTTGTAAACCACTCCTTCTCACGATAAAGATCATCAAAGTCATTTTTACCTTCCTTCTCAACGCGGTAACCTACGTCCGATTCAAATCCTTTTAAGCGATGGCAGGCTGCACATCCTTCCGTCGCAAAGACTGTCATCGAATATCGCAAATCATGAATCTTTGAGGGTGGAATCGGCTTTTCCCATGCCATCTTAGCTCCAGATTCCCATTGCTGGATTTTAATCTTCTGAGCAATGTCTGAAATGGATTTGTTCTCTCCAACTTGGCCAAATAAATAAGTCAGCAAATCTTCCAATTCCTCGTGGTCAAGATGGTAATTAGGCATCGTCGATGTCTTCACGTCGGCTTGCGGCCATACTAGCGATTGTTTCACAAACCAAGGATAAGCTTTGCCTTCGCGTGTCAGCTCAGGGCCGACACCGCCACGGGCATAGCCTGCGATGCGATGGCAAGCATAGCAGGCTTGCGAAATGTAAAGTTCTTGTCCGTGATGAAAGTTCTTCGTTAAGAAATCGATGTCGCTAGCTATGGCTGAAATGACATTCTGGTTAGTCACTGTCTTTTCAAATGACTTTTCTGTATTCTGAACATGCGTAAGAATCTCTTTATCTAGATCTATCGCTGCCATCTTTGTAAAAATTGTTCCGGTAGCAAGAGGGTCTTTTTGATGCGCTTCGAGGAAATTATCAACAGCTTCCATTTTTTCTTTATCTTTACTCTTTACAGCTAAAACAAGCTCTTGAGCAAGCTTTGATGATCCCAACATGGCTTCTATTTGCTGATCAATTTGCGCAATTAATCTTGCAGCAACTTCTTTTTCAATATCTGGGGGCAATTTTTCGCCCTCTTTAACGCCGGCATGATTCATTAAAAATTTTGCCTGTGCTGCGGCGTAGGTTATCTGCTCAGGCGGCAAAGCATAGTTTTTTGCAGTGCCATTTAGCTGCTCTAACGTACTTGTGTACCCTTTGCTTTTAAGACTCTCTCTTAGCTCAAGCAACGCCAAAAGTGCTTGTTTTTCATTGGCCAATGCCACGTTAATGGCATCCGATCGCTCCGTCCTACGCTGCGTCGTGATATTGGCCGAGGTAATGGCATTTTCTAAGGTGGCTTGGCTCGATTGATGGCATTGCATGCACTTACCTTGAATTAGCGCTCCCACCAAGATCGGAGTGGTCTGAAAGAGAAGCTCGTCGCTAGGCTTATCATTAAAAATCTTGGCAAAGCGAGGATCATTTTTAGGATCGGCTTCCGTAAATTGAGGCTGGACGCCAATGAATTCGGTCTCATATTGTCCGTCAAAGACAGGACCATGCGCCTTTTCCGTCGTCAACCCCCTGCCATTGCCATTATGGCAGGCGACGCAGCCATATTCGTCGATGGGATGAAACTCAAAAGGACGCGTCTCCCTGCCGATTAATGGATGCATGGCCAGCACCTTCGTGACATCATAAGCGACGTCGCCAACATCAGCTGTCTTCAGACTCTTTAATTTTTCAGCTTCTGCTATCCTTTCGCGAACTTTTGCCGTTTCGCCTTGCTGCTTGAGTTGCTCATTGACTTTAGCGTCGCTAAGCTCTGCAATCTTTTGATCGAGCTTGGCCCAGAGATAATCTGCATTAGGCACTTTCACAGGGATGCCTTCAGCATCAAAAACCACATTTCCATTGATGTCTTTCTCAATCTTTGTCGGAGAAAAATGGGGAAATTGCAAGGCCACATGACAAGAGATGCATCGATCGATGATCGGCGGCCCTTTATCTTCTTTCTCTATCAAAATTTGCTTTACCCCGACCTGAAAGTCAGGTGGAGCTTCCCCCGTATAGGTCGAGCGAAACTCTTCTAATGCGATGTAGTCATTTTGAAAGATTTTATACTCAGGGTAAATCTCTCGATAAACAAAAACAGCAAAAAAGATGCTGGCAATGATACCAAGGAAAATTAATAGTGATTGATAATAAAACTCTGAGCGCATCTATGCTCCAAAATCTCTAATGTCTCGCAAAGTTTTCAGTCCACGGCCAGATCCATCCCCAGTTCGCTCCTCTAAAATACGTGCCTATGACGATCAAGATTCCTTGCCAGGTCATAAATGCTGTATACAAAAAGATAGCAAGATAGCGGCTGCGATGAAACCAATAGCCTTCGCCATGAGGATTGCGATCTAAGTAAGGAATCAGCATCAATCCAACAACGATGGCCCCCGGTATCGCCACACCGCCCCAAAAGGCATTGTATGCAACCATCTCCTGCAATCCAAGAAAATACCAGGGCGCTTTTGAGGGGTTGGTGGGCTTCGATGGATCTGCAGGCTCCTCCAAGGGGGCATCAATAAATGATAATCCCAATACCACAACCGTCGTCAAAAGAAAAGCGACCATCTCCGCCCGCAGCAAATGCGGCCAAGTAAAAACAAAATTATAAGGTCCTTTGTCAACGGTAGGGCATGTGCCCCGCACAAGCTCCATCAACCCATAAGTCCTCTTGACACCCGGCGCAAACGACTCCTTGGTATCAGAGCGCTGCACTACGCGGTAAGGGTCTGGCCGGATTTTATCCGGCGGCCTTGTCAAGCCACCATCTTTGCGTATACGCCAAAAGTGAACTCCGATCAATGTTCCTGTTATCAAGGGCAAAAATGCCACATGCAGCACATAAAAACGGATGAGGGCATCTTGGCCGACGTTAGTGGATGCCAGCAGCATCACCCTGTTGACGTTATATTCAAAGCCTGGAATATTGGGTACATAGCCTGCGATATTTGTTCCTACGGTGATGGCCCAAAAGGCTAGCTGATCCCAGGGCAATAAATAGCCGGTAAAGGAGAGCAGCAGTGTTAAAAACATCAACGTCACGCCGATGACCCAATTAAATTTGCGCGTCCCTTTATAAGAGCCTGTATAAAACACCCGCGACATATGCAGAAAGACAAAGAGCACCATCAAATGAGCGCTCCATCTGTGCATGTTGCGATACATCATGGCAAACGGGGTTGTGTCCTGCCAGTCTTTCATGATCTCATAGGCGCGGTCTTCGGCGGGGATATAATAAAACATCAAGACCACGCCGGTAAAGGTCAGCAATATAAACAAACTTGCCGTGATGACTCCTAAGCCCAGCGTATAAAAGGGATCTAAAGAGTGCTTATGGCACTTGACAGGATGAAAATGCAGAAAAAAGTTCTTAAAGACAATCTCGGAGCGATCGACGTCGTTGTTGGGATAATTATGGCGAAAAATTGAACGCACGAAGGCATAAGGGAGATTGGCGAGGTGCTCCGCCCAGGTTTCTTTTCTTTTTCCTTGAAAAACAGCCATATTGCTTTATCTCTCCCTATTTTTTTTAAGATGTTGGTGAAAACCAAGCGGCATTCCAATCTAGCGTCGTCTTGGCTTTATCAACCATAATCTCTCCCGAAGCCCCTTTAAAAATGTGAAAATATACTAACGGCCTTGGGGCAGGACCGCCGGTGTTTCTACCATATCTGTCGTAAGTTGATCCATGGCAAGGGCATGCATATCCCGTTGGCACCATATTGACGGTGCAGCCAAGATGAGTGCAAACGGCTGTCTGTATGCGCACTTTGCCGGAATTTGTTTCGATAAAAACTTTCTGCTTAGGATAAAACACCTTGCCATCATGAGCCAGCACTTCTTCCGGCCGGCCAATGGAGAAGACACTGGGCGGTATCTTCATCGCATTGGGATACAAAAATCCCAATAGCGATACGTTAACTAATTGTGCGGCTCCCAAAATACAGGCTCCAACGCCCATCAGCGCCAAAAATGAACGCCTGGAAATGAGCGGATCTTTGTCATCGGGGTCGACATTCAGTGAGTTGCGATACTTAGGCATATTACTTGTCTTTATCCTTTATCTCTTGTTCTTCGCGGAACATCTGATACTTGATATCTTCAATGTCGTCAAATTGTCCTTTGCGCCAATAATAGATATAAATCGCTATTGCTGCTAAACCGGTTGCGAGCGAGCTTATGATATACCAGAGCATCGTCATCCAATCCAGCGGAAAGAGTAATTCATTGAATCCATGGTCACCGCCTGCGTAGGACACTTTTCTGCACAGAGGCCGCAGCGGATGCATAAGTCTTCATCCTTCATCATCGCCGTTCCCATCAAATCCAACTCCTCATCGGCCATCTCAAATGAGTCCACTCCATAAAAATTATTGACTGCGTCTCTTAAGAGTCCTTCACCAAGATCTAGGTTAAGCTTGCTGACGGGGACTTGCTTCAAACAATTGCAAGGGCATACGTCAACGCATCCATTGCATTTGATGCAAAGGGTTCCATCGAAAACAGGGCTTACATGGCATTGCAGGCATCGATTGGCTTGCTGATGCGCTTCTTCCGGAGTATAATTATTCTCCACCATGTTCACATTTTTGACGCGCACTGCCGGCGGCTGCATACTCGGCAACGCCCATTTGGTCCTTAGATATTCTTTGTCGCGTATCGGCGTAATCTCTGTAAACTCACCGGCAAACTCCTGATAAGGCTTGGTTTCCCGCAAATCCGTATCGATAGCACGCGCAACGTCTTGCCCATGCCTGATGGCTGTGATAAAAAGCGCAGCCCCAAAGGCGGCGTCACCGCCGGCATATATCCCTTTGACAGAGGTCCTGCCGGTGCCTCTTTCGCTTTTTATCAAACCTCGGTCCATGACTAACTGATCGCGCTTATCCCACCCATTGAAAACACTCATATCCATAGCTTGTCCGATGGCCAAGGCTAAGCAATCGCACGGGATAACAAACTCAGAATCGGGTACAGGCTTGGGGGCAAATCTTCCGGTATAATCAAAGAGGGAATAAAGCTTTTGCACGCGCAATCCTGTGATCTTGCCTGCACTATCGCGCTCAACTGCAACGGGGGATAACCTGTTTAAAATCGCAATGCCTTCTTCCATGCCGTCTTCGATCTCAAACTCATCAGCAGTTTGCTCATCGCGCGTCTCCATGCATACCATAGTGACTTTTTTAGCTCCGTTGCGCACCGATGTCCTAGCGACGTCAAAGGCGACGTTACCGCCTCCTACGACGATGAGGTTATCGCCGATTTTCCACTCTTCTTCAGCACAGCGCACTCGCAAATATTCAATGCCGCGAATCACATCAGGGCCATCAGCGCCGGGAATGGGCAGCTCGCGCGACTTCCACAGCCCCACCCCCAGAAAGACGGCATCATAGCGGCTTTGCAACTCAGTCATGCTGATGTCGCGGCCAACTTTCATGTTATAATGCATCTTTGCTCCCAGATATTCGATGGCAAAGCATTCATTAAAAGCTATTTCGTTTTTCAAGCGATAAGTAGGCACCCCATACGTTAACATGCCTCCGGGAACACGCATCATCTCATAGACATCAACGGCATAGCCTAATCGCAATAAATCATGGGCACAGGTCATCGAAGCTACGCCGGCTCCAATGCAGGCGACTTTAAGGCCATTGGGCTTAGGATGCGTGGATCCGCGCGCGTAACTCATCTCCAAAGACTTAATATGCGCTTCTTTATCCATGCCGAACCATTCATTCAAGAAGCGCTTCTGTGCACGAATGGTCAAAGTCTTATCCACGCGGTCGCGGCGGCAGCTGGTCTCACAAGGCGCCCCGCAGATAATTCCGCATATGGAGGAGAAGGGATTAGGCCCACGCGCGATGCGATATCCTTCCAGGTAATTGCCGGCATGCAATGCGATCATATAGCCGCGCGGATCCGTGTTGACAGGGCATCCATCCCGGCAATCGATCTGGCGCAGGTAATAATCCAGATCGGGAATCATCACATCGTAGATTTCTTTATATGCTGCTATCACTTCGTCGTCAGACAAAGGTCCCCCAAATTTTTTGTAGCTAGCGAAACTGTAGCAAACCGAGTAGTTTTTTAAAATTGAGAATTGATGGGGGAGGAAGAGAGGGAGGTGAAGTCGCTAAGAATTCAGAATCCAGAAGTCAGAATCCAGAATCCAGAATGAAGGCAGATAGCCAATCGATAGCGATGGGATGGGCACAGGGGAATGGGCTCGTAGAACCTAGAAGCTTACAACGTTATCTCTTTAGATTTGGTGACGTCAGCAGCAAAAAAGCTGCTGACTACAAGCTATCTACCTTCATTCTGAATTCTGAATGGCATTGTTGCATAAATCTAATGCCGTTCTTTCAGAACTCAATCCTCCCTCTTGGATACCCAG
>JABDEI010000067.1 GCA_013287145.1 Chlamydiota bacterium
CTACTGACTCCGTCAGCAGGTAGAATTCGTTCATATAGAATTCATATTCTTCAGGGTTAACGATCCAAGCAGATTGCATAATATGTTCTAAGAAAGTGCTATTTTGCCTTTGAAAATCTTTGGCGGCATTTTTTGGATTGGGAGAAAACAGCAGTTGATTGAGTTTTTTAAGGACGCTGATATGGAGGGTATTCTGATATCGTTGCACAAGTTTGAGATCGGGCAATCGCTCCAATTTTATTATCGATGCTGCTTGAGCAGTCTGATTGGCGAGCTCTTCGATGCTCTTGGCATCTTGCACCTTATTTAATAACATTTCAACATCGGAAGACTGCAAGCTTATCGGGCCTATTTTTTCTTTGAGAGTTTGGATATATTCTTCCAAAAAATTCTCTAATCCGGTGCTTTCAACGTAGGAGTTAAACTGCGTTAACGGCATGCTAGAATATTCGCTATATAGGAAAGAAAGACTTTTGATGATTTTGAGGCGATGTTCCAAGTTGAGTTGTTCATATTTCGCAAGAAGAGGTTGAAGCTCTTTTTGGTAATTTAAGAGTAATCCTTTTTCATTGAGGCTAAGAAGAGCGTTGACTTCATTGCCAACAGCTTCAAGGGCTATTGTCCGAGCATTGGCAACTGAGCTAAGTTGCAAAAAAAGAGGATGGTTTTGACTAAAAGTCTCCGATTTCTCAGAAAAAGAGACTTCCGAATTTTCAGAAGGTGGTTTGGCTGAAGGGGTCTTTATAGAATTATCTTCGAAGGAAATTTCTTCAGAAAAATCTTTCCCCGAAGAAGCGATCTTTGAGCTGGAGTCGTCCATGATCAAATGGCTGCTGGTGACTTTGCCTTTGGCATTGAATTTAAGATATGCGATCAAAAATTGGCCTTGAGGAGCAAATGTAGCAAGGGCTTTTTGAGCCTCGGTCGCAGATTGAATACCTCGAGAAGTATATAAAATCATGTCTTGATAATGTGTTAGACCCTCGATTTCTTGTTGCAACCGTATGACTTCGTGACTGCTCGCTTCCTTTTGGCTAATTTCTAAAGATTGTTTAATGAATCCTTCGCCAAAATGATAATATCGAGGTGCATTATAAATGTAATTTTCAGCACCCGGCCTAATGAGAGCCAATGCTTTGGGAGGAAAGAATTCGCGTTTATCTTTTTTCCCACCTAACGCGGTCAACGGAATTAATTCTCCTTGGCTGACAATGTGAGAAATTTCAAGAGCATTTGAGCCATCAAGCATATTTGGATTAACGAGAAGACGATTGAGAGTTTTGAGATCTTTGGTTTTTCTCATTTCCATTGTTTTAGAATCTACCATGATGGCAGCTTTTGGAATTAGCCATTGCAGCAGGCTAGGTGCAGGTTGAGCAATAATTAAAAATTGCGATTGGTCGCTGCTAGTATATATTCTTAAAATATATGGGCTTGTATCAAATTGTCCATGGGCGTCGATGGTGACAAATGGGGGATATTTGAATCCTAACACAGCATTTAAACTGTTTTTTAAGAAATCGGGATCAGACCAATTTTGTTTTTGCGGTTTAATATGATGGATTTGAGCATAAGTTAACGCCATCGTGACATCAGCTACCCCTTCGGCAGCGAGTAGTTCCTCTTTTTCACTTTTTCCTTTGATGCTGAGATAAGATACTCCGGCAATAAGGGCAACGGAAAGCAAAATGAGAAATGCTAAGCAAAGAAACCATTTTAAATTATGTTTTTGAGGAGTAGTAGTTGATTGTTTGTTGTGCTTGTTTGCATTCCAGCTTTCAGTCTCATCATCAAATTCACTTAGATAGTAATCCTTCAAAGTCGCTATAGGTTTTTTTTCATTTTTCGAAGGAGTCGCTGTTTTTTGCCCTATATTATGAATATTAAGGCTTTTTTTCGGCTCCAATTGTAAAGGAGATTCTTCCTCTTCGGAGACTTTTTGAGCAATAATTTCAGCAGAAGGCTCCACAGCTTTGGGTTGAGGTTGCGGAAATTCCAACGCCTTCGCTTGCTTTACGAACTTAGCGACATCTAAGGGAAAGTTCTTAGGCGAAGTCTTTTGTTTTTCAGAAAGTCGCGATGCAAGCGTTGTATGGTTCGCAGGAAGTTCATTATGTAAATGAGTTTGAATGCAAAGAGTTGATTGACCCACTTGCAATACGTCGTCTTGTGTCAATTTTTTTTTACCAAATGGTGCACCATTTAAAGTGACAAAGGGATCATTAGCGTTATTGATCGCGAAGAAATGCATTTCTCTTTTTACAATGGAGACGTGAATTTCTTTGAGTTTATCATCGGAAAGTGCAAGGTCAATGGCATGAGACAACCCGGAGCCAATAACGACAACATCTTTGTGAAAGATGTGTGATTGTGGGTTTAAATCAGGATTAATTATCAGTTTAATCATGCCATGTTCCTTAAGTTCCTTGCGTGGCAAGCCAATTGTTAGCTGATATGCAACACAGGAATAATTATCATATAAAATGATGAGTAGGGATTTATCGCACTCACCAGCAGTCTTGATTCGCAACTATTATAGATGCAAGATTTGAATGGTACGAGTGAAAAATCTTACCTTTTTCTGTGGCTGATCTTCTAGCATATACAAATAGATGCGTCAAGAGAAGAATGCGTAAGCTTCATAACCATGAAAATGACTTGAACAAAAACCCTAGGACAGGAGACAATAGTTTTTAAAATTTATTAGATGTCAAATATAAGATTGAGCTCGCCCTGATTGGTTTTTTGCGAAGACTTTGACTAGAAAAGCTCAAAATTGTTGACAGAATAGATGCATTCATTTCTATTACGTAGTTTTTTGAATGAAATGCCCTTTTCTCGTGTTTGGGACTTTTTCAAAAAAAGTGCTGAGGATCAAGAAGATATTCAAAGAATATTAGTTATAAGGAGAAACGAGTGAACGCATTGCTTACTCTATTTAAGCCCGCTCCCTACATCGAAGAAATCCAAGATCAAAATCAAGTCAAAACAGAATATCGGTACTGGCGAATCAGAATTCTTTATTCCATGTTTATTGGGTATGCTCTTTACTACTTTACCCGTAAAAGCTTTACTTTTGCTATGCCGGGACTTATCCAAGACCTGGGTTT
Organism: Chlamydiota bacterium; assembly: GCA_013287145.1. Taxonomy (GTDB): domain Bacteria; phylum Chlamydiota; class Chlamydiia; order Chlamydiales; family Parachlamydiaceae; genus JABDEI01. The sequence continues at coordinate 3,111 of JABDEI010000067.1, forward strand.
TGATAAAAGCCAGTTGGGATTGCTGGGTAGTGTTCTTTCCATAACATACGGTATCAGTAAGTTCGCTAGTGGTATTTTATCCGACCGCTCCAATCCACGTTATTTTATGTCCATCGGCTTGATGTTAACGGGCGTTTTTAATATATGCTTCGGAATGTCCTCTTCTATTCTTATGTTTGCCATTTTTTGGGGCCTCAATGGGTGGTTCCAAGGCTGTGGATGGCCCCCATGTGCACGTTTTCTCACTCACTGGTATTCCCATTCGGAAAGGGGATCATGGTGGTCGACATGGAACGTATCCCACAACGTGGGTGCTTTTTTGATCCCATGGATCGCCGGCGCTTGCCTGCAATATCTGGGATGGCGCTATGCTATGTATGTTCCCGGTGTCTTGTGCATTTTTGGTGGGTTCTTTCTCATCAACCGTCTTCGCGATACCCCTCAGTCGCTGGGACTTCCTACTGTTGAAAAATTTCGCAACGATTATGCCGGGGGAGCTGTCAATAAAGATGGTAGGGAAGTCGAGCTCTCTACACGAGAAATCTTAGTCGAGCATGTTCTAAAAAATAAATACATTTGGATGCTCGCCTTCGCCTATTTCTTTGTCTATTTCGTTCGTACAGGTATCAATGATTGGACGGCTTTGTTTCTTTTGGAAACTAAAGGATATAGCCGCTTAGGAGCTAATGGTTGCGTCTCCCTTTTCGAAGTGGGCGGTTTTTTTGGAAGCCTTGGCGCCGGATGGGCCTCAGATCGCCTTTTTGGAGCTAAGCGCGGACCCATCAACGTGATCTTCGCCGGGGGTATGTTTCTTGCCATTGTGGCTTTTTGGCTTGTACCAGAGGGTTATACTTCATTAGAATCCATAGCGATGTTTTGGGTGGGCTTTATGATATTTGGCCCTCAAATGATGATCGGGATTGCAGCAGCTGAACTTTCCCATAAAAAAGCGGCAGCGACCTCAACGGGTTTTGTAGGTTGTTTTGCTTACATGGGTGCTGCGACGGCCGGATATCCTCTTGGGAAAATCACCCAAGACTTAGGCTGGGAAGGTTTTTTCTGGGCGATGGCAATTTGCTGCGTCATCTCCGTTCTACTCCTGCTGCCTTTATGGAGTGTCACCGAGAGCACGAAGAAGGTTCCTACAATCAAATATGCATAAGACAAAAAACGCTAAATGCGAATTCGGTAGTCAGTAGTCAGTAGGAATCCAGAATTCAGAATCCAGAATTCAGAATCCAGAATGAAAAGAAAAAACGCTAAACGCTAAAGGCTACAGCAAGGAATTCAGAATCCAGAATGGCGTTGTTGCATAAATCTATTCCCCATTCGGGGAATGCGTTGGCCTCGGGTTTCAACCCGAGGTGTATCGTAAAAAAAGAGTTGCGTCTCGTTAGAGCCGCAAGATATGCGCAAGTAAAAAACATTCGTTTCGATTCATTTTCTTGTGACCCTACGGGGCACAACGTCCTTTTGCATATACCTCGGGTTGAAACCCGAGGCTACCAACGCATTCCCCGAATGGGGAATAGATTTATGCAACAACGCCCTTTTGGCATTCTGCCTTTCATTCTGAATTCTGGATTCTGAATTCTGGCTTCCTACTGACTACTGGCTACCGACTACTGACTACACTTGAGTTTAGCGTTTTTTCTTTTCATTCTGGATTCTGAATTCTGGATTCTGTATTCTAAATTCCTTGCGGTTGCCTTTAACATTTATCATTCATCATTTATCATTTAGCGTTTCTCTATGTGGGTTCCTTTACACGTTCATTCGCAATATTCGATTTTGGATGCCTTAGCTTCGATCCCCGCTATAGTGGAAAAAGCTAAGAAGTTCGGCATGCCTGCAGTGGCGTTAACGGATCACGGCAACATGTTTGGCGCTGTTGACTTTTATAAAGCGTGCAAAGACGCCAAAATCAAAGCCATCTTAGGCTGCGAATTTTATGTTGCGCCATCATCGCGTTTTGACAAAAAACAGGAACGCGGGGGCCGAACGAGTTTTCATCTTGGGTTGTTAGCCAAGAATAAAGAAGGCTATCATAATCTTTGCAAGCTGACTTCGGTGGGTTACATCGAAGGATTTTATTACAATCCTCGCATCGACAAGGAAGTATTGAAGCAACATTGTCAAGGTTTGATTTGCTTGTCCGGCTGTATAAGCAGCCAAGTCGCCTATGAAGCCTTAAATGGATCTTATGAGCAGTTTTTGGATGAAATCCGCTGGTATCGCGATCTCTTCGGCGAAGATTATTATCTCGAGATCATGCGCCCTTGGATGAGCGAAGAGGATCTGCAAGATGATGGCATTTATCAAGAGTCATGGCTCTTGCAGCAATATCAAGACTATATCGTTAAGCAAAATAAAGTAAACGATGCCATCCTTAGGGCAGGTAAAGAGCTTGATATCAAAATTGTCGCCACCAATGACAGCCACTACATGGAGAGATCTGATTGGCGTGCCCATGAGATCTTGCTCAACATCCAATCGGGCGAACCCTGTGAAATCTGGGAAAAAGATTCTCAAGGTAATCCCAAACGGCGCATTCCTAATCCCAAGCGCCGCACCTATGCGTCCCATGAGTGTTATTTTAAGTCTCCAGAGCAGATGCAAGCTCTTTTTGCCGATATTCCTGAAGCTATTTCAACGACTCTTGAAATAGCCGAAAAATGCCATGTGGAGCTGGATTTTAAGACTAAGCACTATCCTGTGTATCTTCCGCCCTCTTTAGAAGGCAGCCAATACACTAAAGAGGAAAGAGCTGAAGCTGTTGAGAAATACCTATGGAAGCTCTGTGAAGAAGGCGTTGCCACGCGCTATACTCCCGAGCGCTTAGCGAAGGTTAAGGAGATCTATCCGGAACGCGATCCTATGGAAGTTGTTCGCGAGCGCCTAAGCTATGAAATGAACGTCATCGTTCCCAAGGAGATGTGCGATTATTTGCTCATTGTGTGGGACTTTATCAACTGGGCCAAGAAAAGCGGCATTCCGGTCGGCCCGGGCAGGGGATCCGGCGCTGGATCGATCGTGCTCTATCTCATCGGCGTCACCGATATCGAGCCTTTGCGCTTCCATCTCTTCTTTGAGCGCTTCATTAATCCTGAGCGGATCTCCTATCCCGATATCGATGTCGACATCTGCATGGATAAGCGCGCTGAGGTCATTAACTATACCTTGCAAAAGTATGGCAAAGACAATGTCGCTCAGATCATCACGTTCGGCACAATGAAAGCCAAGATGACGATTAAGGACGTCGGACGTGTGTTAAACATCCCTTTAACTAAAGTCAACGAGATCGCCAAGCTTGTCCCTGAAGACCTCAACATCACCTTGGAAAAAGCTTTAGAAAAAGACCACGATCTGCGCTCCATGTATGAAATCGATGAAGACGCCAGACGCATCATCGACATCGGCAAAACCCTTGAAGGCTCGATCCGCAATACTGGCATTCATGCGGCCGGCATCATCATCAGCGGCGAGCCCTTGACTCATTTTATTCCTCTTTGCAGCGCTAAAGACTCCGATATGCCGGTCACGCAGTATTCTATGAAGCCTGTCGAGCTAGTGGGGATGTTGAAGGTTGACTTTTTAGGCCTTAAGACACTGACAGCGACAAAGGCGTGCGTGGATGCCATCAAAGCGACAACGGGAAAAGAGATCGACTGGGTGAATCTGCCTTTGGACGACAGCCCGACGTTTGATTTATTAAATCAAGGTAAAACTCTCGGAATATTCCAGTTAGAATCCGGCGGCATGCAAGACCTTGCAAGGCAGCTGCATTTGGATAAGTTTGAAGAGATCATCGCCGTAGGCGCTCTTTATCGTCCAGGACCTATGGATATGATTCCTTCTTTCATCAACCGCAAGCATGAGCGCGAACCCATTGAATATGATCATGCTTGGATGAAAGATATCTTGGCCGAAACCTATGGCATCATGGTCTACCAAGAGCAAGTGATGCAGATCGCCAGCAAATTAGCCAAATTTTCCCTTGGGGAAGGCGATGTCTTACGCCGCGCCATGGGAAAGAAAGACATGGAGCAGATGGCTCAGCAGCGCGAAAAATTCCGGCAAGGGGCTTTACAAAATGAGATCGATGCAGAGACTTCGATGCGCATTTTCGATAAGATGGAAAAATTTGCCGCCTATGGATTTAATAAGTCGCACGCTGCCGCCTATGGTTACTTATCCTATGTCACCGCTTACCTTAAAGCTAATTATCCTAAGGAGTGGATGGCAGCTCTGATGACATGCGACAGCCATGATCTTAGCAAAGTGGCTAAATTCATCCGCGAGTGCCAGTCCATGGGCATCGCCATGCTTCCTCCTGATATCAACGAAGCAGATGTGGCCTTTTCAGCCTCTCCGCAAGGCATCCGCTTTGCCATGAGCGGCATCAAAGGCGTTGGCACAGGCGTTGTCGAAGCTATTGTCCAAGAGCGCATCAAACGCGGTCCTTTTCCGAATCTTTATCAATTTTTTAAACGCGTCGATACTAAAAAAGTGGGAAAAAAAGCTGTAGAAAGCTTAGTCGATGCCGGCAGCTTCGACTTCACCGGCTGGTCGCGCGATGCTTTGCGCATAAGCGTCGATCCGATGTATGAAACAGCAGCTAAAGAGCAAAAAGAAGCAGCCACCGGCGTGATGAGCTTATTTTCCCTGATGGGCGACACAGCCGAAGGACGCTTTTCTAAGCCTCCACAGGTGATCAATCCAAGCTCTAAAGATGAGATCTTGCGCAAAGAAAAAGATCTCCTGGGATTTTTTCTAACAGGCCATCCCATGGATAGCTATCAGCCTTTGATGCAGCATCTGTCTTGTATCTCCCTAAGTCAGGTCGAGATGATGTCGCACGATACCGTCTTTCGAACGGCGTTTATTGTGGAATCGGTGCAGATCCGCTTTGCTTCCAAAACACAGAAAAAATTCGCCATTTTGATGATCAGCGACGGCATGGAAAGCTACGAATTGCCCATTTGGCCTGATCTTTACGAAGAAAAAGGACATTTGCTTAAGGAAAATCAGCTGCTATATGCGGTCTTACAAACAGAAAAAAGTGAAGAGGTCATTAAATTGACATGCCGCTGGTTTGATGACTTAACTCAAGCCAACGAGCCTATGCGGGAAGCGGCCGATCGCGCCTATGACAAAGCTAAGCATCAGATAGCAAAGTTTGCGCAAGGCAAAGGCTCACAAGCCAAGGGAAAAACACCCAAAGAAAAACCAGAAGTCAAAGAAGTTAAGCCTATGTCTACAAAGCTTTTTTTGAAACTCGATGCCGAAAATACGCGTTTAAGCCAGATCCTTAAGCTTAAAGAACTTTTTAGTGAACATCGCGGCACGACGCCCATCCAGATTAGCTTCTGCGTCCAAGATCAGATACTAGCTTTTTTGCATATCGACAACAAGTGGGGGGTGACGATGAATCCACAGCTTAAGAAACTATTGCAGGAGATGCCATCGCTTCTTCATCTGGAAGAAAAGCCCCAGAGCTAAGTTATCGGCCTAATTGGCCGAGTTTTTTCTGATCGTTCATCACCTGAAGTTTTTCCTCTATGGCGTATGCTGTAAATAATTTGATTTTTAGGCGCTTAGCGACTTCTTTAAGATTTTTAAATTTTTCGTTTTTACTATGTAGTTCTTTTAAGGCACTCAGCTTAGGCTGAACATTTTCGTAAAGCGCGCTTAATTGTTCATGCGCCATTGATCGATGCCTTAATGCAAAAATATCGTTTGGATTATCCTTTAATGCTGCATCGAATTCATCAATGACATTTGATAAATTTTTTATTTTTTCAATGTCGTCCGGTTCATTTTGTAGTTTTTCCCTTAGTATCTCCGCTTTTCTTACACGAAGGTAATTATTTGGTTGAGAAGCTTCAAAATCGTTGTTCGCCTGGTTTAGTAATGAGTCCTCTTTTTGAATTGTCCCCAACTGAAAAAAAGTCCAACCGCGATGACTTAACGCAAATGAATCTTTAGGATATTCGTCTAAAATCTTATTCCATTGTTTTTTTGCATTTTTTAAATCTGTAATGATGTCTGAATTTAGTCTCTCATATTCTTTTTTGAGATTCTCGAGTCTTTTACCCTCTAGCTGCGCCTTCATTTCTTGAGATTTTAAATCTATTGTTTTAATTTTATCATCCATACCCTTAATTTCTTCGAAATTGAGGTCGAGTTCTTTACTTAATGCAGCCAGTTCTTTCGTTTTTTCAGCTAACAACTGATTCTGCTCTTGCATATTTTGTCCATTCAATTTTTTGAATAAATTTTCTATTTCTAGGTCTTTAAATTGATACTCTTCATCCAATTTGTTATGTTCTTCTTTGAGGGCCTCGAGCTCTCTTTCGGCGTTTGCTTTTTTTGACTGAAATTCCTCTTCCAGTTTTTTTTCAATATATTCATTTTCATTTTTTTGTTCTGTTGTGTTGGCAATGAGAGCGTTACACTTTTCTTCGGCGCGGGCGTTATAAAGAGTTCCACGTGCTCTTAAAGCAGACAACTTTTGTTCTTCGTCATCTGTTTTTAAAATGATATGATTTAAGTCTCCTAACGCCTTGTCGTATTCACGCGCCTGGATGTAAGCCTCAGCTCGAGCTCGCATAACAGTCGAGTCATTTGGCCTTTCTTTTAAAAATTGACTGAATGTTTCTATTGCTTTTCCAAAGCGTCCTTTTTGCATTAATTCTATTCCTTGCTTAGCGATATCGATTTGATCTGCAGTTGGAAAGTCTGTTGCTTGAACTAAGTCAGGTTCCATTCGAAATTTCATTTCCTCGAGAATTTCTTCCTCTGTCTGTTCTAACTTCCTTTTTGGATTGCTTTCATGTTGAAGGGGAAAAGAAGTTTTAGCCTTAGATACTTCTTGTTTTACAGAAGAAGAGAGCACTTTTTTTTCTTCTTGTGGAGCAATTTTTTGCTGAGTGGAACGTTCATTAACGGTTTCGATAGCCTTTAGGCACATCTCCAAATCATTTGCAAGGTCAGGATTCACCGTGGTTTTTAATTCTTGTAAATTCCGTTGTAAGTTTTGTTTTTCATCAATGCTCATGTGCATATATGCAAAGACCTTCTCAGCCTTTTTAAAATTATCCAGTTGCTCTGTAATGTGCCTTACGACATTGATATGCTCCATTCTAGTGAGTTGACCTCTTTTCTGTGTCAAAAGAGGTGTTTTATTTTCGCCGAATTTTAAATCATTTTTGTCCCATTCAATATTAGGGGCTGTAAGACTTGATATATTGAAGTTTTTTAGATTTGAAGCATTCATGCTCATAAAACACCTTTAATTATTAATAATAAAAATAGTTAATAAAAGTGGTTGATTTATTGCGCGTTAATTTTATTTATCTTCTCTGTTAACTCATTTTTCTTTTTATCAAGGTTTTTTAAATAATCACTTAACTCTTCGATGTTTTTTTCTTTAAATTTATTAAAGTCATCCTCAGTTTCTAGTCTCAAAGATTCTTTATCATCCATATTGTCCCAAGTCCAATCCTTTGCTTCTGTAAGTCGCGCCTCGACATAGGTTTTATTGCTTATTGTGTTAGCCAACTCATCTTCAAGATCGTTTTTCAACCTCTTATTTAGTGTTTTTTCGAGATCATGAATGTAATTTTCTAGTACTCTTATACTCTGCGATTTAAAAGTATTAAAATCTTCCTCTGAGCCCAAATTCTTCATCTCTGCAAGAGTTTTCATTTTTCCATCTATCCTTTTTTTTTGTGTGGTGAAGTTCGCCCAATCCCATTGCTGCACTTCGCTTAAACTTTTTTTTGCAGTTTCTAAATCGTCCTCAATGCTTTTAATCGTCGTAAGCGGCGTTTTTATTACTTTCAGTAAATCTTCCAATTCTTTTAATGACTTTTTCGTCTCCGCATCAGGCCCCGTAGTTGGAGGTGGTTTAGGTCTCGCTGGTTGGCCCTCTTGCTGCTTTATGGCCACTGGCGAGCCTGGCGGTCTAGCAGGTCTAGGAGGTGGACCGACAGGTTTCTCAGAAATTTCTTTCTTCTCTTCTGTTTGCTGTGATGCTTGTTGAAAAATTTTGGGCATAGCGACTTTTAGTGGCTGAGGTGAAGGAACTCCGCCTTCTGTTTGTTTGGGGTTAATCTTTACATTAGTGAACTTTTCTTTGAGATTTAAGTTAACTTTGGCCTGTTGTACGGGATTGAGAGGTTTGACAACAGGCGGAACGAAGGGCTTAATGATGACTTGTTCCACATCTTCTTTTCCTTGCTTTCTTTCTGCAGCATCTCTTACTGAGGGCTTTGTTGACTGTGGTGGTGGTTTAGGTTTAGAGGGTTCTTGTTGGGCAGCCAAGCCCTTTACATTGAAAAATTGATCCTGCTTTTGCTGGGACAATGTTTTAACTTCACTCGGTTTAAGCGGTTGGGCTGCTGGTTGTTTTTGTTCTTGTTTAACTGGTTGTTGTTGTTTTACTGTATCCGCTTTCTTTTCTTCTTTGACAGCAGTCTTTTGTTGGACGTTTTGCTTACCTTGTTTTTGTAGTGAGGCATTGGCTAAAGCGATAGTTTCTAAGCAGATATCTAAATTTCTAACTTGTTCTGGATCTAGAACTGTGGCTTTTAGAGATCTTAAATTATTTTCTAAATTTTGGACTTTATCATTATCATTTCCCAATTTTAAAAGAATCTCTTTAGCCGTCTTTAGATTACCAAAGCTTTCTGTTATTTGGTTGACTATGTTGTTATGCTCATTTTTTGTAAGCTGTCCTTTTCTTTCTGTCAGTATTGGTTGCTTATTTTTGTCTAATTTCAAATCTTTTTGATTCCACTCTTCCTGCTTAATAATTCTATCTGCAAGATTAGAAAAATCCATGTTCATAAAAAACCTAATTGTATTTAATAAATGACGATCTACAATTAATTATTATAATATATTAGATAATTAATTTATAAGCAGGCGTTTTGCAGATATGTAACTTGTTTATTATAAATGAATTAAAATCAATCCAATTTATTAATTGTTTTGCATGAGCAGAATCTTTATGTTAAAATTTGACGCTTACGTCAATTTATTAACCTTTTCTTTTTTTTGCTTCTAATTTGGCAATGATATCCTCGAAATCCTTTATAGATTTGGCTTTATAGGCGTCGAAAGCTTCCTCATCGGAAAGTCTCAGAGCTTTAGCGAAGGAGGGTTCTCGCGTATTAAATACAGTCGAGAATGTTTGCCAATTCCATTTATGAGCTTCAGCTAAATCCTTTTTGTAATCGTTTATTTCATCGTCAATGCTTTTTATCTCTTTAGGTTGTCTCACACTATCAGTATATGCCTCCAATCTCTTTTTCAAGATTTCGTCCTCCTCAGGTGTTATTGTTGGTTGAATAGGTTCAGGAGGTCTTTGTTTGGGGGCGTTGAGTCTTTTGATAGTGTTTAAGCAAACCTCTAAATCTTTAGCCTGCTGCTTATTTA
>JABDEI010000068.1 GCA_013287145.1 Chlamydiota bacterium
CAAAAAACACGGGCAATGGTATCGATACGACGAAACCGGAGCTCTTCTCTTTAAATCCCAATATCAAAATGATGTTCCGGATGGAATTCTAGAGGAGTGGTTTGGAAAGAATCAGCCTAAACGCATGGCTAATTATCATGAGGGTAAGTTGCAAGGGCAAGAACAGTTTTTTTATGAAAATGGACAGCTTGCAGTATTAGCTAATTTTGAAAAGGGTCTTTTACAGGGTGATTATCAATCCTGGTATGAAAATGGTTCATCCCACGAGCAAAAGCAGTACGCCAATGGCTATCCTATAGGCCAATACCGCGAATATTACCAAAAAGATGAGGGAAAAGACTCTTCACAATTGATGCGCCTTCTAAATTATCGCGAAGGTAAGTTGCATGGAGAGCAGATAAGCTTCTATGCCAATGGCCAAAAACAAGCTGTTATGAATTATCAAGATGGCATCTTGCAGGGTTTAAAAATGCTTTGGTCTAACGAAGGCGCTCTTTTAGAAGAGGCTCATTATATTCTGGGCAATCTAGAAGGAAAATATTTTCTTCGGAAACCAAATGGCAGAGAAGTTATCTACCACTACAGCAACAACAAACTTGCAGGCTTGCATCAAATTTATTACCCTATCCATGAAGTTTTCGGTAAAATCAAAGCCTTGGAAGCCAATTATGCCGAAGGGGTACTCGAAGGCGAAGTCGCTGAATTCAATGAAGCCGGTACAAAAATTGTCAGCACTTACTACCACCAAGGCTTAAAAGAAGGCATTGCTAGCGTATACGGCGACGACGGCAGAATTCGTCTTTCAGCAGAATTTAAGCATGACAACCAAAATGGGATGGCCTATGAGTATTTTCCGACAGGAACTATTATGAAGCAGGTCCTATTCATCGATGATCTTAAAGAAGGCGAAGAGAAAACATTCTTTGATAATGGCCAGGTGGCGGCGCTTTCTTTTTATATACAGGGTAAATTGGATGGATTAAGTCGTGAATGGAACTCCAAAGGCATTTTGGTCTTTGAAGCTGAATATCGCGAGGGTAAACGCCACGGAAAATTCAACAAATATGATGAAAAGGGTAAACCTACTGTGACGCAACTCTTTGCCGATGATCAGTTGATCGAAAAGAAAAAAACAAAGAGGGATGCAGAAGGATGAAATGCTGGTCATGCGGAACCGATCTTGATGATCCACCTGTTGGAAAGCTTTCTTTCCGCGCCACCTGTGATAAATGTCACAATTGGCTGCATTGCTGCCGCAACTGCAAAAACTACAAGCCGGGTCTCCCTAATGACTGCAAAATACCAGGAACGGAATATATCGCAGACCGCAGCGCAGCCAATTTCTGTGAAGAATTTAGCTTGCTTGGACAAGGTCCAAACAAAACGGCAGATCCCAATGACGTCTCTAAGCGCCTTTTTGGCGAAGCTGACGAAAAGCCCAAGAAGTCATTTGAAGATCTGTTTTGAAACACAGAATTCAGAATCCAGTAGCCAGAATTCAGAATAACGTTGTTGCCAAATCCAGGATCATTTTTTAACCACAGAGATCACAGAGAACACAGGGAGGGTTAGACGAACAATATGCTCTTAAGCATTAAGGAGTATGTCTATATTTAAACCTCCCTGTGTTCTCTGTGATCTCTGTGGTTAAAAAAATTGTGGATTATGTCATTCGAGAATTTAGGATTCTGAATTCTGGCTACTGGATTCTGAATTCTTTGTCTGCTATAAGGGATTTATGAAAAAAGCACTCTTTCCAGGAACGTTTGATCCGCCTACCTTAGGCCATCTTGATATCATCAATAGGGCTGCAAACCTATGTAATAAGCTCTATATCGGCATCGCCAATAATCTAAACAAACCCGATAAATTGTTCACTCTAGCAGAAAAGCAAGCCATGCTGAATCTATGCATCAAAAATATTTCAAATGTTGAAGTCGTGACTTTTTCCGGGCTGGTTGTCGAGTGCGCTAAAGCCCATGATGTCGATTGCATCATACGCGGCTTAAGATCGTTTTCGGATTTTGAATATGAACTGCAGATGGCTTTGGCTAATCACAAAATGACAGGCATCGAAACCATTTTTCTTCCAGCTGCAGAGACGTTTTCACATATTAGTTCCACGCTAATTAGAGAGATAGCAAGCTATGGAGGTCCTCTACAGGCCTTCGTTTCTGCGGAGATCGAACAGAAAATCCAAGAAAAGCTTAAGGCGTCCAAACCATATCGATGATGTGGATAACTCCATTTGTGCCGATGAGATTTGCTTTAACGATATTAGAATCGTTGACAAGAATAGCCGATCCGCGAGTTTTTACTTGGATATGAGTATCATTAAGGCTCGTGAGCGTGCCGCTTCTTATGGCGAAAATCTTTTGCTTCACAATATGGGATTTTAGCATGGATATAAGCTCGTCCTTATTTTCAGGCTTTAAGAGGTTATCCAGCGTTTTAGAAGGCAATTTGTCAAAAGCGGCATTATTTGGGGCAAAAATGGTATAGGGTCCTTTTTCAGCTAGTGTGGCATCAAGGCCGGCAGCTTTAATTGCTTTGGCAAGGGTGCTTAAGGAGGGTTCTCCTTCAATGAGTTGCATGACATTCTTTGTGCTTTCTTGATATGAACTCACAAAAGTAGCAAAGCAGTTTGTCGGCAACCATGCTGCTGCTAGAAAAAAAATTATCACCTTAAGTTGCGATAAACGAAAAAGTGCATGCATTTTAAAATTCCATCCTATTTTAGCTTTATCTCCCTTTTACCTTTTTTTAACATATTGGTGAAGAACAGATCGTCCCATGCGGCGCGAACTTTTTAAGGTGAGCGTCGATAATTCATCGTTCTGTAGGGGTGATTTGATGGAGTCTTCGATGAAAAGCATGCCCTCAGCGCTTAACAGCGTGCCTTCATCGATGATTTTTAAGACGATATTGCTGTAACTTAAAAAGTCTTGCTTCCATGGGCCTTTGGCCTCGTAAGGGGGATCGGCATAGATGAGTTGATAGGAACGCTTTTGATCTTGCAGTTTTTGCATGAGAGCAAAGACATCGCCATACATTACTTCTGCTGCTGTTGCAACTTTTAGTTTGGCGATATTGGCTTGGATGCAGCGCGTGCTTTCTTTGCTATTGTCTATGAAAGTGGCTTTCTCTGCGCCCCTACTTAGAGCCTCTAATCCCATGGCGCCAGAACCTGCAAAAAGATCCAGAAAATGAGCTGTTTCAATGTCATTTTGACAGATATTAAATAGCGTCTCACGCAGTCTGCTGGAGGTAGGGCGCGTTTGCAGCCCTTTCGGGCTGGCTAGCGTCTGATTTTTAAAGATGCCTGAAATAATATGCATACTCGTGCACTAGCTTGAATGCTTTAGAGAGCTCTCTTCCTTGTGGTTTAAGGAATCAAGCTTAGACTCTGCTTGCGACTTAAGATAGTTCGTGACTGCATATTTCTGAAGCAAATTTGTGTAAAGAGTTTTTGCAAGTTCGTATTTGATCTCAGCTTCTGGAAAAAGTCCATTAGCATCAGCGATGTTTCCTTCTAAATAGGCAATATGGGCATTAAATAGCATCAGATAAGCTTGTAGCAGAAAATCTTTATCAGGATGAAATGGAAGGCTTTCATGATACTCTTTGGAGAAAGGATCTTCTTTATTTGCAAAGTTATCTTTAGCGCGCTGGAGCAATGAAAGCAAGTACTTATCTTGACTGGAGATAGGCTCAAGAGCTGATCGCATGTGAGCATATTCAAGAGCTGCCTCAAGATGAATGGGTTCAAAAACAAGAGATTTCCGGCTCTGTAGATCATTGAGATTTTTTAAGATTGCCTTGATGACGGGTTGTTCGAAATTTTTCTTTTCGTCTGTAAGGTTAGCGAAGGAAAGCCTTGCTAGGTGCAGTTTGGTGGCATTGAAAACATAGGGGTCAGAAGATTTTAGCGAACCATCTATCAAGGTATAGAGTTCCAGGGCTTGGGTATAGTTGCCTTCTTTTTCATAGGCTAAAGCTAGACTAAATAAAGTTCGCGAGGGCAGCGTCCAAGGCAGGTGGGGCTGTTCACTATGCTGTCTTGCCAGTATTTCTAAAATTCTGATCTGCTCGGAAGTTTTCTCAAGCCAAGCATATAGAATGCTTAATTTGAAAAATTCTTGTTCCAAAGTGAAAGTTTCTAGCGTCAACGCTTCTTGTCCTAAAGCTCTTTGAAAAAGGACTACTGCTTGCTCCGCCGCTTTTTTTTGCGCTTTATCGGCAATAGGTTCGTTGGCATATTCGTTTAATCCTACGCGGGCTTTATTGTAAAAAAAGTTTGCTAGCCACAGTTGATGCTCCTGCCTGATCGAATCGGGTGCGCCATCGAAGGCCGCAAAGAGATGTTCTGCAGCTTTATCAAGGTAAGCCTTATTTTGCGAGTTTGCAGATGATGCCATATCCTCACCGAATTCTTTGGCTAGCTGCACGTATGTACTGAATAGATTGTAATGGAGTTTGGCGCTGTCGATAAAGTCAGGTTTCAAGCGCAACGCTTTTTCGGCATGCAAAGCAAAGTTGTTGGCATTGTTAAAACCTTCTTGGTAGCAGAGCGCAGCAATGAGATGTCCTTGATAGCGATTAGAGTCATGCGGGTATTGCCTTAAATAATTTTTAATAAGAGGGAGAGCTGTCTGATAATGTTTCAGCTCATAAGAGGCCTTTGCTAATTTTAATTGATAGATAGGTTTTTGACTTGCCTCGACAGCCCCGGGTGTATACAAAATAAGATTTAGGTCTGCACAAAGCTGCTCTTTTAATGAGAGATCATGATTCGGGGATCGGTTCTCTTTGACGGACATAAGGCTCGCCCTTACAATATATTGTAGAGCTTGATTTACACGCGCACCTTCTGGAAAACGCTGAACAAAAGAAATAAAGGCATTGCGGCTGGCTTGCCATTGATGCTGTTTGAAAAGCAAGCGGCCTTTTTCAAAATAAACCATTTCCATTTGTGGATGATTGGGAAACTGATCGATGATTTTTTCCAGCATCTTTGATGCTTCAACAAACCGATCGCAATTTTTGTAGGTGAGAGCTTTAATGAAGAAGATTTTTGCAACATAAGTATCATTAGGAAACTGATCTTGATAGAGCTCAGTCCATTGTTCCACTTGCGTAAGCTCATTGAGATGATAGGCTGAGTTGATCAAAGCCAGCAGTAACGGTTTTTTATCGATAGAAACATTATGTATCCCAAGCAGGGGCTGCAGCGCAGCTTGCGCTTCCTCATATTGGCCAAGAGCCAAATAACTTCTTCCTAAGTAAAAGTTCAAAACTGGGAATTGATCCGCCTGCAGAACTTCTTGAAAAGAGTCTTTTTCTTTTATTAAGTGCGCATATTGCTTGGTATTGAATAATGAAGCGATTTTTTTGAGCGCCGCTTGGGACCCGGAGGTATCCTGCATTGGTCTCGATGTTGCAAAGGCATCCATAGCTTGGATTGAATCAGCAGATAATTGCCTTTGGTGATCAGCATAAAGGCACCCCAACGAGAAAAAAACAGTTAATGTTTTCAAAGCAAAAAATTGTCTTTGTATCATGAAGCACCTCGATGAATTGAGGTCCTATCTTACATCTAACCGGCATTTCCCACAAATTTATGCATAATTTTTTTGCAAATGCTTTAGCAGGAGGGTCTAACTCATTGGGTGTAATTTGATTTCTTGGATCATCCACCGATCATCTATTTTAATCATCTGATATTCTACTCCTAAAACTTTTCCGTCTTTGGAGGTGAGTGTTCCTCGGTAGGTTATTGAATTTTCTTTAAGGATCCTGGTTGGCAATTCTATAGACTTATTATCTGAAAGCACGGAAAAACGGTGAACAAATTCTTTAAATTCTTCAAGAGAAGTTGCGTTTTGAAAATCCGGTGAAGTATAGGTAAAATAGGCTTTTGTTAGATCCCCTGCTTGAATGGTCTTTAACTGAGCTAAAATAATCCCTTTGACAGCATCCTCATTGACATTCGGTGGCATAATAGCCCAACGAGGCAGAGGTTGTGGCTCAGGAGTTTCATCTTGGGCAATCAAACCTACTTTCAATAAAACAAGCGTCCAAAGGAGGTAAAGTTTCCAAGGAAAGCGCATCGGCGAGCTCCTATTCGACTTTAAAATTATAGGCTTGAGACTCGCCGCTGGAGGCTTTGGCATCGGCTTCATAGATGCCTTGCGGCCACCCCTCCTTAGGAGGGGAAAAAACAAAAGATACTGTTGTCTCTCCGTCTTGCTGTAATGTTGTGGAAATAGGAGGTATGCTAGAATTGCTATCGAGGTGTTTAAAGAGCATTTCAATTCTTAATCCAGCTTTGCCATTCTTAACAAATAAGTTGATGATGATATCGCTTTTTCTCGATTTAATAGTCGTGGTGGGATGCGTCACTAGGCCTTTTGAGTCTACTTCGGTGCCAATGAGGGCTTTTGCAAATTGTAAAGGTTCTGTCGCAGATTTTTTTTCTTCTTCTTGGCTTGCTGGGGTATTTTTTTCCGGCTCATTAGGATGAATTTCTATCTGCTGAATTTTCCAGTCATCGCCTTCAGAGATTAGAGAAAAATCGATAGGAACTTTAACGTTCTCGTTAGTAATTAAAAAGCCCTCTACAACAGCTAAGGATCCTTGAAAAGAGATTTTACTAAAGTCAGATGATTTGTGATCAAAAAAAAGAGGGTGGTGAACGAAAAAATCTTTGAATGCATCGAAAGGATTTTCTTTCTTAAAAGAATCGGAAGTATATTTGGTGTAAGCTGTGGAAAAATCCTTTTGTTTTAGAGCCTTTAGTTCATTTTGGACAATTTCCAGAAGGTCTTTGGTTTGAAAATTCGGCTGGGTTGCAGAAGTTTTTTCTTCGGGATTTTTCAGTATCTGCATTCCCCAAATTTTCCATTGATTATCTTCTAATCCTAAGATGTATTCAATTGAAGTCGATCTCTTTTCATCCTGCAATTTCACAATCACCTTGACGATGTCGTTCTCAATTTCCGGCTTATGGTTGTCCATTGATTGATAATGATTTAAAAGAGGATATTGTGAGACAAAATGTCGAAAGGCCTCCAGCGATGTCACTTTTTTAAATTCTTTGGATAAACCCTCGTAAGCATTTTCAATATTATTTTCATGGAGCGCTTTGAGCTGTTCGTGAATGGGAGTCATGATCTCATCGATCTCTTTTTCTGAGGGAGCTTGCTCTCCCTGATCCTGTTTTTTTTCAGGCTCGACCAAGATAATACTTGCGATTTTCCATTGATTATCTTCTTTGACAAGCTTGTATTCCACTTCTGCGGAGTGGCCGTCTTTCTCTGCTAAGGTTCCCTCTAAAACACCGATATTGTTTTCGACTTTGCTTGAGTTGAATGCTAGCGAGGTGTGATTGGCAAAAATGGGATAGGTTTTTATGAATTTATGGAACTCATCTAACGTCGTTGATGATCGAAATTCTTTTGAAGTGTATTTGTAATAGGCCTCAGTGATTTGGTTGGCTTGCAGTGATTCCAGCTGCGATCGAGCAATCCCTTCTAAGTCGTCTGAAAAAGCAATCACAAATGAAGCTAGAAGAGCCAAGACGACGGCAAGCCCTGCAATGAATTTGAACCAGAGAGGGATTTTTTTTTTTGCAAACGTCTCTTTTACAGGCTTTTCAGATGCGTTTTTTCGCTGCAGCTGCTGTCCGCATTTTGAACAATAAAGCGCATTTAAATCTTCATTTGAGCCGCAATTTTGACAAATCATAGTGACATACCTTTTAAATCATAACTTCTAATTGAAAAGATGAAAGGAGAATCATATAAAATCAATCGAAAACACTTTCGCGACAACAAATTTCTAATACACGCGTGCGGTAGAGGCTCTTTTAGCCGTTTCCAGCTTAGCATTTATCATTTAGCATTTAGCGTTTTAAAAAGGCGCATATGCTCCATAAAAATTAATGAGGTTTTCAGCTTTTTTGTAGTTGCATTTCTTAAGCTCCTCGTAGATACGCAACCCTTGCGCATTTTGTCCCTGTTGAAAATAGAGCTTTCCGAGCTTTACAAGCACATCTTTGTCGCCTGGGCACAATTTAAGGATGGTTTCATATTCTTGGATCTCTTCCTCAGGCATTTGCAGATCATGGTAGCTGTAGGCTAACTGAGAGTGTACCCATGGGTCGTTAGGTGCATAATCGTTAAGGATTTTGAATTCTTCGATGGCACGCTCTGCCGTTAAACGAAATTTCTGATCTAAAGCCTCGGTAAATTTATCTGCAGGAAACCAGCGGTCATCAGAAAAACCCTCGATAGTGCGTGGATCGACATATAATCCCGAAAGCATGACATAGGCGTTAGCTAAGGCGGCATGTACTTCGAGATTAGTAGGTTCGCATTTGACTAATTTAATATGTTCTTCAATAGCATGTAGAAGAAGCATCTCTTGCATGTGGTGGATGTCATTCCAATGCCACCAGCAGCTAAATTTTTCAAGCGTTGGAGCAAAGATATCTAACCACTTAGGCAATCGATAGATGCTGTATTCCCGTTGGTGCAGCATATTGGCAAGCTTGCTGCACGCATTAGCCAAGACGACATGATGCTCCGGCATTCCCTCTTTGTAATTTAAAAAACTCTTGCAGCCATCAAGATAGCGGCTCTTAATCTCTTTGAATTGTTCCGGCTTTTTTGTTTGAAAGTAGATGCGCAAGATAAAATAGGAAAAAAAAGTTAGAAAAACAAAGGCTAAACTCAAGGCTAATATCGATGACTTTGCTAACATGGCAAAAAATATAATAAGAAAGATCGATTCGATAAATCCAATAGTCAAAAAAAACAAATTGAAAATGGCATAAGACCTTACGATTTTATCAAATTGCAGTAAAATCGGTTCGACGATCTTATTTATCTGTTCATTATAATAATAGTTGTCGAGTTGAAAAAAGCTTTCTCCCTCTATTGTGGAAGTGGTCATGGCACAGCCTCTTAAGACTTAAGGTTAGATATGCGCATGTTATAATTCATACAAAAAAAACAAACAAGTTTTTTTTAAGAGGGGCATCGAAAGTTTATTATGCGTGGCTTTTATTTGAAAAGAAAGATTAACTAGACTTTTTAAACCAAGGATCGCGACATAATTTCACTTTCATGAGCCAAACTGCCTGGTCCATGACTAAATACAAAGTGTTAAGCTTCGGCTGGAGCGCTTTGTTTGGCAAAGGTAAGAGCTTTAAGCTCTTCTTGATAGAACATGCTTAAGCCAAAGAATACAATCACGGCAGAGACATAGAAAGGCCAGGTGACGACTTCGCCTAGATAGAGCCAGCCGAACAAAGCCGTAAATAGCGGCGTCGTAAAGCCGGCAAAGGACATAAAAGTCGCAGAATATCTTTTTAGGAGCCATCCATAGAGATTGTAGCAAATCAAATTGGAGATGATGATGAGCAAAATAGCGCATTCAAAGAAAGGCATAAATTCTGTGTAAGGATATGGATTCCAAGATTCTGTCAGGGCAGAGTGAGCCAAAGCGACAACGCCTCCGATAAGCATGCTCAAACCATTAGCTACGAAGGGGGAGTAACCATCTTCTTTCACAAGTTGCCCAAGAAGTATCCAGCCATAAACGCTGCAGGCGGCAGCCATCATCACCGCTAACTCTGCCCAAGAAAAGAAAAATAGCTGTCCGGCGGCTTCTTCGTGGGAGGTCTGGCTGAGAAGGATAGGAAGAAATCCGGCAAAGCCGATGAGGAGTCCAAGCCACTTTTTTATAGACATTTTTTCTGCGAGCATGAAATAGGAAAATAGAGCAGAAAGAAAAGGGGATAGACTGTAGATGAAACAGGTTTTGAAGGATGTTAAGTATTTTAATCCCCAAAATTCAAAGGCATTGGTGAGGTAAATATTGAAGAGGGCCAAAAGGCCAATGCGCCAGAAGCGCTTTAAGTCAAAAGATGGCAGTTTTCCATGGACAATCATTTGATAGGAGATCATTAAAAGTCCAGCAAGGGTCATGCGGGTGCCGATCAAGAAAAAGGGCTGGGCATATTCCAATCCCGTCTTTGATATGGTAAAAACACTGGCAAATAGGGCGTAAAGCAAAACGACAAAAAGCATTTAACCTCAATGAAAATATCTAAATGACAGCTTTTGCAAAAACAAAAAGAAATTTTAGGGGAATCTTCTTTTAAAGTAAAGACTTATTCAAGCAGGTGTTTTTCTAAAATAGACTTCTTTCGAAATTCGCTTTGGCTGAGAAAATTGATGATTTTTGAGCAGATTTATCGGCAAATTTTGAGAGCATATGCGAACATATGGTCGAAAAATTTGACGATAAAGATGCTAAAAAGCGCAATTTTAATGGCCAAGTGGAATTTCGAAAGAAGTCTAATAGCTACTGATTGAATTCATCCCCATTATTATTGTTTTTTTTCATCGAAAATAAAAAGGGAAGATGTTTACAATCTCCTTTAAGGCTTATCAGCACGATTACTCAAAGAGGATGCGACATGCAAAAACCAAAAATTCTTTTGATCGAAGATGAAGAAGATATTGCTGCTTTAATCAAGCTGCAAGCAGATATGTCGGGATATAAGCTGCATGTTGAAGTAGATGGTTTAAATGGACTTCGCGCTGTTGAGCGGGATAAACCCGATTTAGTCATTCTCGATCTCATGCTGCCGGGTTTAAGCGGCTTAGATGTCTGTCGTAAAATAAAAAGTAATCCCGATCTCAAAAATATCCCTGTGATCATTCTCTCTGCCAAAAGCGAAGAAGTTGATGTCGTCTTAGGCTTGGAACTCGGTGCCGATGACTATGTTAGCAAACCCTTTTCAACGAAAGTGTTGTTTTCAAGGGTCCGGGCTGTATTAAGGCGGGGAAAAGAACCGGAAAAAGCGCTGAAAACAATTGTCTTTGGTTCTTTTACTATGGAAGTGGAAAGCTACCAATTGCGCAAAAAAGATAAACAGATCTCTTTAACGCTTTCTGAATTCGGCATCCTGCGCCGCTTGCTTTCCAATCGGGGCAAAGTGCTCACGCGCAATCAATTACTCGATGATTTGCAAAACGACGATGCCTTCATCGTCGATCGCAATATCGATGTCCATATTGCGGCATTGCGCAAAAAATTAGGTCCTAACTTCACGATGATTGAAACTGTGCGTGGAGTAGGATACCGCTTTAACGAAGAAGATTAATCGATTTTATTTTCAGATGGGGCAAGATAACGACTTTTGACCCAGGTGCCCAGTAAGATTCCGCTTCCCAAAAGCAACCAGGTCGCAGGCTCCGGGGTTTGAATTGGAGGAGTTGGAGGATCAATAGGTGGACCAAGAGGGGGAACAGTAGGCGGAGTACTGCTGCTGCTACTACTGCTGCTGCTACTTCCAGCAAAACCACCACCGCCGCCAGAAGCAAAGGATGGGTTATTAAAGTTTGCAATGCCACCAAATGCGTTAATGCCACCAGCGCCACCTCCGGTACCTAACTGTTGACAGCCCTTTTCTGGATCCCGGCACTTAAAGATTAAATCACCTGGAATGTCAAAATATAAAAAGGCATTTTGAGAGTCGCTCAATTGATTTGGGAAATCCACATCAATAACTCGTTGATCACGAAGGTTATCTAAGATTGCCAAGGCTTTGCTATCTTTTTCAAGAAAACCATAAAAGTAAGTGATATGGGAAGATTGCGATGAAATGCGTGTTAGAGTAAAGGAAGAGGGTAAATCTGCGTTTTGGGCATAAAGAACGGTAGGCCCGCCAAAACTCCAGCCTGTGAGCAAAGCACACCAGAGAGCAATAAGCGGAAACTTAATAAAACTTCTAAAGATTAAAGAGTTAATCATAGAAATACATCTCCTAATCTTATTATATAATTTATTTTAAAATAATTCAAGTGAATACTGCTTTTTGCGTTTTTATAAATCCTTTTTTTTATTTATAATGGGTTTGTATAATTATAGTAAGGTAGATTTATAGTTAGTATATGTAAGGAGGAGATACATGCTTAATGTTACGTTTTCGCAAGGAAGAGAGCCCACTGATCCCATAAAAGAGACAAAGATTTTATACACGTGGCCGATCTCCACCCTAACAAGAATGGCAATCCCCATTTGCGTATTAAAATAGAAACTAATGACCAAAAATCCTTAGCTATACGAACAATCAGCAAAGAGATTTTTACAAAAAAACCAGGCTTTGATCTTCTGAATTGGATTGGTATTCGCAAGCGCGTAATCTTACAGGTTAAAGAAGGCAATAAAACCGGCTTTGTTGCTGTAAATGCAGAAAGTTTGCGGAAGCGCCTGGGGATTACAGAAAAGGAATTTTACGAGCAAGTGAAGTTAAAAAACGGAGACATTACTGACTACATAGAACAAAAAATCAAAAATACAAAATTGCCAGATAATACGAGATGGGTAAGAGGCCTTGACTAAGGGCAGCTTTTCGCACATTCTAAAATAAAACAATTTTAAGTTGATGATTTTGGTATCGCAGTTTCCTGCATTACAATGAACAATCCCCTAGCAGATCATAGACGTAAAAAACCTTTGGCACATACGCGT
>JABDEI010000069.1 GCA_013287145.1 Chlamydiota bacterium
GCATTTAGCGTTGTTCTTGCGTAGTCAGGAAGCATGTGGTAGTAGCTGTCAATAGGGTCGATTTGCAGATCGACATTATCGGCTGCAAAATCCAGGACGTGGCCGCCGTGGAGTCTATCTTTAGTGATGAAATGCAGGTGAAAGCCTTTGAAGGTGAGTCCTTGAAGGTAACTTGGGAAATAGAATCCAATCATTGTTGCCTCGACATTCTTATAATCAAATAAGCTTTGCTTTGTGACAATTTCCGGGATAGGCGGATAAGGTTTTTGCTGAGGAGGGATGCTGCGAACATGGATGCGCGAAAAATGGCCGTCGAGCCTAAGAGCATAAAATGGCTCTCCAATATGTCTGTGAGATTGTTTAATAAGGTTAAATAAATCGGAAAAAAGCAAAGAATTGATAGGTTGTCTTTGTAAGTCAGGCTGAAAATGGGACATGTAGACGCAAGAGACTAAAGTGGTATCTAGAGTTTTTTTTACTTTGCCATCGGAGGTAGCGTGAAAAAATTGGCCGTCGAAAGCAATCATCTCGCCATCAAGGGCATTGAAGCAGCCTAAGCCAAAGTTTCCATATTGTTTTATATCCGAGATTGTCAAAGAGCCATCGTAGATGAGTTTATCGAAGGCTTCGATGTTGGAATATTGGAAAAGACAATTTCTGGAGATTTCTTGAATCATATAGCATTCGTTGTTATATTATCTGAAGATGTATATCTGAAAATTAATAAAAAAAGCAATTTGTTTACATCAATTAATATTATTAAAAACTCAGTGTTGGAGATTTTTATGAGCTGTTCTTGTAACCTCTTTGGATCTTGTCGCGATACTATTTATCGATATTTTCATCAGTCTTTTGAGCAATTGCCCCAGGAAGATCAAATGAAAATACCCGATTTTCCAAATGAACTTAATGAAGTGTCCGAAAGTAAGATCGCAATAAAAAAATATATACCCGAAAAAATTTCGAGTTTTACTCAAATTTTGAACAGCTACAATATTCAACCCGGCAAAGCTTTTGCATTAGGATGTCGCACACCGGATTTTACAGCTACTCTGCTTTCAAAAGACTGGAAAGTTACTGTTGTGGAGTGGAATCCGGAGACGTTAGGTACCTATGAAAAATTTATAGAGGGACATTTAAATGGCAAAGTAATTGACGAGTTAACTAATCAAGAGTGGACTAAGAAGAAAGTTAATGAGTTAGCAAAGCAGAAAGTTAAGAAGTTCACTCAGAAAAAAACTGAAGAGTTGGATTGTCAAAAAACAGAAGAGTTAGATCAGGAAGAAATTAAAAAGTTAGCTAAGAAAAAAAATTAAAGAGTGCTTAAGTGAAAAGTGTTTAAATATTTTTCAGCAAAAGATTGAGACATTTGAATTCCCGAAAGATGTCAAGCTTATCACCGCATTAAATGTTTTGGGATTTTTGCCTTTAGATAAAATTAATGAAATATGGAATCGTCTCTATGATACATTGAGCAGAAATGGCTACTTGCTTTGTTCTTTGCCAGTGATTAATCCATCAAATCAGGGAGTCTCCATCAATAAACTCATCTGGAAGATAAATCAGGAAGAAGCCGATGGTCTTTTGAAAGATCGTTACAGAATTTTGGAAAAAATTGTTACCGAACAAAACGCGCATTCGCAGATTTTATTTTTGCAGAAAATCTAAAATACGGATGGCTCCAGATGCGTTGTGTATTGCTCAGGAACGGCTAGATCTCCAACGCAGGCGGCTTCCCAGTAAAAGGCGATGGCGCCTGTTGAGTCGCTGTCGCCTCCATGAAGACAGGCTCTTTCGATCAAATCCTTAAAGACTTGTTGTTGTGCTTCAGGACCAGCTTTTTGAAGCAAATCTTTAAATTGATGCGGAGTCAGTGTGTTCAGAGGATATCGATCGGTAAGGTTGTTATCCTTTAAAAATTTATTCATGGTTAACATAAGAGCATCATAGGCAATGAGCGGGGCATTAAGTCCGCTTGCTCCTGGCCAGCAGGCGGTACTGATTTGTTTTTTTGAGCGGTCTTTGGCTCCAGGCTGTCCTGGATATTTTTCGCCGGCTATGAATGCACTTTGGATATTGATTTTGTCACGTCCTTCAGGGGTGTCTGGAAATTCACTTAATATTAATGTGCTGTCAGGTGTAAAACGCGTAGCTTGATAATGGTTCCAGACGTCGTTGAAATCGTTCCAGGATAGTTCATAGAGATTGTCTTGGCCATTTTTATTGACAATGGTCTCAGCATATTGCCACGCAGGTCCATTTTTTTGAGTGGCATCAAGAAGATGTTTTGGCCACTCTGAAAAAGGAACGTTTTCAAAAGCCAGAGCGGTAAATAAAGCGGAAGCAACACCGCCTAAGAATCCTGAAGGGCTTGTGTGGGTGATGTAGCTGCTAGCTAAAGATATTTGGATCAATTTCTCACGGTTTGCAGCTCCAAAGCATTTTTCACCAATGGGCATGGTGCGCATGGCCGCTCCGCAGCCTGCTGATGAAGGTAAGAAATTGTTTAAATTCCAAGCTGAAGAGTTTCCCTTGAGTGGTTCAAGGGATGATTTCATGCCGATGCCGTGACCTCTCTTGTTCCAATATGGGTCATCTTGGTATTTCACATATGATGCAGCTAGGGCATTCACGACATCTTTTGTGGGTGTTTGAATAGGATCAATTTTTTCAAGGACGGTTTTGGTCATGTCGCTGAAGACGGTATCATCGGAAAAAAAATGTTCATTAGTAGCAAGCTCTGTTAGTAAGGTTGGAGGATCTCCTTGCCACCAATCGAAATGAATGTTCTTTGTCGAATGGTTAAATTCAATCGACCCATCGAGATACCCAGCGGTATCGCCAAATTTGCAAGCGACGGAAGTGGGAGAACTATTTCCCGCTTGGACTTGAGTGACTTCTCTGACTTTAGACATTTTAGCAGTTGCAGAGTGTTGCGTCGCCGTAAGGTCTTCTGTTCCAACAGGGGTGATATCTTGGACTTTCGAAGGTTGAGTATTTGTGATTTGACCGGAGGTTTCTTTGGGAGAAGTTTTTAAAATGTCAGATGTCGCTTGGATGACATTATTAACTAACGTTATAAAGACCTTTTCATTTTTTATGTCTTTTGCAGAGACAATGACAGGGTTATGAATGGCGGCATTATGGCGATTGATCCATTTTACTGCACTATTGGTATTGATAAAAACTGAGGAGCCTTTTGGATCATGAATTTTTGTAGCATAGCCCATCCAGTTCAATAGCGTCCCAAGGAGGCGATTGTAAACTCTAATTCCTGGCTGATTGGTGATTGGATCCTTGTCATTTTGGGCTTGGAAAGGCTCAATGATACAGCGATTTTTTTCTAAGTGAAAGTTGAAATTCATATTGTTTCCTAAGACTAAAGATACAGTTAAACCAATCATATTGAACAAAGAGAAAGGGGTCTTTATATCCATCATTTTAAGCATTTTTATTAGGCCGCGATAGCGGCTACAGAGGTTAGCCGGGGGTGACGGAAGGAACCCCCGGAAAGTTTTCAGTTAGGATATGAAGCCAGGAACTGGCGAAACTTTTAACGAAATATCGCCAGTTCCTGGCTTTTCATATCTTCTGAACAATCCGGGGGTTCCTTCCGTCACCCCCGGCTAACCTCTGTAGCCGCTGCCGCGGCAATAGCTTTTTGGCAACACTCCTCAAGCTAAAAGTTAAAGGCCTTCCGCATTCCAAAAGTTACGCGTCACGGAAAGTGCTTTAATCGCGAAGCTTAGAAGAATGGGAAAAGGCCTCTTTGGCTTTCAAAGCCTCGTCCAGCCACTATGCAACTATTTCATTCTCCATTATCGCAAATTCTTCCATATTTTCAAAGGGGCCTTTTAGAGTCTTCGTTCCGAACGAGGGTGGAAATAGGTCTGGTCCATAAGGCCAAGTCGAGGGAACGTATTGGCCGTTTTTAGAAACAACCTTAAACCAATTTTCTAAAAAAGTCCAGGTGACGGGGACATCATCATCTTCATAGCCTTCACAGGTTTGATAGTATCCTTTGCTGAGGGAATTCCACCAGTAGCGCAGATCTTTTCTCGTGAGGTGTTTATAATCATCAGCAAATCCTTTGAGGTAAGGATAGGGTTTTTTTTGGTAAGAGAAGTGTGGGTGGTCAAGCCATTTGCCATTATACCAAAAACGCAATTCTTTCATGATGACTTGATCTTCGGGATAATGTTTTTCAGCAATGGTGATATGGTATTCATGGCCCATGAGCTTCTGTGAAAGACCATACTTTGTTCTAAGAGCTTCTAATTGGGGAGCATTGACAACCAGAACGAAATCTTCTTTATGATCGGCTACGAAGAAAGAATAAAACCCAACGATTTCAAATTCGAAGATAGATCCGACTTCAGGTATTACAGGAGGAAGCTGCTGTCTTTCAGTTTCGTATATGACGCTGATGTGAGCACCGGGGGAGGAGTCCGAGCCAAAATAGACAGGAATATCCAGATCTTTTTGTTCTAAAAGAGGAAGGATATCATAAATGTAGCGGTCATCGACTTTGAGATAAAGATAACCCTCTTTGTTTTTTAAAATGCCTTGGTGAGAAAGTTCCTCATGGACAAAATTTAGCGCCAAGGAATTTTCGAACTTAAGTGGATTGCTTCCAGCCCAAGCGCAATTTGCTATTAAACAGATAAAAGCGCATTTAGTGATTAAACTTTTAAATATGCCCATTCTTCCTCGAAGTTTTTACTATAAAGTTAATTATTATATTTAGATATATTGTTATTGTAAATAAAAGAATGTATTTTTTTGATGAAAATACGCGGAGAAATAGGCAGTTAACAGTTATATTAGTTTTTTTTGTTTACATTATTTTATATTTTGTTTATAGTCATACTAATTTTATTTAATTAATAATAAGAGTTTACTAACTAAAAAGTAAGGTGAAAATATGCCCATTACGTTCAATTCAAATAATTTCGATGCAAACAATTGGAAAGATTTGATGTCAAAATCTGCTCCAAATTCCCCTAAAGCTTCCCATGCTTATATCTGCTATAATAAGCAAACCAAAAACTTTTTTCTTTCACAGAATAAAAAGGGAAAGCTTTCCTTAAGAGACATTTGCAAAATCACAAAGATGCATCTTGCTTCACTAAAAAATGATGGCGGAGATTTAGGATCAAATCTTCTTAAGATGCAAAATAGGAGCGCTGAAAAGTTAAAAGGGCGCATTTTTTTTACCAGGCCTTTTGTCAAGATCGTACAGTGTATTAAGAATGCATTTGCGGGCTTAGGATTTAAATCCAACGGCGTTGTCGTAGCCAAGCTTAGCCAAGAGATCCCAAGTAAGCAGCCAGTAAAAACTCCGGTTCCACAAACGATTGCAAATTCACAAGGTGGTGCAACTCAAGCAAGTTCAACCGTTGAAAACAAATCTACAAGCATAACCACAACAGCTTCTGAACCTACGATTGTAAATAAAAGTGTTGTAGCTCCTGAAGTTAAGCCTGAAGCTAGCGATAAGAAGAACGTGGCTTCTGAACCGAAGACAGAGTCTGTACCGAAGAGCGAAGAAGTTAAGCCAGAGAGTAGCGATAAAGGCGCAAAAACTTCTGAATCTAAAGCTGACGAACCAACAGAAAAAACTAAGCCTGAGTCAAAACCCCCCATAGACCCTGTTGCTGAAGCTGCTGCTAAAAAAGCGCAAAGAAGTCAAGAGTTTCGCGACAAATACCTTGAAGCAAAGAAAGCAGGAAGTAACACCAAAGGAATTATTGAGCAAGCTTTAGGCAAAAGCGAAGAAGAGTGTGCTTTTGAAGGAGTTGCTGAAGTAATCGCGGAAGAAGATATTGATGGCATTATGATAAACCTGAGTAAGACAAACACTGACTCAAGCAAGATAGATGCTAATGCTAATTTGTTTAAAAATATGCTTAAGCTCATTGATCAATGTAAAAACTTGGAGACCCGTGATGGTTTGTTGATAGCAGCGTGTCTACCGTTTATGACCGAACATAAATTGAACATATTTCTTTCCGAACTTAACAAAAATGATGAGGCACATCTCTTTTTTGCGAGAAATCTTCTAGCCATAGCTTGTGATGACGAGTATGGAGAGGAAGTACTTAAAGCCTTTTATCTTTCTAATCCGGATTTAGTAGAAGAAGCATTCAAAGATCCATCCAAATTACCACAAAAGTATTATTCGAAAGACGGTCTTAGCGAAATCATCAACCATTATAATCTACTCAAAAAAAACAAGAGCACACCTCTTTCTAAGATTGAGGAAGCAGAAGATATCATGGATACTTTTATTGACTTTAAAGATCTTTCAAAAGCAAGAGCCTTTTTTAATCTTGAGTATGAAGATTATAATAATAAGTTTAAAGAAAAATTAATTGCCTTTTTTAAAGAAATAGCCCCTACAACGGTTGAATCATTAGCGTGGCAAAAAAACAATAGCTTAGGCATTAAGCTTTCCAGTGATTCGAAATCATTCGATTTTTTATTTGAATGTTTTGCAAATGCTGATCAAGAAAAGAGGTTTGTGTTGGCCACCATCGACCGTCAAGATCTTGGGAATAAAGCTTTTGTCGCTTTAATGTCAAGTATCAATCTGCGAGGGAGTAAAGCAGATTTATTTGAGGTTATGTTAGAAAATTTCGAGATTCAAAGACTATCATCATTTATTAACGATTTACCTAAATATAACGACAATAAAGGTGACAGCGGACCCTTCATATCAGCTGTGGTAACTTTCCTAGCTTCTTACCTTGCTACGAACAAGATTAAAATCAAAAAGGAAGATCGTCTTGTTATTGTCAAAGATACACTATTAAAACTTAATCCAAAGTTTGATTTTGCAAGTCACCCAGAATTGGAAATCAGCAAACATTAAAAAACTTACGCCAGGTCAGATAAGGTCCATCGCGACCTTATCTGAGATTTGGCATGAGTTAAACATCCCCAAACTCTTTTTAGGAGTGCGGGGAAGTTTTATCTAACTGAATAAAACTTCCTAGTCAATTTCGCGTTGATATCAAGGCAAATGCGAACAGCTTGAAGAATTCCTCTGAGGATGTTTTACAATAAGCCTGTAATCAATGTGATAGGCGTTGTTTTTTAATTTTAGAGGTGCAATTAATTTTTTTTATTGATTTTTTTTGTTTACATTTTTGTTCCTATCGTAGATAGTATATGGATTGTTATTCAATTTAATTGGATTTTATAAATAGTTAAAAAGTGAAGGTCTATTATGTCAGTGTCAATAAATACGAAGTTTGATGCAGTAAATTGGAAGGGTTTGATTTCGCAATCAACACCAAAAGCCCCTAAAGCATCGCATCCCTACATATGCTTTAATAAGCTTACTAAGCAATATTTTCTATCCGACGATGCAAAAGCTAAGGGAAAGCTCTCCTTAAGAGAGATCTGCAAGATCACAAAACAAAATCTTGCTTCTTTAAAAAATGATGAGGGAGACATAAGAACATCCCTCGAAAGCATGCAGCAAAGAAGTGCTGAGAAGCTTAACAATAAGTTTTTTTTCATACGGGCCTTGGTAAAGGTGATGCAGAGCTTTAACAATGCTGTTGCTGGTTTAGGATTTAAGAACAATAGCAATAGCGTCAATGTGCTTTGCCAAAACTTTACAAGCAAACAGTCTACAAGAAGCAATGTTCAACAAACCACTATTGCAAATTCACAAGGTGGTGCTCCTGTTGAAACAAAGCCTGCAAGCATAGATGCTTCTGCAACAGTTGCTACGATTGCAAACACTGGACCTTCAGTTTCTAAGCCAACCTCTGCAAACGCAACGACTTCAACTTCTGGACCTACGCTTGCAAATACAACGACTTCAACTTCTGAACCTACACTTGGAAGCAAGGATCCTGTAAAAGATGACAAGACAAAAGAGCCAGTAAAAGATGACAAGGCAGCAAATAAAGAACCTGTCAAAGACGATAAAGCTGAGCCTAAAAAAGATGAGGAAAAGAAAACACAGACTCAAACTGAAAAAACTCAACAAAATTGCGACCTTTTTAAGAAGGCAAAGACAGTAGACGATCAACTGGCTCTAATTGTTGAATCATTAGGAAAAACAGAGAAAGATTGCACTTTTGAAGGCATCGCTGCATTAATCACCAAAGCACAAATATCAGAACTAATTAAGGCTAATGCCCTCAGTTTAAAAACTCAAGCACCATCTGGGTATGATCCTTTAGTAGGGTTTAAAAGGCTTTCTTATGAAAATTTGAAACATTTCATTAATGAAATTTTTGCTGATGTTAAATTGTCTGAAAAAATTGCAAGACCTATCTTTCTTTTAGATCGATTGCTTAAGTTGATCGATCAGTGTGACGAGGACAAAAAATCGAAACTTTTTATAGAGATTGCTATAGCGCTGATGGAAGTAATGGAATTGCCTGCTGAGTCTCCAAGACAGATCGATGTGGAGGATGCTCTTGCAGACCTTACAGATAGCTGTGAGGCACATGTATCTTTGGTTAGATATTTTCTTGCGATTGATATGCACGACGGCAATGACAAATATTTAAAAAGAGTTTATGAAAATAACCCCAAAATATTCGCGGAAGCTTTAAAAAAAGGTTTGCCAAACCTAAGTACGAATAGCTGCAAAGTGGCTCAAGATTGGTACAATGCTCAAGAAGCGGCGAAGAAGAAGGCTTCTTCCTCTTCGACAACCTCGACTATAGATGATTTTGAAAAAATTATCTCTGATCCGGCGAAAGTCAAAGGTCTGGACGAGAAATCTTTTGTTGATTTATGCACTGTCGTAAATCAAAAAAAGAGTGGGGTAGATAAAGAGGCATTGTTAACATCTCTCTTGAGCAGTTTAGATGGAAAAGTTTTAACCCAGTTTTTAAATAACATTCATAGGTACAATGATAATGCAGGTGTAAATGGCCCTTTTATGACTGCAGTGATCGAATTGTTGAAAGTTTATGTTAACGCGAGCGCGTTAACAGGTATTCATAAATTGAAAGCTGGACGAGTCTCTGCTGCTAGCAATGTTCTTTCAAAACTTAAAATAAGTTTTGATTCTTCGACGTATCCTTGGCTTGTAGCATAAGTTAAAGGAAGTTTTTTTATGCCGAATCCAGTAAGTGGTCATTTCGATGCAGCGCAGTGGAATGGTCTTATTGCTGATTCGGCGCCGAAGTCTTCAAAAGCCCCGCACCCCTATATCTGTTTAGGGGTGTTGGGCAATTTTTTTCTCTCCAATAATAAAAATTCTAAAGAAAAGCTTGCCTTACGCAACATCTGCAAAATAACTCAGCAACACCTAAAAGACTTAAAGAGCGAAGGCGAAGAAATTAGATCGGGACTGTTGAAGATACAGCAGAGCAGTTCGTCCAAGCTAAAAGGCCGAATTTTTTTCATGCGAGTTTTAGTCAAGGTGTTGCAGAGCATCCGCAACGCCTTTGCCGGCTTAGGATTCAAAACTAATGTCACGCTCTTAGAGAAACTTTGCCGCGATATTCCAAGTGTGCCGTCATTGCGGCCGCATGTTGAAAAACCTGAGCTGAACGACTCCAAAGAAAACCAGAGTATTCCAGCGCTTGCAGAACAAGATAAGACAGTTGAAAAAAATCCAGAAAGTGGGAAAGCAGATAGAATCCTTTTCATAGAAACTTCAAAAGAAAACAAAAAAGTTGATTCTCATAATCTCGATCAAAAAAATCGAGTCAATCCTGCTACAGATGTAGAGAGAGAAAGTAGCCATAAGCAAAAACTCAATGAAGATACAGCTCCACTGCAAAAGCCTGTGGTTGAAAAAAATCCAGACAAAGAGAAAGAAAACAAGAATGCTGCTTCCCATAATGTAGAGCATAAAAATCAAAGCGATGCTGCTACAAATGTAGAGAAAGAAAGCAGCCCTCAGCAAAAACCAAATGAAGACGCCGCTATTGCAGCTGAACTAAAAGTCAAAAAAATCCAAGAATTTCAACGAAAGTACCGTGAAGCAATACACAGAAATAGAGATGTAAAACCAATCATTAAGGAGGCTTTAGGCAAAAGCGAGCAGGAGTGTTGCTTTGATGGTATTGCTGAGGAGATAACTTTGTGTGATATAATGATGGCTGTCCACGATCGCGATTTATTTGATCTAGGCGAAAGCGCTCCTTTAGGATATGATCCTTTGACAGGCTTTTTCAAAGCTCTTTCTTCACAAAAGCTGGAAAACTTTCTTTGGAGAATTCTTATGGAGATGACGGGTAAGGTTGTTATCAGTGGACGCGATTTAAAAATAGATTTTGATTTCGAGCTATTTAAAAGGCTACTTCATCTCATTGATCAATGTGAAGAGCCCAAAAAAAGAGAGCTTTTTGTTGAGGTTGCCTCACACGTTATGAAGGAAAAAAAACTGCAAGACTGGCTTCCTGAGCTTTCTAAAGATTGTGCAGGCCATGTATCTTTTGCAAGACATTACCTTGCGATGGCATTTAATGATGAACAAGACTTTGATTATCACTTAAAAAAGCTCTATAGAAAGAATGTAGATTTATTTGCAGCAGCACTCATTCATGATGGCCATTCCCCCTTGGTTTCAGATCAAGGACTTGCCAAAATCCGCTCATGGTATGAGAAGCTAAAAGCAGATGAGCCAAAGCCTCTTTCTTCTGTAGAGGAAAAGGATATTATCAAGATTTTTTATGCGATTTGCAAAGATCCCCTTAAAGTTAAAGCCTTTTTAAATATTGAGCATGAGAATGATACGCCTGAGTTTAAAAAGCGTTTGAAAAAAATAATAAATGAAATGAAAGAAGATGAAGTCTCCCATTATGCCGACGAATATTATAATTGCTTTGGCATTAAGGCTTCCAGCGATCCTAGATTAATTGATTTTTTATTTGAATGCTTTGAAGATTTTAAGCTTTTACAAGAGTTTGTAGAGGTAACGAGTGGCCGTAGCGATTTAGGAAATAAAACTTTTGTGGCCTTGATGCTGGACGCAAATCAAAGAAAAACACTCTCCGAAAGAGAGACTTTGTTCAACGGCATTTTAGACAACACAGAAGGTCGATTAGGTTCCTTTTTTAAAGATTTATCGAAATATAATGATGGACTAGGCGAAGCCGGACCTTTTATGTCAGCAGTGATCGGATTTTTAAGTGCATATCTTAAAAAAGACCTTGAAGCTCGTCCTCATGATAGAAAAGATGAGCGTTTAGTTATTATGAAAGAGACCCTTTTAAAACTTGATGCAAATTTTACTTTTTCACGTTATCCTGAATTAAATATTTCATAAAGTTTAAGGAAGATTTGGTTATGCCAAAACCTGTCAGTGGTCATTTCGATGCAGCGCAGTGGAAAGGTCTTATCGCGGATTCGGCGCCAAAGTCGCCTAAAGCCTCGCATGCTTACATCTGTTTAGGGGTGTCGGGCAATTTTTTTCTCTCCAATAATAAAAATTCTAAAGAAAAGCTCGCTTTACGCACTATCTGCAAAATCACTCAGCAACATCTGCAGGACTTAAAGAGCGAAGGCGAAGAAATTAGAGCGGGACTGTTGAAGATACAACAAAGCCATTCGGCGAAGTTAAAAGGCCGAATTTTTTTCATGCGAGCCTTAGTCAAGGTTTTGCAGAGTATCCGCAACGCCTTTGCTGGCTTAGGATTCAAAACCAATGTCACGCTCTTAGAGAAGCTTTGCCGCGATATTCCAATTGTGCCGTCATTGCGACCGCATGTTGAAAAACCTGAGCTGAAAGTCACTAAAGAAAACCAGAGTATCCCAGCGCTTGCAGAACAAGATAAGACAGCTGAAAAAAATCCAGAAAGTGGGAAAGCAGATAGAACCCTTTTCATAGAAACTTCAAAAGAAAACAAAAAAGTTGATTCTCATAATCTCGATCAAGAAAAGCGAGTCAATCCTGCTACAGATGCAGAGAGAGAAAGTAGCCATAAGCAAAAACTCAATGAAGGTACAGCTTCACTGCAAAAGCCTGTGGTTGAAAAAAATCCAGACAAAGAGAAAGAAAACAAGAATGCTGCTTCCCATCATGTAGAGCATAAAAATCAAAGCGATGCTGCGACAAATGTAGAGAAAGAAAGCAGCCCTAAACAAAAACTCAACGAAGATACAGCTTCACTGCAAAAACTAAATGAAGATGCTGCTATTTCTGCTGAACTAAAAGCTAAAAAAATCCAAGAATTTCAACGACGGTACAAGGAAGCAAAATCAACAATTGGCGAAAAAGCGATTATTGAAGAGGCTTTAGGCAAAAGCGAGCAAGAGTGTTTCTTTGCTGGCATTGCTGAGGAAATAACTCTTCCTGATATATTCTCTGCTGTCCACTTTCATGACCTATTTGATCTAGGTGAAAAGGTTTCTTTGGGGTATGATCCTTTGACGGGTTTTTTCAAAGCCCTTTCATGCGAAAAGCTGAAACATTTTCTTCAAGGAATCTTTGAAGAGATGACTGGCAAGGTTAAATACAAAGGGCGAGATTTAAAAATAGATTTTGATGTTGAGCTATTTAAAAGACTACTTCA